>JAFUFY010000010.1 GCA_017469645.1 Campylobacter sp. | reverse complement strand
TCCCAAATAGGAGTTTATCTAAAAATTGTTTTTGTGCCGATTGCGATTTTTGTGGTATTTTTGCTCGGATTTTTAAAAGTTATCGATTTTAAGGTCGAGCTTCACTCGATTGTGATGATGGCGATTTTGCTTGTCATTGCGCTTATTTTAGCACGACATAACGCAGAATACGGCTGTTGCGCATTTGAAAGCAGGATTGATAACTTTAAAAAAGAGCTTAAAGAGTTCATTATGTCGCACCTTTTAGTCATCGCAGGTAAGAAAAAAAGCGACGCTAAATTTGAAGATTTTAGTGACGAATACGCACTAAATTTGCGAAATCCAAACTACGCTTCTGTTGCAGCGGGAATTTTCCCAATGCTAGGAATTTTAGGAACCTTTATCAGTATTGCCATTTCTATGCCACAGTTTTCTTCAAGCGATATAAATTCGCTCGAAAAAGAGATCGCCCAGCTTCTTGGCGGCGTTGGAACGGCGTTTTATGTCTCTATTTATGGTATTTTTCTTGCACTTTGGTGGATTTATTTTGAGAAAAAAGGCATTAGCAAATACCAAAATTTGGTTACAAAATACAAATTCGCTACAAGAAACTTTTTTTGGCATAAAGATGAGATTATGCAAAGCTATTTGCAAGAAATTTTGGATAAAAACGAAAAGGCGGCAAAGCACTTCGAAAGTATGGCAAGTGGCGAATTTAACGAAAAACTTAGCAGGTCGATTGAAGAAAAATTCCAAAATTTCCAAAAGATTGTGAGCTTAGAAGAAGAAACGCTAAAACTTACTTCTGCCGAGCTTGAAAAATCAAACGAAATGCTTGTAAATTCGAATATCACGCAAAAAAGAGTAAGCGAAAGCTACGCTGAGATTATTTCGATTTTAAAATCCGTTTCGCAAAATTTAGCCTATATCCAAAAGGGCGTTGCCGACGAGCAGGTCAAATTCGCAAATTTTACCACGCAAAAAACGGATAGATTTGAAAATATTGCAAATTTGTTATCACAAGAGTTAAAAAATTTGCAAAGTTCGCTTGGTTCGCTAAATTCTCAAATTTTGCAAAATAAAGAAATTTTAAATCAAAGTGTCAAAAGCGAAATAAAAACAATAGTCGATGATTTTAAACAAATTTTTAAAGACGAAAATATCGGTAAATTCGACAACTCCGACATTATCGAAGAGCTTAAAAAATCACTTGCCGATATTGATTTAAAAGAAAAAGAAAATGAAAACTAACAACGAAGAAAGCTCATTTTGGGTCGTTTATGCGGACTTGATGGCTGGTTTGCTATTTGTTTTTGTTTTGCTTGTGGGCGGGATTATCGTTAAATATTTTTTAACTCAAACCAGCCTAGAAAGCACCGAAAGTGCGTTAGAACAGCAAAAAAAAGATTTTGCAAGTGCGATTTTAAGTCTGCAAAATGAAGAGAAAAAAACTGCCGAGCTAGAAGCGTTGAATAAAATTTTTAGCGACAGATTAGAAGAGTTAAATGTCGAAAATATCGATCTTAGAAAGCAAAATTCAATATATTTTATCCAAATCGAAGATCTCACAGAAATGGCAGAAAAGCTGAAAAAAGAGAATTTCGATATGAACGAAATTTTGCGAAACCTAGAAGCGCAAAAAAACGAAGCGAACGCAACAATCACACAAAACGAGCTTAAAATCGCATTTTTGCTCGATCAACTCAGCCAAAAAGAGAGCGACTTCAACCAAATTTTGCGTGATTTAAATGTTACAAAAAACCGAATTCGCAACCTAACGGGTATGAAAGTCAAGGTCATAGCCGACATAAAAGAGAAACTTAGCGATAAAATCAGCATTGACGAAGAAAGTGGCGCGATAAAACTCTCATCGCAAGTGCTTTTTGACAAGGGCGAAGCAGTCTTAAAAGATGAGATTAAGCCTGAGCTTGAAACCACGCTAAAAAGCTACTTTGAAACGCTTTTAAACAATGATGAGATTAGAGCAAATTTAGATCAAATCATCATCGAAGGACACACTGACAGCGACGGCGAGTATCTTTATAACCTTAAACTATCGCAAAATAGGGCGCTAGAAGTGATGAATTTCATAAATTCATGGAACACCGACGAGCGACTTCGAAAATATCTCATCGCTAGCGGTAGAAGCTTTATGTCGCCTGTTTTAGTCGGTGGCGTCGAAGATAAAGACGCTAGTAGGCGGATCGAGATCAAATTTACGCTTTCAAATAAAGAAGCGATGGAAGAAATTCGCAAATTTTTAGAATATGACGGAAACAAAACAGCAAATTAGCCTAAATTTCGGCACTTTGCGCGACCATGTCTTTAAATTTGAAAATCCAAAAATAGAGCAAATTTGCATTGACGGCTTTAAATTTTGGCTTTTGCGGGACGACCTGCTCGGGCTTTTTAACGGTAACAAAGCTAGAAAACTGCACTACTATCTAAACGCCGATTTAAGCAAATTTAAAAAAATCGTCAGCTACGGCTCATCTCAGTCAAATGCGATGTATTCATTAAGCGTTTTTGCTAGGCTAAAAGGGCTTGATTTCGAGTTTGTAGTTGATCACATAAGCGAAAATTTAAGGCAAAATCCGTGTGGAAATTTTAAATTTTCGCTTGAAAATGGTATGAAAATTTATGAAAACAAAAATCGCCGTGAATTTGCACTAAGTCTTTGCGATGAGAGTGCGATTTTTATCGAAGAGGGTGTGGCTCAAAGTGAAGCTGAGTTTGGTTTTGCTGTGCAGGGCGAATTTATCGACAGATTTGCCACCACGCACGGGCGAGATTTTGACATTTTTTTGCCAAGCGGAACGGGGGCGAGTGCGTGTTATCTAGCAAAACATACCAAATTTAGCGTTTTTACCACGCCTTGCGTAGGCGACAGGGAGTATCTAAAAGAGCAAATACTCGCCCTAGATAAAGCTTCAAAAGTGCAAATTTTGCCCCCACCACGCAAATTTCACTTTGCAAAACCTTATGCCGAACTTTATGAAATTTGGCAGAAAGCCCGTGCGCAAACCGGTATAGAATTTGATCTCATTTATGACCCCGTTGGACTTCTCACGCTTTTAGCTAACCGCGATAAATTCGCAAACGAAGTCTTATATATCCACCAAGGCGGAATTCTCGGCAACATTTCACAACTGCAACGATACAAGTATAAATTTAAAAATTTATAAATTGCCTTTAAAAGCCTTTTTATAAATGTTTGGCTAAAATTTGCAAACTCAAATCAAAGGCAAATTTATGAAACTAATACTAAATTTACTCGAACCGCAAAATTTTATTGATAAATTTCTTTGGAAAAATGAAGTTAAAAATGCTGAAAAATTTAATGAAGCAGTCGAATTTTACAAGTCAAAATTGCGTGCATATTCAGAGCATGGCGAACCTGCAATTGTTGCAAATGCTTTAAGTAAGTTTTTTGAAAAGCTTGAATTTGTCGCAAATAGTCAATACTCTCAAAGTGGCACAACAGCGCAAAGTGCGATTGATTTAGCATTAATGAAAGATAATAAAGATACCAATCCTTATGTTATCATTGAAGCTAAAAGGCAGGGCAAGGGCGATTTTATAAGCGAATTTGATGCAAACAAAAAAGCTTTGCACGAGTGCATTTTGTATTATTTTAGAGAACAAGAAAAAAGATTAAATTTTAGCCTTAAACATATCATTATTACCGATTTTGAGAATTTTTATATTTTTAAAGCTGAGGAATTTAAAAAGATATTTCTCAAAAATAATAAATTTAGAGAATTATATACTAATGTTAGCAATACAGACGAATTTTACAAAGGTTGCGAAAAAATAATAAATTCAGATGAATTTTTCAAAAACAAGCAAATCCAAGCCCTACACTTAAACATAAACGATTTTAACCCAGATAATCCAAACAAATCAAAAGCCTTTTACAAAGCATTTTCAAAAGATTTTTTGCTTGGCGAATTTAGCTACGACCCCAACAAAATCAGCAAGAAATTCTATGATGAGCTTTTATACATTTTAGGTTTAAAAGAAAAACAAGGCGGTTCATTACAGCCTAACGGCGTGGCAGGAAGCCTTTATGAAAATATTTTTGCAAGGCTAAGCACTCCGTCATTTGAAACCACAATGCAACTTATAATTTTATGGTTAAATAGAATTTTATTTTTAAAATTAATCGAAACAAATTTACTAAATTTTAACAAAAATTCCGTCGGGGGGGGGCTTGACGACTATAAAAATTTAAAATTCCTAAATATCTCTAAAATCCCAGATTTTGATACTTTACACGAATTATTTTTTAACATTTTAGCCAAACCACTATCCGACCTGCACCGAAGCGGAAGCAAATTTGCCTACTTGCCGTATCTGAATTCAAGCATTTTTACCAAACAAGAAATCGAAAAAACGCTAGAAATAAATCAGCTAGAAAACGGCGTAACTATCCAAATTTACGCTCACACAAGCCTTTTTGATGAAAAACACAAAAAACTCACAGGCGAAATGCCGTTTTTACAATACCTATTTGAGTTTTTAGATAGTTTCGACTTTGGCGAGAACCACAGCGACGAGAACAAATCAGACCTTATCAGTTCTGCTGTTTTGGGTCAAGTTTTCGAGCGACTAAACGGCTACAAAGACGGTTCATTTTATACGCCAAGCTTTATTACAGGCTATATGTGTAAAGAGAGTATAAATAAAATCGTTTTAGAGAGATTTGCGAAAGAATTTGATTTAAATTTTGATGATTTAGATATTGATAAACTTGAAAATATAATAGAACTAAAATTGCAAAAAAGTAGCGATATGACGGCTTTATTTAAAAGGTTAAATGCTATTATCAATGATATAAAAATTTGCGATCCTGCCGTTGGAAGCGGTTATTTTCTAGTTTCAGCATTAAATTACATAATTTCCCTTAAATCGCGTCTTGGAATTCTAGTCGATGAAAATGGCAAATTATTAAAAGCAAAAATTAAATATGAAAACGATGAATTAGATATTATGTATAGTGATAGCACTCGCTTTTACTATTCTCGCCCAAAAAGTGCCGATGAGGCAGGGCAAATTATTCAAAAAACGATATTTAACGAAAAAGCTGGGCTCATCGAAAACTGCCTTTTTGGCGTGGATATAAATCCAAATTCATGCGAAATCGCTAGACTTCGCCTTTGGATTGAACTGCTTAAAAGCTCGTATTTTACCGACCTTTCCGAGCCAAACCCGTTTAAACAAAACGCCCTTGAAACCCTACCAAATATCGACATAAACATAAAATGTGGAAATTCGCTCGTGTCGTATTTTGACCTAAAACGCAAATTTACTATCCCAAATATCACGCACCGCATAAACGAATACAAGCACAAGGTAAATTTATACAAAGCAGGTTTTGGCGACAAAGTCCAAATTTCAAACGAAATCAAAAATCTACAAGCTACATTTAAAAATCTCTGTTTTGCGAACGAATACAAAGAAAAAGTTAAAAAATTTAAGTCCGAATGCGACAAATACTCGCAAAAATACGGTGATTATTTGGCAAAAGATGATTTAAGACTTGCTAGATATGTTTCAAATTCGTTTTTTGTAGAATTTGATGAAAATGAAGCTAAAAAGGACTTTGCAAAGCTTTTAAAGCTTTATGATGAAACTTTTAGCCTAGATAATCTAAATCCATTTGAGTGGCGTTTTGAATTCCCTGAAATTTTAGATGAAAACGGCGATTTTACGGGATTTGATTTGATTATCGCAAATCCACCCTACATACGCCAAGAAGCGATAAAAGAGCAAAAAGATATTTTAAAAAACAAATTTAAAATTTTTTGTGGCACAGCAGATATTTATACTTACTTTTTTGAGCTTGGTTTAAATATCCTTAAAAATGACGGAATTTTAAGTTTTATCACTTCAAATAAATTTTTCCGTGCAAGTTACGGGCAAAATTTGCGTGAATTTATGCTAAAAAACGCCCAAATTCAAAGAATTACTGATTTAAACGGCTTAAAAGTCTTTGATATGGCTATCGTCGATACAGCCATTACGATTTTGCAAAAACAAAAAGCTAGTAAATCGCATAAATTTAGCTTTTCAAATCAAAAAAACAAAACTCTAAAAGGTAGCGAAATTTTAGAAATTTCACAAAACGATTTAAGTAGCGAGAGCTTTATTTTTCTAAACCCGCTCGAAGCAAAACTCAAAGCCAAAATCGAACGCCTTGGCACTCCGCTGAAAGATTGGGATATAAATATTTATCGTGGCATTTTAACTGGCTTAAACGAAGCTTTTATTATTGATGAAGCGACACGGGCTGAGATTTTAGATAATTGTAGCAATGATGATGAGCGTAAGCGAACGGAAGCGATAATCAAGCCTATTTTGCGTGGGCGAGATATTAAACGCTACGCATACTCGTGGGCTGGATTATACTTAATAAATTTTCATAATGGTTATACTTCTTATACCGATATGTGTCATACTGAGCGAAGCGAAGTATCTCAAAATTTAGATTCTTCGTTTGCTTCGCAAACTCAGAATGACGCAAAATGTGTAACAATTCCACCACTTGATATAAGCGAATTTCCAAGTCTTAAAATTTGGTTTGATAAATTTGAACCTGCACTTTCAAAGCGAAGTGATAAAGGCAAAACGCCTTATAATCTGCGAAATTGTGCGTATTTGCAAGAATTTGAGAAAGAGAAAATTATTTATCCTTGTATTCAGGCAAAAGAAGCAAGTTTTATTTATGATGATAAAAAATTTTATGCACCAGCACCAGCAAATATTATTAGTGGCGAGAAAAATATTGTCAAAATTTTAACTGGATTTTTAAATTCAAAATTCATTTATACAATTATGCGTAAATTTTATATGGGTGGCGGAATTGAAGGCGAATTTAAAACAAATAATTTAGAAAAACTTCCTATCCCAAAAATTTCAAAAGAAAAAGAAGCCGAATTTGTGAATTTGGTAGATAAAATTTTAAAAGAAACAGATGAAAACGAAAGAGCAAATTTAAGTGGCGAAATTGATAAATTGGTTTATCAAATTTACGATTTGAGTGCCGACGAAATCGCCTTAATCGAAAATGCTTAATCTGTCATTGCGAGATTTTTCGTAGAAAAATCGAAGCAATCCAGCAACAACCAAGCCGTTTTAAAATCAAACAACATTTATATTTACTGGATTGCTTCGAAAACTTCGTTTTCTCGCAATGACAATGGAAAGTAAATTTTGCCTAATCTGTCATCGTCAGACCACGAAGTGCTCAAAGCAATCGCCGATGGTAAATAATCAGTTTGCAAATTTGCAAATTTTATTAAATTCAAAACTAAATTATGCTATAAACTAAAATTTATAAAAAATTTAAAAGGTCAAAATATGAAAATTTTAAAATCAAACGAAGCGGATTTTAAAGCCGAATTTAAAAAGCTTGTTAATCGCTCTGATATGGATATGAAAAGTGTTATGCCGATTGTTACTGGCATTATCGACGATATTAAGGTGCGTGGCGATGAAGCCTTAAACGAGCAAATCGCCAAATTTGACAAATGGGAAGTTAATGGAAATCTCGCTATCACGCAAGACGAGATGAAAAAGGCCTTTGATGAGCTAAGCGACGAGCTAAAAAATGCCTTGCAAGTGGCTTATGAGCGAATTTTTGCCTACCACGAAAAGCAACTTGAAAAAAGTTGGATCGAATTTGGCAAATACGGCGAAATGCTAGGACAAAAAATCACGCCTGTTGATCGTGCGGGGCTTTATGTGCCGGGTGGAAAGGCGGCGTATCCAAGTTCGCTTTTGATGAACGCAATACCAGCCATAGTCGCAGGTGTGAGCGATATAACCGTCTGCACCCCTGCTGTGGGCGGTGCTGTAAATTCGCTACTACTGGCAGCCATGCATGTGCTAAAAATCAAAAAAGCCTATAAAGTAGGGGGCGCAAGTGCCGTTGCGGCGATGGCGTATGGCACGGAAACGATAGAAAAGGTCGATGTCATCACAGGTCCCGGAAATATCTTTGTAGCGACTGCCAAAAAGCTAGTTTTTGGCGATGTAAATATCGATATGATCGCAGGTCCTAGCGAAGTGGGTGTCTTAGCCGACGGCTCAGCAGACGCCTATCATACGGCTGTTGATTTGCTTAGCCAAGCCGAACACGACGAGATCGCAAGTAGCATAATGGTTACGGACAACGAAGCGTTCGCAAACGCCGTCCAAGATGAAATTTATAAAATTTTGCCTACATTAGAGCGCGAGAGTATCGCTAGAAAGAGCATTGATGATAAAGCGGCGATTATTATCGCTAAAAATTTTGACGAAGCGATAGATTTGATGAACGATTTAGCTGTCGAGCACCTTGAAATCGCCACCGACAACGCTTATGAGATACTACCACGCATAAAACACGCAGGGGCGATTTTCTTAGGACACTACACGCCAGAAGCTTTGGGGGATTATTTAGCTGGACCAAATCACACTTTGCCGACGGGCGGCAGTGCGAGATTTTTCTCACCGCTTGGGGTTTATCACTTTATCAAACGAAGTTCAATCATAGCGATGAATAAAAAAAGTGTCGATGAGCTGGGCGCAGCTTGTATGGCATTAGCCGAAGCAGAGGGCTTAACAGCGCACAAAAAGTCGGTGGAAATTCGCTATAAAAAATAAAAATTTAAATTTCGCATTTTATTAATAATTATTAAAATGCGAAATTCTAAGTTTTATCATTGTAATTCGCTATCAAATTTAAAGTTATCACCTAGATAGTATTTTCGCACATTTTCATCATTTGCAACTTGCCTTGCTGTTCCGCTTGTAAGAAGTTCGCCGTCTTTTATGACATAGGCTCTATCGCAAATCGCCAAAGTCTCACGGACATTGTGGTCGGTGATGAGAATGCCGATGTCAAGCTCTTTTAAGCTTCGCACGATGTTTTGTATGTCGCTAACAGCGATAGGATCGACACCTGCAAATGGCTCGTCAAGCAAAAGAAATTTCGGCGTTATCATCAGGCTTCGTGCGATTTCGCAACGCCTTCGTTCTCCACCGCTTAGGCTCACGCCTTTTCGCTCACGGATTGGCTCGATATTTAGCAAATTTAGCATTTCATCAACTTTTTCTTTGGCTACTTTTTTGTCTTTATAGGTTATTTCGGCGGCTAACATTAAATTTTCTTCAACGCTTAGATCTTTAAAAACGCTACTTTCTTGCGGTAAATAGCCAATGCCAAGTTTGGCGCGTTTGTGAAGCGGGACATTACTAATGTCCTTAAAATCAAGAAAAATAGCACCGCTCGTGCTAGAAATAAGCCCACAAATCATATAAAATGTCGTTGTTTTTCCGGCACCATTTGGTCCAAGTAAGCCAACAACTTCGCCGTTTTGCACTTCAAGCGAAACACCCTTTATGATTTGCGTTTTTTTTATCGTTTTTGTTAAATTTTTAACTTCTAGTATATGCATTATTTACCTCGTATTTGCGTTTGTTGCCGTTGATT
>JAFUFY010000082.1 GCA_017469645.1 Campylobacter sp. | reverse complement strand
GTAAGCGACTTTGAATACGAACTTCAAATGGGTTATGCAAACAATTCTTTATGGAACGAATTTGAGAGCGTTTATCTTATGCCAAGCCTTAAAAATGCCTTTATTTCAAGTTCGATTGTCCGCACTATTTTTAGACATGGCGGCGATGTTTCGCATTTGGTTCCAAACGAAATTTTGCCATATTTAAAAGGATAAGCATTGTTAGTTACATTTGAAGGAATCGACGGTGTTGGAAAAACCACGCAAATGGAGCTTTTAAAGCAAATTTATCCAAATGCAATTCTCACAAGAGAACCGGGCGGAACTGAATTTGGTAAAATTTTACGCAAAATTTTACTAAATGAAAAGGGCGAAAAAAACGAGATAAAATCAAAAAATGCTGAAATGTTTCTATTTTTAGCCGACCGTGCTGAGCATTACGAAAAAGTCGTAAAACCAAATAAAAATGAGCTTATTTTATGCGATCGCGGCTTTATCTCAGGTATTTCTTATGCTTTGGCAAATGATAAAAATGCAGATTTTAACGAGCTTGTAAATTTGAATAAAATCGCACTGCAAAACGATTTTGGCGATAAATTTATATTTTTTAAAATCGACGAAAATGATTTAATGGCGCGATTAAAAGAGAGAAATATAGAATTTGATCGTATCGAAAAACGGGGAATTTCATATCTTATGCAAGTCCAAGAAAATATGCAAATGTGCCTAGAAGCCCTAAATTTAGACTTTTTGACAATCAATGCAGTAGAGAAAATAGATGAAATTCACGAAAAAATCAAGGAGTTTATAAAATGATAAAAGCACTTCGCGGAATGAACGATTTGTTTGACGAAAAAGCAAAACTTTACACAAAAATAGTCCAAATTTGCGAACAAGTCGCAAAAAACTACGGATATGAATTTATAGAAACGCCAAAGCTCGAAGAAACGGCACTTTTTAAACGAAGTGTGGGCGAAAGTAGCGACATTGTCGGCAAAGAAATGTATGAATTCAGCGATAAAGGCGGAACTAGCGTATGTTTGCGACCAGAAGGCACGGCAGGGGTTGTTAGAGCCTTTATAGAAAATAAATTTGATAGAGCCGGCGGTGTGCGAAAATATTATTATTTTGGCAGTATGTTTCGCTACGAACGCCCACAAAAAGGTCGTTTGCGTGAATTTCATCAATTTGGCGTCGAGTGCTTTGGACAAGGAAGCGTTTATGAAGATGCGAGTGTGATTTTGATGCTAAATGAGATTTTAAAACGCCTTGAAATTCGCACCACGCTAAAAATAAACTCGCTCGGCGATAGCGAGTGTATGCCAAAATATAAAGAAAAATTAGTGCGATTTTTGGACACAAATAAAGAAAATTTATGCGAAGATTGTTTGCGCCGCATTGCCACAAATCCGATTCGAGTGCTTGATTGCAAAAATGAAAACTGCCAAAAAATCTTACAAAATGCACCTTTGATAACTGAAAATTTAAACGAAATTTGCCAAAAAGATTTTGAAAAATTGCAAAACATTTTGCATGAGAACGGCGTTAAATTTGAAGTCGATGCGAAGCTTGTTAGGGGGTTAGATTACTATTGTAAAACTGCATTTGAGTTTATCAGCGATGAAATCGGTTCTCAAAGTGCAGTCGGCGGCGGCGGACGATACGACCGCTTGGTAGAATTTCTTGGCGGTCGCCCTACTTTTGGGGTCGGCTTTGCTATCGGCATTGAAAGATTGATGGAAATTTTATCGCTAAAAGAAGCTAAAAAAGAGCGAAACGGCGTTTATATCTGTGCGATGGATGAAAAATATATCGACAAAGTTTTTGCTTTGGGACAAGAACTTCGCAAATTTATAAAAACAGAAATCTCTTACGAAGCAAAGAATTTAGCCAAACACCTTAAAAACGCAGACGCAAAAGAAGCGAAAATTTTCCTTTGCATGGGCGAAAACGAAGCCCAAAAAGGTGAGCTTTGGTGTAAAAATTTGGTAACAAAACAAGAAAAAATGGTAAAATTATCAAATATTAAAACGGAGATTGAAAATGCATGATTATGGATTAAATATCTGGGGAAATTCGAATTTTACGGTTGATAGCGGTAAAGTTTGCATAAATTCAGACTACAAACCGGCACTTGTCGATATTATAAAAGAAATTCGAAGCGATGGAATAAGAGGTCCTATTTTGCTTCGTTTTCCGCACCTAATCAAAAAACAAATCGTCGATATTTACTCGAATTTCAACCGTGCGATTAAAGAATTCGAATATGAAGGCAAATTTCACGCAGTTTATCCGCTAAAAGTAAATCAATATCCCGGTTTCGTAAAAAATCTTGTCGAGCTTGGTAAGCCCTATGGATACGGGCTTGAAGCCGGTTCTAAACCTGAACTTCTTTTAGCTATGGCGTATAATAACGAAAATGCGCCAATTACCGTAAATGGCTTTAAAGACAAAGAGCTTATAAATATCGGTTTTATCGCTGCTGAAATGGGGCATAATGTAACGCTCACAATCGAGGGCTTAAACGAGCTTGAAGGCATAATCCAAACCGCAAAAGAACGCTTTGCACCAAAACCTTTTATAGGGCTTCGAATTCGTCTGCACAATTCAGGTAGCGGAATTTGGGCGAAAAGCGGCGGTATAAATTCAAAATTTGGTCTAACTTCGACCGAACTTATTGAAGCTGTAAATTTGCTAAAAGAAAACAATTTAATCGATAAATTTACGATGATTCATTTTCATATCGGCTCACAAATTACCGAAATTCACCCTCTTAAAAAAGCTTTGATAGAAGCCGGAAATATCTATGCCGAACTACGCAAAATGGGTGCAAAAAATTTAAAATCGATAAATTTAGGCGGCGGTTTGGCGATTGAATATTCGCAGACAAACGAAACCACGAGCAGAAATTATACACTAAAAGAGTATGCAAATGATGTCGTCTTTTTACTAAAAAGCATTGCTGAACAAAAAAATGTCGATCAGCCTGATATTTTTATAGAAAGCGGACGCTATGTAGCGGCGAACCACGCTGTTTTGGTGGCTCCTGTGTTAGAGCTTTTCACACAAGAATACACAGAAGCAAAACTTGCTCTAAAAAAAGAAAATCCGCCTGTGGTCGCTGAGCTGTATGATTTGTATAAAAGTTTAAAGCCGTCAAATGCGCTCGAATATCTCCACGATGCCGTTAGCCACATGGAAAGCGTTTTAACGCTTTTTGATTTGGGTTATGTTGATTTGATAGATCGCTCAAACGGCGAAATTCTCGTTCATTTGATACTTCGCAAAGCCTATGCTATGCTTGGAAATAAACAAAATTTTGAAGAATTTATCAAATTTCAAAATGAAGTGCAAGAAAAATATCTTGTAAATTTTTCATTATTTCAGTCTTTGCCTGATTTTTGGGGCTTGGGACAGCATTTTCCGATTATGCCGCTTGAAAGGCTAGATGAGCGCCCTACTTTATCGGCTTCGATTTGGGATATTACTTGCGACAGCGACGGCGAAATCGGCTTTGATAGTAAAAATAATCCGCTTTTTTTACACGACATTAACCCTGAGCTTGAAGAGTATTTTTTAGGATTTTTCCTTGTGGGAGCCTATCAAGAAGTTTTAGGTATGAATCACAATCTTTTTGCGCACCCGACAGAAGCAACTGTGATTTTAAAAGACGGCGGATACGAAATAGAAAATTTGATAGAATCGCAATCGGTCATCGATATACTCGAAGATATGGATTATGATGTTTATGAAATTCGCGATACGCTAAATGAGAGAATAGAAAAGTCAAATTTAGTCGATGAAAAGCAGAAAAAGCACATTTTAGGCGAACTTTATCTATTTTTAAATGATAATAGCTATCTAAAAACAATTCAATAAGGAAAAAAATGAGTTTTTGGCAAATTTTAAAAGAAGACTTTACCGAACCAAAACGCCAAGATCCGGCGTATAACGGAATTTGCGATCTGTTTTTTTGCTATCCGGGCGTTTGGGCGTTAATCAACTATCGCTTTGCTCGTTTTTTTTATGAGCGAAATTTCAAACGCCTTGCAAGATTTATTTCTGGGGTTTCACGCATTTTAACGGCGGTTGATATAAATCCGGGTGCGAAAATCGGGCGAAATGTATTTTTTGACCACGCCACAGGCTTGGTTATCGGTGAAACTGCCGAGATAGGAAATAACTGCCTTATTTATCAAGGCGTTACGCTTGGCGGAGTTAGCTTAGGAAAAGAAAAACGCCACCCAACACTTGAAGATGGCGTCGTCGTGGGTGCGGGAGCAAAAATTTTAGGAAATATTACAATCGGCGCAAATTCGAAAGTAGGAGCAAATTCGGTCGTGGTAAAAAACATACCTGCAAATTCCACAGCCGTCGGCGTTCCTGCACGAGTTGTCGGCACTTGCGAAAAAGATCCGTTTGCACACGATAAAATCCCTGATATTTCAAAAGAGCTTATCAAATATCTCATCGGCAGAATTGAAAATTTGGAAAATTGCTTAACCGACAATAATATCGAGCTTGGCATAAAAGATAGAGAGCTAGATAAAAAATATGAATCTTACTTAAATTCGCTAAAAAATTAACATTAAAATTTGCTGAATTTAAGCTATTTTTTAAGCCGATTTTGGTATAAATAATGTTTGCTAAATTTAGGAGGAAATATGATACTTTCAAATCGCATAGGAAGACTTTCTGAGAGCCTTACAATCGCAATTAGCTCAAAAGCAAAAGAACTAAAAGCACAAGGAAAAGATGTCGTTATTTTTAGTGCAGGTGAGCCTGACTTTGACACGGCGGAAGTTTCTAAAAAAGCCGTTATTAACGCAATGGAAAAAGGCTGCGGTAAATACACACCAATACCTGGAACAAATGAAATCTTAAACGCTGTTGTCGGCAAATTAAAACGAGATAATAATCTAACTTATAAAACTAGCCAAATCATCACAAATGTGGGCGCAAAACACTCATTATTTAACATTTTTGAGTGCATTATCAATGACGGCGACGAGGTCATAATCCCTGCACCATACTGGGTAACTTACCCTGAAATCGTTAAATTTTGTGGCGGAAAACCTGTCATTATCGACACAAAAGCCGAAAATAGATACAAAATCACAGCAGAAGAGCTGAAAAAGGCAATTACGCCAAAAACAAAAGCCCTTGTGCTTTGCAGTCCTAGCAATCCAAGTGGAGCGGTTTATGACAAAGATGAGCTAGTCGCAATCGCAGAAGTGCTAAAAGGCACTGAAATTTTGGTTTTAGCCGATGAAATTTACGAAAAAATCATTTTTGATAAAAAATTTGTAGCCGTTGCAAGTATCAGCGAAGATATGTTTAAGCGAACTATCACTATAAACGGACTTAGCAAGTGTGGAGCTATGCCGGGTTGGAGATTTGGATATTGTGCTACTGCGATTGATGAGCTAGCAGCAGCTATGCGAAAACTTCAAAGCCAAAGCACAAGCAACATTTCAAGCATAGTTCAAGCAGGTGCGATTCCTGTGCTAAACGGCGAAGCTGATGATTATATCGAAATGATGAGAAAAGAATTTGGGAAACGCCGCGATTACGCCGTAGAAGCGATAAATGCGATTGACGGATTAAGCGTAGTTAAACCTGACGGGGCGTTTTATCTATTTATCGACTGCTCAAAGGTCGAAAAAGATAGCATGAAATTTTGTATGAATTTGCTTGAAAATGCGCTAGTAGCGACTGTACCGGGCTGTGGGTTTGGTATGGACGGACATTTTAGAGTTAGCTTTGCTTGTAGCATGGACGAGCTAAAAACAGGCATTTCACGCATAGCCGAATTTGTTAAAAATTATAAAGCTTAATAAATTTGCAAATTTAAATCCGTAAATTTAGCTCAAATTTACGGATTTTTCTTTTAAATTCTTATTTTGTTATTATTTTGTAATTCGTTTTTTTTTTTTTTTGTTTTGATAAACTTTTTTATTTTCTTAAACTTCTTGATAAATTTAATAAATAAATATTATAAATCAGTCCTATTTTGTGCTATTTGAAAATATATGCTGGGCTACTTTTATCAAATTCAGGATATAAAACATAAAATATATAATTTTTTATGCTAGAATTGGGATATAAATCAAAAAAAGAGTTTTTGATTTATATTTGTTACGCAAAAGGATTTGCTATGAAAAACTACAAATTTAACAATTTCAGCATTGTATTAGTTGGTATCTTGTTTGCTTCTTGTAACACTAGTTTTGTAAATGCAGCAGAAGGTTATGTTATAACTGGTGCGACCAAAAATGGCAATACCTATAACGGCTCAAACGGAAATAGCGATAATATTGTTGAAATTTCCAAAGGCGATACAACAGGACAAATGGTATTTGTTGTAAATCAAACCGGTTGGGTAAATAGCGGTAATGGTGGCACTAACGGAAATGATGTCGTAAATAATACTTTAAAAGTTACAAATGTAGTTGATGATAAATATCCTGCTTATCGTGGCGGATACATTAGTGGCGGTAGCGGAAGTGTTTTAAATAACTCTATAACAATAGAGAATAGCTTTTTTCGTGGTGTTTATGGTGGCTTGATAAACAGCACAAATAGCGATAGCAAAAAAGCAAATTATAATACCGTAAAAGTTATAAACAGCATGGTAAATTCGGCAAATGGCTCTGCTGCAAATTTCCGTGCAGGTTCAATAGAAAATGGTGGCGGAGATAGTGAATATAACACGCTAGAAATTAGCGGTTCAACAATACAAGCACCTCAAACTGAGTATGTAAATATAAGTTCCAGTCTTTTAGCAAGGGGTAGTGGAAATTCAAGATATAATCAAATCATTATAAGCGGAGACAAAACTACTATTACTGGAAACATAAATAATAATGATATGCGTAATGTAATATTTGGCGGCAGAATTCAAAATCCAAAAGGAAATAGCCAAGAAATAGTAGGCAATCGTGCATATATACAAAATTTAGTGTATCTAAACGGAAATATAGTAGCAGGCGGTAGTGCGAACAACAGTGACCGCGGTCCAGAAATAACTTTAAGGGATAATATAACGGTTATTAGCGGTGATACAAAGATAAAAAATGCTTATGGTTCTTGGGCAACACAGCTAGATAGTGCAAAGTTATCAGATAATCTTATCATCGTAAATTTAACTCCAAATGAAAGCTCTGCAAAAATTTCAGGTAATGTCTATGGTAGTTTAAACGAAACAAAAGGCGGAACAAGCGAAAATAGTGCTGTTTATTTTATGAACGGAACCGTCGGCGGGATTGTCGGTGGCGGAAATCTAGCAAAAACAGGAAATACGCTGATTTTAGGCGATAGCACAAGTAACTGGGGAAAACGAGAAGCAGGAACGATAACGGGCTTTGAAAGCATAAATTTCAATGTTTTAAAAGCAGGTGGCGATGCTGTGCTAAATTTAACAGGAAATTCAAGTAGTTTAGACGGCGTAAGTGTGAAATTTTTATCTCAAAGCGTAGGCGATAGCAAAGTAGCACAGGTTCTTGTAGGCGGAAGCGGCGGAAGCGGTGTAAATTCGCTTAGAGATAGCGGTGGCGGCACAAATGCTATAAAAGCTCTAACACAAGACATAGAATATAAACAATACAACGCCAAAGACGAAAAAATAAAAATAACAACTCTTGTGGCACAAAATGATATAGTAGAAAATCTTTTAAGAAATGACCAAAGCACACAAGCGACTTACAATATCGGCACAAAATACTCATTTGCTTATAAAGATTTAGATTTAACAGAAGCTAATAAAAAATACTACTTAATCAATAGCGCAAGTTCTGAGCTTACCGGCTACACTAATATGAAAAACTACATCGATAGCACCATAAGCGGTAAAGGCGAGAGCGTAACTCATTTTGATAACACAAATGGCATAGTAATTGATGCGTATCAAACAAATCAAGATTATCTTATCGACAATGCTTCTACTTTTAAGCGAAATATCCGTGGTATGTTTGTTAGCGCTGATAAAAAATCTCTATATATCGCAGGTAATCACGATATAACAGAAGAGATAAAAGATACAATCGGCGGAGATGATTTTTTTACTAAATTTGGTCAAAGCAAAGACGGAAATACAATCTCTGTAACTCCAAACGGAAATTTAGATTTAAGCAATACCGAATTTGATGGCGGAACAGGCAAAAATACACTAAATATAGGCAAAGATGAAAATAATCCTACAAGTATGAATTCGCTTACGATGAAAGATGTTACTAGTTTTGATACTATAAATTTTTATCTGCCTGATCCTAAAAACGGAGATGTTGCTATAAAAATAGCAGACGGAAGCAATACTGATGTTTCAAATTCAAATATCAATGTTTATATCGATGATGTTAGTAAATTTACAAGCGGTAAAATTCATCTTTTAAAAGCCGATAACGGGCAAGTTATCTCAGATCCTAATAGCGTAAAAGTAAAAGCACAAATCGGTGCTATCGCAACTGCTGAAACAAATTCGCTTGATTTAGTTTATAAAAGTAGCCCTGGCGGCACAAGCACAAATGATCAAACTAAAATTTTTAGTGAAGCTAGACTTGGTGGGCTTGGTGCTCTTTGGCAAGGACAATATCTAATCGCAAATCACTTAGATAGAGTAATCCCTGATGCATTTTCTGAGCTTTTCCCTTATGCTATAACAGAAGGTTATGATAAACGCTTTAACACAGGCTCTCATGTCGATACGCGTGGTTTTAATGCAAATGCAGGTTTTGCAAGCAAAGGCACAAATAGCAGTGGCGAATTTACAATGGGACCATTTTTAGACTATGGTTTTTCAAACTATGATGCTTATCTTGATGACGGCACACATGGGGATGGCAAAAACTACTACATAGGCGGTGGTTTCTTTGGAAAACAAGAAAATAACTCAGGCTCATATTTTGAAGCGACATTTAGAATCGGTCAATTAGTTACCGAATTTAACGGAGATTTGACATTAAACGGAGTTAGGGAAAATTATGATTTTGATTTAAAATCAACCTATTATGCTTTCCATGCGGGGCTTGGAAAAGTTTATGATTTAAATGCAAATAATAATTTAGATATTTACGGACGATTTTTTTATACCCATATCGAATCTGCCGATACTACACTTAACGGCACTAAAACCGAATTTGACGCAGTTCAATCTAAAAAAATCAGACTTGGTTTTAAAGATGATTATAAATTTAATGAAAATCACGCTATTTACGCAGGTGCAGCCTATGAGTATGAATTTGATTCAAAAGCCAGTGGTAGAGTGCTAGTCTTAGGTAGCAACACAGAAATGAAACAACCAAGTTTGCGTGGTTCAACTGGTATTGGCGAAATAGGCTATGAGTACAAAAAAGATGAAACACTTAAATTTGATGTAGGCGTAAAAGGCTATGTCGGCAAACAAGAAGGTGTAAGTGCGCAAATGGCGATTAGCATTGCGTTTTAATCACATTAATAAAATTACAAATCCGAAGCCGTTTGTGCGGCTTTGGATTTTTTAAATTTAGTATTATTTATCTTTAAAAAATCTAACTATTTTTGCACTAAATTTAAGGTGTTCCTTGATTTCCATTATCGGGTGGTATCCGGCGTAAGCTTTTCCGCCTTCTAGGCTTCTATTTACTCCGCCACGCGCTGCGACTTGTGCGAAGTCGCCGACACTTACATGCCCTGCACTTCCGCTTTGTCCGCCCATGACGACATTTCGACCAAGTGTCGTTGAACCAGCTAGTCCTGTTTGCGAAACTATCAAACAGCCTTCGCCTAAAACGCAGTTATGTCCTATTTGAACGAGATTATCGATTTTTGTGCATTTTTTGATAAGCGTAGTTTCAAAAACAGCCCTATCTATCGTCGTGCAAGCGCCGATTTCGACATCGTCTTCAAGCTCGACAATTCCGTTATGATAAATTTTTATATGTCTGCCCTCTTTGGTATGAGCATATCCAAAGCCATCACTTCCGATGACCGCATTTGCCTGAATTTCGCAACGATTTCCGATAATAGTATCGTTATAAATAACGACATTTGGGTGAATAATGCAATCATCGCCGATTTTAACATTTTCGCCGATAAATGCGCCGTGCATTATCACGCAGTTTTCACCGATTTGCGAATTTGAACCGATATAAACATTTGGCATAATGTTTGCAGAACCAGCTATTTTTGGCTCGATTTTTTTACCGATTAGTGGTTTTGCAAAATATTTACTTAAAATCGCAAATGCTAAATGCGGATTTTCGCACTCTAACGCAATAGCCGAATTTGGCACAGCCGTGCCTTTTTTAACTAGCAAAAATCCGGCTTTGCTATCAGCGATAAATTTAGCATTTTTATCGCTATCGCAGTAGCTTAGCTCGTCCGCTGTGGCGTTTTTTAGCGAATTTAAAGCCGAAACTTCAAAATCTTTTCCGTTAAATTCGATACTTAAAATCTCACAAATTTTTGAAAGTTTCATCTTTAATCCTTTAAAAATTTATATATCGAGTGCAACCGAACCGCTTCGAACGATGTCAATCGGATTGTATTTTTTGATAGTCTTTAAAAAGCCGTCGATTCTAGTCGAATCATCACACGCCATTAAAATTAGACAATTTTCATCGCTATTTACAACGCTTCCGTTATATGCACTCAAAAGTGCATCAAGTCCTGCCAAACTTTCATTTAGCGAAATTTTTACTAAAACCATCTCTTTTTCGACAAATTCAGCATCTTCAATAACCTTATAAATAGGGATAAGCTTGTGAAGTTGCTTTACGATCTGCTCTATTACCCTTTTATCGCCCGAAGTTACGATTGTAAAACGGGATAAATTTGTATTTGGAATCGGAGCAACTGTAAGGCTATCGATATTATAACCACGCCCTGCAAAAAGCCCTGAAATTCGGCTTAAAACGCCGTGCTCGTTTAAAACTATAACAGAAATTATTCTTCTTATGCTTTCATTACACATTTTTCGCCCTTTTAATCCAAAATCATATTATATAAAGCGCCACCAGCTGGAACCATAGGCAATACATTTTCAAAGCGATCGATTTTAACTTCGATAAAACTTACTTTGTCGCTTTTTAATGCTTCGCTAAGTGCGTTTTCAAATTCGGCTTTTGTTTTAACGCTAAATCCAATACCGCCGAAGCTCTCGATTAATTTTACAAAATCAGGTTGAAGTTGCAAATTTGTAGATGAAAATCTCTGTCCGTAAAATAGCGTTTGCCACTGTCTAACCATACCCAAGAAGTTATTATTTAGTATGATATTTACAACATTTAGCTTGTTTTCAACCATTGTCATAAGCTCTTGGATATTCATCAAAACTGACCCGTCTCCCACAAAATTTACAACTTGATTATTTGGTTTTGCAAATTTTGCCCCCATTGCACTTGGCATACCAAAACCCATTGTGCCAAGTCCGCCACTAGTTAGAAGTGTGCGTGGTTTTTTAAACGGATAAAACTGCGCTACCCACATTTGGTGTTGTCCGACATCAGTTACGATGATAGCATCATCATTTAGCATTTGGGCTGTTTTTTTGACAACCCATTGCGGTTTTAAAACTTCGTCGCTATCTTTAAATTTAAGCGGGTGGATTTCATCATATTTTTTGATTAGCTCTCGCCAATCTGCGTAATTTTCACTAGAAACTTCTTCTTTTACGCGTGGAAGCATCTCTTCTAAGACAGATTTAACATCGCCGACGATTGGAAAATGCGCATTTACGATTTTTGAAATCGAACTTGGATCAATATCAACATGGATAATTTTTGCATTTTTTGCAAATTCGCTAAGTTTTCCTGTAACCCTATCATCAAATCTCGCACCCAAAGCGATAATCAAATCGGTTTCGCTCATCGCCATATTTGCGGCATAGCTTCCGTGCATTCCTACCATGCCAAGTCGATTTGGATCATCGTAATTTAAACTACCCAAAGCCATTAGCGTTTCAACGCAAGGAATTTGCGTGATTTCAACAAATTCTCGCACCAAATCACTTGCATTTGAAGCTATAACGCCACCACCCAAATACAAAATCGGTCTTTTTGAATTCGCTATTAGTTCTACGGCTTTTTTGATCTGTTTTGCGTTGCCTTTGTAAGTCGGTTTATAAGTCTGCATTTTTATATCTTTCGGATAATCAAACTCGCCCATAGCCGCACTTACATCCTTTGGCACATCAATATGAACAGGGCCCGGTCTTCCAGAACGAGCGATATAAAATGCTTCTTTTAAAATTCTAGGAAGTTCAGAAATATCTTTTACTAAATAATTATGTTTTACACAAGGTCGAGAAATGCCAATAGCATCGATTTCTTGGAAAGCGTCGGTTCCGATTAGCGAATTTGCAACCTGACCGCTAATTAGCACAAGCGGGATTGAATCCATATAAGCAGTCGCTAGTCCTGTTACGGCATTTGTAAAACCCGGACCACTTGTAACAAAAGCAACACCGACTTCTCCGCTAGCTCTTGCATATCCGTCAGCTGCATGGACGGCTGCTTGTTCGTGACGAACAAAAATATGTTTAAAATAATCTTGTTTGTAAATCTCGTCGTAAATATTAAGCGCAGCACCGCCTGGATAACCAAATGCGACTTTGACACCCTCTTGGTGCAAAGCTTCCATAATCATCTGCGAACCGTTTAAATTCTGCATATTTATACCTTTTTGATAAAGTTAATCTTGTATTATAATCAAAAATTCGCCAAATTCGGCTTAAATTTGCAAATTTAACATTAAATTTAGCTAAAATGTGAAAAATTTACACACTTACCACCGTTTTTGAAATCCAAATTCTATTTCGCCGTGAATGCAAATGTTGCTTCCGTTGATAAAGCAATCATCATTTCTTTGTGGAATTCTATGTGGATAGCGATTATCGTATTTGTGATTTGGAATTCTATGCGGGTTTCGATACGGCGGTCTTAGGCTACCAGTTTCTGTGATAGTCATATCTCCAAAAGTTCTCTCTTTTTTATATCTTGGCGGAGCGTGGATTATGCGCGTTTTTTCTACCACTTGCACAGGCTGAATAATGGTTTTAGATTCTTCTTTTGGCTCTTCTTTAACAACCGGTTTTTCTTTTTCTTTTATGTCAAAATTTTCTTCTAAAATGCTAGTGTCGTATCCGTTAAAACCAGTGATGAGTTTTAGTTGATTTTTATCGGTGATTTCTTTGTTTTTGCGATAGTTTATAAGCATATCAGCTCGTCCTGCATCAAGTTTGCCAATCGTCATAAGCTCGTATCTATCGGCGTCATTTATATTTATTTTACCAAATGCAAGTTCAAAAAAAATCAAAATTAAGATAATTTTTTTCATCTATATTGCCTTTTTAAAAAGTTATTAAATTTTATGTGTTTTTATTAAATTTATGATAAATCAAATTTAAAAAATAAATAAAATATGATACAATCAAAAGATTTTTTTAAAAAGGACGGACAATGAACGGAATTTACACTCTAACTTTCTCTAAGGCTATTTTGCCTAAAATCAGCCAAATTTTTGGCTCAAAATTCAAAAATATAAAAATTTTTGAACCTATCGGAGACGGCGAGTTTTCGTGCTTTGATGAAAAAAGCGCGTTCGAACTTTTAGCAAAAGGTGAAAAATCTAAATTTATAAAAACGATTATTTCGAAATTCGATGAAGCGCGGAAAAATGGAGATTTTATAATTGTAAATGGATTTTTTGATTTAAAAATGTTTAATAAAACAAATCTTAATTTAGAACTTTCAAAACACTTAAATTTACAAATTCTTGCTTGTTTTGAAGACGAAAAAGAAGCCGATTTTTTTAAAAATTTAGCAAAAATTGCAAATGCACAAAATTCGCTAAATTTGATAAAAGAAAATTTTGTTTTTAATAGCGGAGAAAAATTTGCATTAAATGAAATTACAAACGAAAGCAAACTTTTTGATTTATTAGAAGCAAAAATGCCAAATATGGTTACTCCGCTTCGATTCGAAAATGATCTTTACGCAAAAGCGGCTTCAAATTTAAAATCAGTCGTCCTGCCTGAAAGCGATGATGAGCGAATTTTAAAAGCAGCTCATATTATAAATGAAAGCAAAGCCGTTAAAATCGTGCTTCTTGGCGATGAAAATGAAATCAATTCAAAAGCAAAAAATTTAGGTCTAAATTTAGACGGAATTCGCATTATAAACCCTGCAAATAATGAATATAGCGATGAATTTGCAAATACACTTTACGAACTTCGCAAAGCAAAAGGAATGGAATTAGAAAAAGCAAAAGCTTTGGTAAAAGATAGAACTTATTTTGGCACGATGCTCGTTTATAGCGGCATTTGCGACGCTATGGTGAGCGGTGCTAGCACAACCACGGCTGAGACGATACGCCCTGCTCTTCAAACCATAAAAATGAAACCGGGCGTTTCAACCGTGAGCGGATCGTTTTTAATGTGTATGGATAGCGAAGTCTATCTTTTTGCAGATTGTGCCATTACGCCAAATCCGACCGCAGAGCAACTTGCTGGAATCGTAGTTAGCTCGGCAGCTACGGCTAGTGCCTTTGGAATCGATCCAAAAATAGCAATGCTTAGCTATTCAACAGGATCAAGCGGAAGCGGCGAAGATGTCGAATTTGTGATAAATGCGACAAATTTAGCAAAAGAATTAGCGCCAAATTTAGCCATTGAAGGACCGATTCAATTTGACGCAGCGGTTGATAAAATTGTTGCTGCTAAAAAACTTCCAAATTCAAAGGTTGCAGGAAGTGCAAATGTATTTATTTTCCCAAATTTAAACTGCGGAAATATTTGTTACAAAGCCGTTCAAAGAACATCTGGTGCCGTTGCGATAGGACCGATTTTACAAGGTTTAAAAAAGCCTGTAAATGATTTAAGTAGGGGCTGTTTGGTCGAAGATGTCGTAAATACGATTTTAATTAGCGCAATTCAAGCAGGAGAAAACTAATGGAAATTTTGGTAATAAATTCAGGTAGTAGTTCAATTAAATTTAAATTTTTCGATATGGATAATAAATCCTGTCTTGCAAGCGGCGTCATCGAAGAAATCGGCTCTGAGCATTCAAAGGCTTCTATCGCAACTACCATTTTCCACACAGATATAACAGAACACATAAAAACACATGAAGAAGGCATCGAAGTAATGTATAGGCTTTTAAAAGATAGCTCTGTTCTAAAAGACATAAATGACATTGAAGGTATTGGGCATCGCATAGTGCAAGGGGCTGATTATTTCGATAAAGCAGTTTTGGTTGATGATGATGTTTTAAATAAAATCGAAGAACTTTGTCCATTAGCTCCGCTTCATAATCCTGCAAATTTAGCAGGAATAAAATCTTGCATAAGTGCTGCTAAAACACCAAATGTAGCTGTGTTTGATACAACTTTTCATCAAAGTATGCCGCGTCATGCTTATATGTATGCCTTACCTTATGAATTTTATGAAAAAAATAAAGTTCGTAGATACGGAGCACACGGCACTTCTCATTGGTTTGTTTCGCGCACGGCAGCTGAATTTTTGGGAATTGATTATGAAAAATTTAATGCTATCACGCTACATTTAGGAAACGGTTCAAGTATAAGCGCTATTAAAAACGGGAAATGCATTGATACTTCTATGGGTATGACGCCACTTGAAGGGCTTATGATGGGAACAAGGTGTGGTTCAATTGATCCTGCAATAATTCCATATATGGAAAGAGCAGCTGGATATAGCGCACAGGAAATGGATACTATAATGAATAAAAAAAGTGGTCTTTTTGGCATTTGCGGAACTAACGATTTGCGAAAGGTCGAAGAATTAGTGGAGACAGGTGATGAAAAGGCAAAACTAGCCTACGATATGCTTGTATATCAAATAGTCAAACTTGTCGGCGCATATTATGCAGCATTAGGAAAAATCGATGCTATCGTTTTTACAGGCGGTATCGGTGAAAATGCCGATATTTTACGCGAGAAAGTTTGCGATAAATTAGCGCACTTTGGTATCAAAATTGACAAAGCAAAAAATAGTGTTCGCAGAAAAATCAATAGAGATTTAAGCGCAACCGATGCTAATATCAAAACTTTAATCATACCGACAAATGAAGAATTGGCTATTGCTGAACTCACAGTAGAAGTCTTAAAATCAAAGAATTTAATTTAAAAATATTCAAATAAATTCAGGCGGAAAACGCCTGAATTTAAATCTCTATATAAAACTCGGAGCGTCGTTTGAAAATAGTATCAAATCGCCTTGCATCGTAAATTTGGCTAAATTTTCAGTTAGTTTTGATTTATCTTTTATGATTATTATTTTTTCTGGTGCGATTTTACTTTGAAGTGTCGCTAAATTTAGCTCTCCCGTTATCATTACAAGATCAAAAATTTCATTGATTTTTTCACCCAATTTTTCGTTATCTTCTTTCGTGCTTTCTACGATTCCTGGCGTGATGATGACCTTTCTGCCACTAAAAGTTCGCACAAGTTCGTAGCTAGAAAGCATTCCTGCTAAATTTCCGTTAAAGCTATCATCGATGATGATTTTTCCGTTTGCTTCGATTTTTTGCAGTCTATGCTCTACGCTTTGCAAATTTGCAACTGCTTCGTAAATTTCATCGTATTTAAGCCCCAAAAATTCGGCGATTTTTATGCAAACTGCTAAATTTTCGGCATTAAATTCGCCCAAAATCGGCGCAAAAAATTCTTTGAATTCATCGCCAAATTTCAAAGAAAATTTAATTCCGTCTAAATTTGCACTTAAAATTTGCAAATTTTCATTATAAATTACCCTATTTTCGCCACTAGACAAATTCGTCGTGGTATGCAAAAACGCCTTTTGCAAATTTGGGCTTTGCAAGGCTTCAAGCTTGGTTTTTCGCACATTTTCAACGCTTTTAAAATACTCGATATGTTGCGCCCCTATTTCACCGACGACGACGAGCTGTGGGCGTAAAAACTGCGTGATCTCGGCTATATCGCCACTAAGTCTAGCACCTGCTTCGGCGATATAAATTTGCGTATCAAGCGGCAAATCATCGTTTATATCTTTCATTAGCCCACCCAAAGTATTTACAGAACGAGGCGTTTTGTAGCAGTTAAATTTGGTTGAGAGAATTTGATACAAAAAGTTTTTAATGCTAGTTTTGCCATAACTTGCAGTGATTTGCACGATTAGCAAATTTGGAATTTGCGTTAGTTTTTGCATTGCTAAATTTTTGAATTTTAAAAATAGGTATTTTTCATAGGCAAAACTTGCCAAAAATGCCGCTGCTAACGGCAAAAACAAAGGAAAAATTTGAGTTTTTAAAATAGCGCAAAGTATCGTAAAAATCGTGCCAAAAAGTAATAAAAAGCCAAAAAATCGTTTAATGCGTGGTGTAAAAACCAGCTTTTTATCAAGTTTTTTGTGCCAAAAAAACAAGCTTGGCAGATAAATAAGAAGAAAATAAATCGCAAAAAATGCACTTCCAAAAATGGCACTTAAAAAATGCAAAACAATAGGAATTATCAAAAACCAAACATGCCAAAGCGGTTTTGTAAAATGGAATAAAATTCGCTCAAATTTATAAGAAAACCACTGCAAACAGGTGATTAGGTAAAAGCCCAATGCGAGTAAAAATAAAATATGAATAAATGCAAAAAATATTGTCATAATTAATCCTAAATTTCTAAATTATTACTTGGCAGACCTGCACGAGTTTGTGCTGAATTTTGTGCCAAATCTTGTGGATTTTCAAAAAGTTCAAAGCTGCTTAAATCTTGCATATTTTGTGCCAAATTTTGTGAATTTAAATCAAAATTTTCTAAATTTTGTGAATTTGATATAGAATTTTCCGAATTTATGGCAAATTCGGCTAACTCTTTTTCTATTGTCTTAGCGATAAATTCGCCGTTTTTTATGAAAAAAAAGTGATCCCCGTCAAGCGGATAAAATTTGCTATTTTTGATTAAAGAGTGAATTTTTTCTCCACTTTCAAGGTGTGTGGCAGTATCTTCCCTGCCCCAAAAAATGAGCGTTTTAGTGGAACTAACGCTTTTAAAATGCTCAGTAAAATCTTCATTTACAACTAATTTTAAAATTTCATACATAGTCTTGCTCATGCCCTTGACATCGCTTGTGGCAAAAAATTTATAAAATCTAGAAAGTCCAAGCATTTTTAAAATTTTAAAAATAGCGATTTTTAGGCGAACTTTAAGTGGTTTTGGCTCTAAAATACCAGCACTACTTAATAAAATCAAATTTTGTGGATTTAGCAGGGTTGCTACTTTTCCGCCAAAGCTATGCCCCATAACAGCAACCGGCTCATAGCCCATTTTAGCGATAAATTCTTTAATGATACCAGCGTAATCTTTTGTGCAAATTGGCAAAGAAACACTGCTTTTACCAAATCCCGGCAAATCAACATAAATTTGAGAAAAAGAGCTAAATTTACCCTTAAAAGCAGCCGTCATAAGCTCTTTTTTTGCACCCCAACCATGTAAAATCAAAATGTAAGGCTTTAAATTTGTATTTAATGCTTCGTAAGAAATTTTGTAAGAAACGCCGTTATATTCGATCTCTTTTGATGCCATTTTATGCCTTTGCGATTTTGGCACAAAGGCATTTGGCGTGTGAATTTTGAAAATTTGTGTTTTTAAAACAGAGCGAAAATCTATTTATCATTTTCACTCTTTCTTTGCGAATATGCGATTTTAAGAAGTTCAACCGCTTTTTCAAATCTTTCAAATTCTGCCATACTTAAAAGCACGGCTTCGAATTTGTTATTTTTGACTATCAAAGCTTTTTTAATATCTCCGTTTGTTACCTTGCTTAAAACGCTACTAAAATTACGAACAATTTCGGTAGCAGTATAAATTTCGTCTTTATTAATCATAAAATCGCTCCATTTTAATAAAATTTTACGCAAAATTTAGCACAAAATTTTAAATATCATCTACTTAATATCCATGAGTTTGTCTATCAAATCATACGAAACAGGAATTTCTTTTGGCAATTCAATAGAATTTGCTAAATTTTTGATAACTTCTGTGAAATTATCAAAAAGATAATTTGCCATACTTCCCGGACACGGATTGATTTCATTTAGATAAACTTCGTTATTTATAACAAAAAAATCACACCTAATCAAAGCTCCATCAAAGCCACCCGTATTGTAAATTTTATGAAATGCTTCTTTCATATTATCTTGGACTGATTGACCTACTGCGGCAGGTTCTATCTTGCCTGTTCTAGAAAAATCCATATATTTTTGATTGAAATCTAAATAATCTTTTTTTACAGGCTCTTCTATATTTGAATATATAAATTTACCATCAATCTTACAACCTGCAAGATTGTATTCTTTTATATTTGCTACATACGGCTCGACTATGGCCGTATCATCTAAATCAAAAGCCTTATCCATAGCAATATCTAATTCATGAGAATTATTAACTATACCAATACCGATACTGCTACCAAGACGAGCCGGTTTTAAAATAAGCGGATACTTAAATGTTGCGAGTGAATTTTTCTTTACTATTGCATAGTTTATGGTTTTAACTCCCGCAAGAGCGGCTAAATTTTTAGTTAAAATTTTATTATAGCTCAAAACACTAGCTTCAATCCTAGGACCAATGTATTTTATGCCAAAGAAATCAAACAAAGATGCCATTTTGCCGTCTTCGCCGTCACAGCCGTGAATTAAATTTATATAAACATCAACAGGCAATTTATCTTTTGAAAACATTCCGTTTAGATAAAAACCGCCGTTTGAAATATGCAAATCTTTTGGTTTGCTAAAACCAATTCCTCCGCCGACAACACCGCTAGTTTTATAACCGCCGCTTTTAAAATACGGCGCAACCATATTTTTTGGATCGATTAAATAAAATTTTCTCTCTTGATCGCAAAATATATATGCAACATCTTCTGACTTAAATACCTTGCTCAATGCAATCGCGGAAATTATGCTGACTTCATGCTCATAACTTTGACCGCCAAATACAACTCCAAGTCTCATTTAAACTCCTTTAAATTTTTGTTATCAAGCTAATTTTTTTAACGCTTCTTTTACAAGCTCAGCCGTTGTGGTGCTAGAACACTCGCTTAAAACTTTATTTATCCTATCTCGTTTAAAGCCAAGACTTTCTAATGCCATCGCCGCTTCGTTTTTATAACTCTCGCCACTAGAAAATTCCATTAATTTTGCGTCCCCTAACTCAGCCACTATGCGTCTAGCTGTTTTTGGACCAATGCCTGGAACGCTAGTTAGCGTAGCGGTATCTCCGTTAATAACCGCCTTTGAAAAACTATCACTACTAAGACTAGAACAAACAGCCATAG
>JAFUFY010000081.1 GCA_017469645.1 Campylobacter sp. | reverse complement strand
CAAAACCACGAACTATCATAGTTTTTCGCAAATCTTCTGCTTTTTTTAGGGCAAATAAAAACAAAAGCGCGATTAAATTTGCATAAATTTTATATGTAAATATCGTTGTTTGCGGGACAAAACCACGCACTTGTAAAACTTTTTTTTGCCTTGCAAACTCCAATTTTAGCGAATTTATAAAATTTAAGCAAAAATAGATTAACGCAGAGATTTTTTTGCCGAATTTTAGATTATAAAAACCTTGCGAAATATCGCTCGTTTGCGAATTTATAAAAAGTAAAATTCCAAAAAGTATTATCAAATTTGAACGCAAAAAAATCAAAATTCCAAGTGCGAAATTTCCTTCAAAAACCACGCCCAAAACCAAAATAATAATAAAAAAATTTAGATAAAAAAGCCTTGTGAAAATCTCTTTAAATCTATCAAAATTTAAAGCCAAAAGTATTAGCACAGGCAGAAAAAATAAATAATAAATATGCGAAGAAAGCGCAACGCCAAAGCTATAAATAGCAAAGCAAAGTAGCATTATGGCGCAGTTTTTCATCGTTTTCTCTTTATGAAATAAAGTATAGTAAAAAAGATAAAAATTATCAGAAACGAAAGGGCAAATTTTAAAATTTTATTTTCATCTTTTTCATCAAAATTTGCCAAATTTGATAAATTCTCATAGGCATTTTGCGAATTTTGCAAATCATTTTTTTTTACTTCTAAATTTGACGCTTTATCTGCCGTTTTGGACATGAAATTTATCTTTTTTTCATGCCCTAATCCACCATTTACCTGAATTTCAAACTCGCTTGATATGGTTTGAAACTTGCTTTTCCTTTTTCATCTGTTTTTAGCGTTTGTATGATTTCGCCGTTTTTTATTAGCGAAATTTCACACTCTTTACAGGGCGAATTTCCGTAAAAAAACGACTTTAAATTTACAACGCCGTTTTCTTCTTTGGCAAAAACTTTTAGTGAGTGAGCGTTGGCAAAGACGCAAAATAGGCATAAAACTAAAATTTTCATCACGGCAAAATTTCCTTTTTTACTTTATAGATAAAACTAAGCCCAAAAAGCGAAATCACGCCTTCGATGAGCGCCAAACCTGCATTTACGCCAAATGCCAAAACTGCGACTTTAAAAAACTCATAGCCGTTTAGTGCTAAAACAAGCGAAAGCAAAAATGACGACAGCAAAATCGGCACAAATCCTGCCAAAAAAAATGAAATTTGCTTTTGAAATTTGCAAACCAACTTTAAAATATAGTAGCTTAAAACCGCAGGAAATGCGATAATTAAGGTATTTACGCCCAAAACGCTAAGTCCGCCGTATCCAAAAAATAACGCTTGTAAAAATAACCCGACAAAAATCGCTAAAATCGCTTCAAAGCCAAGAATAGCGCCGATAAATCCGCTTAAAACTAGATGAATCGAAGTAGGACCTAATGGAAAATGAATAAACGAAGCTACAAAAAAAATCGCGCTTAAACAGGCTATTTTAGGGATTTGCTCGGTTTTTAATTTATATGTTATCACCGCTACCGCACAGGCACTCACCGCCCAACACGGAAGCAAAATCTCAGGCTTTAAAACCCCTTCGCTAATATGCATAAATATCCTTGAAAAATCAAAAATAAAGGGAAAATTTAGCAAAAAAATTCAAAATTTAGACTAAATTTTCCGATTTTAAATTTGTTATTTTAAATAATCTTTCGTTTCGACCCAAATCACCGCGCCAAGCTCGACAGGGTATTTTTTGCCGTCTTTTTCGATACTCTCATCATCGTCGATGAGCGCCGCAAATCCCCACCAGCCACTAAGTGGCATAACAAAGCTAAATTCGCCATTTTCGTTAGTTTTGACAACCTGCGTGATATGATCTTCGCTTGGAGCTTTTAAATTTTTATCGTTATAAAATTCGACTTCGACCTCAACATTTGCGGCAGGTTTTCCCTTATAAAGGACTTTTGCGCTAAATAAATTTCCTGCGTATAAACCAAACGGGCGAGTTAAAGGAATAATCTCAGCCTTTGTGCCAATCGCTTCGTCCCAGCCATCGCCGTATCCGTAAGCATCGACGACCGACTTTGTGATATGGCGAATAAATTTCTCTTCTGCTGGTTCAAAATATGGTTTTGGATCAAAGTAAAATTGATAAATTCCGGGTTCTTTTACTTCAAATTCGGCTGTGTAAAAAGCATTTTCGCCGTTTTTTTGCTCTTTTAAATCTTGCAAAATCGATTTTTTCTCGCCATTAATGGCAACTTCGGCTACATTTGGAAGCTCTAAATTCATCGGCATTTTTTCAAACGGATGAGTAAATTCAAGCTTTAAATTTAGCTTCGAATTTGCTTCGTCTTCGACAACGCTTTCGCTCGGTAAAATCACGCCAAAATGGGCAAATGCAAAACTTGTACATAGCAAACTTGCAACCATAAATTTCTTTTTCATTTATTATCCTTTAATTAAAAATATTACTGCGAAATTATGCCTAAAAAAGTTTAAATTATTACTTAAAATTTTTGCGTATTATTAAAATAAAAATTTTATTTTATTAAAGGGAATTTATGATAGAATTAAGGTTTATTAAAAAATTTACAAGGCAAAATAATGATAAATTTAAAACTAATCGAAACAAATTTTGACGAATTTAATAAAAAACTAATCGCCAAAAAAGTCCCCGCAGACACGCTAAAAAGCCTACTTGACGCTTATAATGAGCTAAAAGAAAAAAAGACAAATTTGGAAAATTTGCAAGCCGTGCAAAACGCCAAAAGCAAAGAAATGGGCATCATAGCAAGACAAGGTGGCGACGCCAAAGCTCTAAAAGCCGAACTTGACGCAAACAAGGCAAAAATCGCAGAACTCGGCGCAGTGGTCAGCGAGTGCGAAGAAAAGCTAAATAGTGTGGCAGCCGTCGTGCCAAATATCATCGATGATGATGTCCCATTTGGCGCAGATGAAAACGAAAATGTCTGCGTAAAAACCGTGCTAGAACCGCGTAAATTTGACTTTACGCCAAAAGAGCATTTCGAGCTTGGCGAGAGCCTTGGTTGGCTAGATTTCGAGCGTGGCGTGAAGCTTAGTGGTAGCCGTTTTACCGCGCTTCGTGGTGTGGGCGCGAAACTAAATATGGCGCTAATTAATTATATGATTGATTTTAACAATAGTCGTGGTTTTGAGCTTGTAAATATGCCGTTTTTGGTGCGCGATGAGATACTTTATGGCACGGGACAGCTACCGAAATTTAAAGACGATCTTTACAAGGTCGATGATGACGAGCTAAATCTCTATCTCATACCTACTAGCGAAGTTACGGCGACGAATTTATTCAACGATGAGATTATCGAAAGCGCGAATTTACCGATAAAGCTTACGAGTTACAGCCACTGCTTCCGCAAAGAGGCTGGTAGCGCAGGGCGTGATACTAGAGGTATGATTCGTCAGCACCAGTTCGAAAAGGTCGAGCTTGTGGCGATTACGAAGCCAGAAGATAGCGCAAAAATGCTAGATGAAATGGTCTCTTGCGCTAGTGATTTGCTAGCTTCTTTGGGACTTCCGCACCGCCACATGGTGCTTTGTAGCGGCGATTTAGGATTTAGTGCGGCAAAGACAATCGACCTTGAAGTCTGGCTTCCGGGACAAAATAAATATAGAGAGATTAGTTCGATTTCAAACTGCCGTGATTTTCAAGCTAGACGCGCGAAAATCCGCTATAAAGATGAAAATAAGAAAAATGCGTTAGTGCATACGCTAAATGGCTCATCTTTGGCGGTGGGGCGCACTTTGATAGCTGTGATGGAAAACTACCAACGAGCTGATGGCACTATCGAAATTCCAAAAGTTTTAGAAAAATATATGTAATAAAAATTTACAAAATTTAGCTAAAATCATACTTTTAACAAATTTAAAACAAAGGAATTTTTATGAAAAAAACTATTTTAACAGCGATTTTGGCGCTATTTTTTGTCGGTTGTTCGCAAACTAGCAGTGTTTTGACACTCGATCCATATATGGCACACGGCATAAAAACAAAAAATCCAAACAGCGTAAGTATCAACAGCGTCCAAGATAAAAGAGAAAACAAAAGCACAATCGCCACGGTCAAAGACGGCAACGGCAATGTAATGGAATACATAACGCTTCAAAACAGCCTTTCTGCGTGGTTTAGCGACGCTATAAAACAAGAACTTATCGCTCGTGGTGTCAGTATCGATGAGAGTGCTGGAAGCAAAGTAAATATCGAAATCGGCAAACTAAGAGCGCAAATCGAAGGATATTCAAAAGAAAATATGAGCGGTTATGGTGAAATTTTTATAACTATTTATAAAGGTAATGAAACAATCACTAGACAAGTAAGGCAAACCCAAAGCGAATTTGCACCGATTCGCACGGGCGGAGCTTTAACGCCGTTTGTAAAAGAGCTACTAAATGATTTGGTTGCAAAAAGTGCCGAGCAAATCATAAATTCGCTCTAAATTTGCAAATTTAAACTGGCAAATTCGCCGAATTTCGCAAAATGAAGTGCGTAAATTGCGAAGCTTTTTCATTTGGCATAATTTGCAAAAATTGTGCCAAAATTTTAAGCGAATTTCGCTTGTGTGAGCGAAAATTTGGCGAATTTAGCGTTTATTATTTTTACGGATACAGCGAAATCAAACACTTAATCCACTCAAAACACCACGAATACGGACAATTTGTCTTTAAAAAACTAGCAAATTTAAGTTTTAAAAAATTTGCTAATGAGTTTAAATTCAGTGAAATTTGCCTTGCTTTGGGGCTAGATGATACGACCGATAACGGCGAATATTCGCATACGGCGATTTTAGCTCACGCATTAAAAAGCGAATTTATAAAACCCAAATTCGGCGTTATAAAAGCAAAAAATTCGGTAAAATATAGTGGAAAATCACTAGAATTTCGCCTTAAAAATAAAAGGGATTTTGAGATTTTAAAGCCCGTTAAAAACCCCGTAATCTTGGTCGATGACATAGTTACGACAGGTTGCAGTCTAAGCGAAGCCAAAGAAATTTGCGAAAAAAACAAAATCGAAGTTCTTTTTGGTTTAGTTTTAGCTAATGCAAAAGAATAATTTGCTATAATCAAAAGTTTAAATTTGCAATAAGGAATAATATGCAAGATAGTATTTTTGACAATCAAGAAATCGTTGAAATTGATGTAGAAGAATCAATAAAAACAAGCTATTTAGATTATTCAATGAGCGTTATTATAGGTCGTGCGCTTCCTGATGCAAGAGACGGCTTAAAGCCCGTTCATAGGCGAATTTTATACGCTATGAACGAGCTAGGTGTCGGCTCTCGCCAACCATATAAAAAATCGGCTCGTATTGTGGGCGATGTCATCGGTAAATACCACCCACACGGCGATATTGCCGTTTATGACGCGCTTGTTCGTATGGCACAAAGCTTTTCTATGCGAATTCCTGCTGTCGATGGTCAAGGAAACTTCGGTTCTATCGACGGCGACGGAGCTGCTGCTATGCGTTATACCGAAGCTAGAATGACAAAACTAGCAGAAGAGTTGCTTGAAGATTTAGATAAAGAAACGGTTGATTTCGTGCCAAATTATGACGAAAGTCTAAATGAGCCAGATGTTTTGCCGGCTCGTGTGCCAAATTTGCTACTAAATGGTTCAAGCGGAATCGCCGTTGGTATGGCTACAAACATACCACCGCACAGCCTTGATGAGCTAGTTGATGGGCTTTTGCTTTTGCTTGATAACAAAAACGCAACTCTTGAAGAGATTATGCACTATATCAAAGGTCCTGATTTCCCAACCGGCGGTCTTATTTTTGGTAAAAAAGGGATAATTGACGCTTACAAAACAGGTCGAGGTAGAGTAAAACTAAGAGCAAAAACTCACATTGAGAAAAAACCAAACAAAGATGTCATCGTCATCGACGAGCTTCCGTATCAAACCAACAAAGCTCGTCTTATAGAGCAAATCGCCGAACTTGTAAAAGAGAAGCAAATCGAAGGCATTAGCGAAGTCAGAGATGAAAGCGATAGAGATGGAATTCGCGTCGTTATAGAGCTAAAACGAGACGCTATGAGCGACATAGTTTTAAATAATTTATTTAAGCAAACCACTATGGAGGCGACTTTTGGCGTTATTATGTTAGCTATTGAAAATAAAGAACCAAAAGTTTTTAATCTAATTGAACTTTTAAATTTATTCTTAAATCACCGAAAAACGGTTATTATTCGCAGAACGATTTTTGAACTTCAAAAGGCTCGTGCCAGAGCGCACATTTTAGAAGGTCTAAAAATCGCACTTGATAACATAGACGAAGTTATCGAACTGATCAAAAACTCAGCCGATACCACAGCCGCAAGAGACGGCTTGATGAGCAAATTTGGTCTAAGTGAGCTTCAAGCAAATGCGATTTTAGATATGCGACTAAGCAAACTTACAGGCTTAGAACGCGAAAAAATCGAAGAAGAGTTAAGAGCGATTTTGGCTGAAATCGAACGCCTTGACGCGATTTTAAAAAGCGAAGATTTAATTGAAAAAATCATCAAAGATGAACTTTTGGAAATCAAAGATAAATTTAAATGCCCACGCATTACTGAGATTGTCGATGATTATGATGATATTGAGATAGAAGATTTAATCCCAAATGAAAACATGGTCGTAACTATCACTCACAGGGGCTATATCAAGCGAGTTCCTAGCAAAACTTACGAAAAACAAAAACGCGGTGGCAAGGGCAAGGTTGCAGTAACTACCTACGATGATGATTTCATCGAAAATTTCTTTACTAGCAACACGCACGACACGCTTATGTTTATCACAGATAAAGGACAACTTTACTGGCTAAAAGTCTATAAAATTCCGGAAGGCTCACGCACGGCAAAAGGCAAAGCGGTTGTGAATTTAATCTCGCTTCAAGACGGCGAAAAAATCAAAGCGATTATCCCTACAAGCGATTTTAGCGAAGAAAAATCTTTGGCATTTTTCACTAAAAAAGGTATCGTAAAACGAACAAATTTGAGCGAATTTAAAAATATCCGTTCAATCGGCGTAAAAGCGATCAAGCTCGATGACGATGATGAATTAGTAACTGCGCTAATCGTTGCAAACGGCGAAAATGAAGTCTTTATCCCAAGCGATGAAAATGCTGAAAACGCTGAAAATACCGAAAACAGCGTAGTTGAAAACGAAATTATTGAAGCAGTAGAAGAAAATACAGACGAAGAGCAAATCAACGAAAATATGCTTTTAATCGTTACTAAAAAAGGTATGTGTGTCAAATTTAAGCTTGAAAAAATTCGCCAAATGGGCAGAGTAACGCGCGGCGTAACGGGCATTAAATTTAAAGAAAAAGACGATGAAGTAGTCGGTGCTGCCTTTATCAAAAACGATTATGAAGAGATTTTAAGCGTTAGCCAAAAGGGTATTGGCAAACGAACCGAAGCGAACGAATATCGCTTGACAAATCGTGGCGGAAAAGGTGTGATTTGTATGAAACTTACGCCAAAAACAGGCGATCTAATCGGCGTAGTTATGGTAGATGAAGAAAGCGATCTTATGGCGCTAACTACGACAGGCAAGATGATACGCACCGATATTCAAAGCATACGCAAAGCAGGACGCAACACAAGCGGCGTAATCGTCGTCAAAGTCGAAAGTAAAGACGATGAAGTTGTTAGCATTGCCCTTTGTCCAAAAGTAGAAGAAAATAGCGAAGAAGCCCAAGAAAACGGCGAAAATTTAGGGCTTTTGGGCGAAGAAAATTCGCAAAATTCGCAAAATGAAAATAATGAAAATTCACAAGGAGAAAATAATGAATAGTTATAATATCGCTATTGTCGGTGCCACAGGTGCAGTTGGCGAAGAGATTTTAAATGTTTTAGATGAAGTAAATTTTCCGGTAAAAGACCTACTTTTACTAGCTAGTTCAAGAAGCGCAGGTGGAAAAATCGAATTTAGGGGCAAAGAATTTGTCGTAAAAGAGCTAACCGATAGCACATTTGACGAAAATGAAATAGACATTGCGTTTTTTAGTGCAGGCGGGTCGATTTCAGCGCACTTTGCGCCGTTAGCCGCTGCCAGTGGCGCTGTTGTCATCGACAACACAAGCCATTTTAGAATGCAAGAAAATGTCCCGTTAGTCGTGCCTGAGTGCAACCCAAGCGACATAGAACACTGGAAAGAAACAGGAATCATCGCAAATCCAAACTGCTCGACAATCCAAATGGTGCAAATTTTAAAACCGCTTGATGACGCTTTTGACATAGCGCGTGTCGATGTTAGCACATATCAAGCCACAAGCGGTGCAGGAAAAGAAGGTATGAGCGAACTCGTTGAGCAACTTCAAGCATTTTTTGCTTTCAAACTTGACGAGTGCGAACCAAAGGTTTTTGCGCACCAAATCGCTATGAATGTTATCCCACATATCGATGTTTTTCAACCAAACGGCTACACAAAAGAAGAGATGAAAATGGTAAATGAAACAAGCAAAATTTTGCATAAAAATATCCCGCTTTCAGCCACTTGCGTTAGGGTGCCGGTTTTACGAAGCCACAGCGAAGCCATTACAATCAAATTTAACAAAGATTTTGATTTAGACAAAGTTCGCTCTATACTTTCGACTGCGCCAAGCGTTGTTTTGGTTGATGACCCCGAAAACAAAAAATACCCAATGCCGACCATTTCAAGCGATACAAACGAAACTTTTGTAGGGCGAATTCGCAGAGATAACTTTGATGATAAAATCTTGCATTTGTGGTGCAGTGCCGATCAAATCCGCGTTGGGGCTGCGACAAACGCCGTGCGAATAGCACTAAAATGGATAGAAAATAACTAAAACTCACTCTTGGCAAATTTTATAAAATTTGCCAAGAAAATTTTTAATTTAATTGATTTGAATTATAGTTTAATTAGGTATTATTGAATTTCGTCTGCTAGTTTTAGTAAGAGAATACACACAAAGCAACATTATAATAAAAAACAGAATATATGTGCTTTTATGGATTGAAGTGTAAATTTGGTCTAATTGAATACCTATCAAAACCTGCTTATATTTTGTTTGTCTAGTTATAGCCAAAATAGCCTTCAATTCTTCTTTTTTTACTATAATCTCGCTAACTGCTTCATCTATTGCTTCATCGATTTCATATTTTTTAATATCAAAATAATCAATCAACAGATTAGTTTTAATATCTAATATATTAAATTTTTCATCAAATTTGTACTTTGAATAATTATATAAATCAACCAATACGCTCTTATTATCGTTTTCATAATATTTCTTTAAATAATCTCTTAAATTTTCAGTATTCTCAGAGTTTAATTTATCAATAATTTCATCAATACTATTTTTATCTGCAAAAGCATAAATGGAATTTAATATTTCAGCCATTTTATTTTTTCGTAAAATTATTACTTCTCTTTGATTTATAATTTCATCTGCGTTTTTCGTAATTTCATTATTTTGTAAATTTATAAGATTAAAATCGTAATTTGATATATTAAATAAAATTTGCAAATCTTGGTTGGTTAATTTATTTAATTCAGCATTTAAAATTTTATTTTCTTTATTAGATAAATTGGATATATTTAAGATAGGATTAATTAATTCTGGTTTAATTCCTAAAACAAGAATTATAAAAAAATATGAAAAGAATATTAAAATCATAGAATAAAAATTTTTAAATAAAATATATGCTAATATAACCAATGAAACATAAAGTAAAATTCCAGAAGCAGTATATGTCGGAATAAAGCCAGTTACTCCAAACCACATTAAAAATAAGATTAAAAACATATATGTAATACCTGAATAATCAAAAATTGCGTATTTTTTT
>JAFUFY010000080.1 GCA_017469645.1 Campylobacter sp. | reverse complement strand
CAGAGTGGGCGTATTAAGGCGTGAATTTAGCCACTTTCAAGCGAAGTTACCTGTATTTGTTAATGAGCGTCGGAAGTGGCTAAATTCACGCCTTAATCCGTCAGGTATGGGGAATTAAAAGCTAGGCTGAATTCAATGCCAAATTTATATCAAAGAAAACGCTTCTTTTAGGTCTAGCATCCCTTCGTAATATGCCTTGCCGACAATAACTCCTGCAATTTTCCCACTATTTTTACAATCGATTATATCTGAAATATCCTTTACTCCGCCACTTGCTATTGTATCGATTTTGCTCGCTTTGGCGATTGCTTCGGTAAATTCAACATTTACGCCACAAAGCATTCCGTCTTTTTCAATATCGGTGCAGATTATCGCCCCAACTCCTGCGTCGGCATAAAGTGTGGCTAGTTCGGTGGCTTTTATATTTGAAACTTCTGCCCAGCCTTCAACTGCCACCATACCGCCTTTGGCGTCAATGCCAACGACGATATTGTATTTTGAAGCGACTTCACGGACGAAATTTGGATTTTTTAGTGCAACCGAACCTAAAATAAATCTATAAACGCCCAAATTTTGGTACTCTTTTATTCGATCTTCGGTGCGAATTCCCCCGCCCACTTCGACCTTTAAATTTGTCGAAGCTACGATTTTTTCTATCGTTTTGTAATTAATCGCTTCCCCTGCAAACGCTCCGTCCAAATCCACCAAATGCAGGTATTTTGCTCCCATATCTTCAAATTTTTTAGCTAACTCCCAAGGGGCTTTTGAATAAATTTTCGCACTATCCATTAGCCCTTTGCTTAAACGCACCGCAACGCCGTCTTTTAAATCAATCGCAGGTAAAATTTCCATCATAGCTCCGTAAAATTTTTAATTATTTTTATACCATTTTCATGGCTTTTTTCGGGGTGTGGCTGAAAGCCAAAGATATTATCCTTGCAAACCCCGCTTACAAATTCATACCCGTAGGTGGTCTTTGCTAAGGCGAATTTATCGTCGCAAACGGCGTGATAAGAATGAACAAAATAAGCATAAACCGAACTTTCAAGCCCCGAATTTATCGGTGTAAGACGCGTGAATTCCAGCGTGTTCCAGCCCATGTGCGGGATTTTTAAATTCGCACCAAATTTGCTCTCATCAAATTTGATAACTTTTCCGCTAATAAGCCCAAGTCCGTCGCTACTGCCAAATTCTTCGCTTTTATCAAACAAAAGTTGCATACCAAGACAAATTCCCAAAAAATACCGCCCGCTTGCGACAAATTCTTTTATCGCTTCGTCTAAATTTGCCGATTTTAGCTTAGCCATTGCTTCGCCAAAAGCGCCCACACCGGGTAGTAAAATTTTATCGCTTCTTAAAACCTGCTCAGGCGTGCTTACTAGCTCAAATTTAGCGCCACAAAAGCTAAGTGCGTTTTTAACGCTTCTTATATTTCCTGCGTTATAATCAATAATTCCTATCAAATTTTATCCCTTGTTATGGTTAAATTCAGGCACGATTTCTTTTAATTTAGTTGCAACTTCATCATCGCTAACGCTTAAAAGTTCGGCGATTTGACGATTTAGCAAATTTAAATCATAGCTATCAGAGTGCGTTACAAAGATACTTTCATACTCCGTGCCTTTGTCGTTTTCATCTATCAAAAGCTCTTCGTAAAGCTTTTCGCCGGGACGAAGACCTGTGAATTCGATACCTAAATGCTCTTTTGAAGCAAGTTGCAACATGCGTTTAGCAAGATCTGCGATTTTAATAGGTTTTCCCATATCAAGGACAAAAAGTTCCCCGCCTTTGGCGATGGACGCTGCTTGAAGCACTAACTGACAAGCTTCGCTAACTAGCATAAAATATCGCACGATTTCTGGGTGCGTAACCGTAAGTGGCTTGTTTTCTTCGATTAAGCGTTTAAATTTTGGTATTACGCTTCCGCTGCTGCCTAAAACATTACCAAATCTAACGGCGACGATTTGCGTTTTTTCATCACTCGAATTTAGTCCGTAAAGTTCGCAAATTCGCTTAGTCGTTCCCATTATATTTGTTGGTCTGACGGCTTTGTCGGTGGAGATAATAACGACTTTTTCCACGCCATATTTTTTAGATAAATCAACCACATTTTTTGTGCCGATGATATTATTTTTGACTGCCAAATGCGGGTTATATTCGCAAAGCGGAACATGTTTGTAGGCTGCTGCATGAACGACGACTTGTGGGCGAAATTCGCTAAAAACGGCTTCAAATTCGCTCTCATAAACGATATTTACCATTTTTAGTTCGTTTCTAGCGTCTGCGTTTGTGGCTTCGTTAATTTGATAAAGATTAAATTCGCTATGCTCTACCATGATGAGCTTTTTTGCGCCAAATTTTAAGCATTGTTTGCAAATTTCGCTTCCTATCGTGCCGCCAGCACCTGTAACAAGGACGATTTTGTCTTTGATAAATCGCTCAACAGCCGTGCTATCAAGGTCTTTTGGCTTTCGTGCAAGTAAATCTTCGATAGAAATGTTACGAATTTTGTCATTTTCACTTTCAAGCAGTGAGAAAATTTTTATATCTTTAAGCCCATAAGCAATAAGCTCGTCATAAAGCTCTTTTAAATCGCTCGGCTCTAATGCAAGTGCGATGATAGCGGTTTTTGCTTCGCTTTCTTTTATGATTTCAGGAATTTTATTTTTTGCTTTGACGGTGAAATTCTCAAACGAAGTTCCTACTAGCTCATCTCTTCCATCGACAACTGCAACAGGATAATAATTTATGTATTGTTGGCGCATACCTTTTAGGATATGGACGGCTTTGTTTGTAGCGCCAAAAACTATGCACGGCTCGTTGTTTGAGATAAATTTGTTGCCGTTTAAAAACATGCGTTTTGAAATTCGCACGGCTCCTATTAAAATATATGAAATCGCAGCATCGATAAAAACAACACTTCTTGGGAAAGGGTTTAAAATATCATCAAAAATCGTAAAAACTACTGCAAAAATTATGATAGTTAAAATGTGTGCGTAGAATAGTTTTTTGGCTTCATAAAGCCCAAAAAACCGCCACGGAACCATATAAATTTTAAAAAACCAAATCAAGCAAATTTTGATAAGCGTTATACAAAAAATGCTAAGCAAAAGCCCTTTGTAAAATTCGTTCGGAATATCGCCGCTAAAACGCAACACAAAGGCGATATAAACCGAAAATATGGAGATCAAAATATCCACAAAAAGAAAAAATGTAAATCTTTTAAATTTAGTCGGTTTTAAATTCATAAACTTTCTCTCACGATTTTCGCTACTTTTTCGACATTTGCGTCGTCTAAATCGCTTCCGCTTGGCAGACAAATTCCACGATTAAAATAATCTTCGCTAGTGCCGTCCGTTACGCTTAATGCACCTTTAAAAACAGGTTGTAAGTGCATCGGTTTCCATAAAGGACGGCTTTCGATGTCGGCTTTATTTAGTGCGTCTATTACGCGCAAATGTGCGTTTTTTTCTTTAAAAAGCAGGGTTGTTAGCCACCTATTTCCGCGTGAATTTGGAATTTCAGGCATAAATTCGGCGCAGTCTTTCAAAAGCTCACTATAAAGCGCGAAAATCTCTCTTTTTCGCTGAACTCGTTTTTCTAAAACTTCCATTTGCCCTACGCCGATAGCTCCTAAGACATTGCTAAGTCGGTAGTTGTAGCCGTAGTCGTTGTGTTCGTAGTGCAAAAACGGCTCTCTTGCTTGTGTGCTGTAAAATCTAGCTTTTGCGATTAAATTTTCATCATTTGAAATTAGCATTCCGCCGCCGCTTGTGGTGATGATTTTGTTGCCGTTAAAACTCAAAGCCCCCATTTTACCGATAGTCCCAAGAGCTTTTCCTTTGTAAAATCCACCAAGTGCCTCTGCTGCATCTTCGATGACGGCGATATTTTCGTTCTCACAAATCTCCATTATCTCGTCCATTTTTGTAGCCTGTCCGTAAAGATGCGTTACGATTAAAGCTTTTGGTTTTTTTGGAGCGATTTTTATCGCTTTTTTTAGTAAATTCGGGCTTAAATTCCAACTCTCATCGCAATCAATTAAAATCGGAGTGCATTTTTCGTAAAATATTGGATTAACACTAGCCATAAATGTAAAGCTTGAAGCCAACACTATGTCATCTTGCTTTGCGCCTAAAACTCGCAATGCTAAATGCAGACCTGCTGTGCCTGAATTTAATGCCAACGCCTTTTTAACGCCACAATAGTTTTCAACGCTATTTTCAAATTTATTTACAAATTCACCCAAAGGTGCGATATAGTTGCTTTCGAAAACTTGTTTAATATAATCTAGCTCGGAACCGCCCATATTCGGCGGACTTAAAAAAATTCTCCCCATTTTTCTTTCTTTCGTAATTGAAATCAGCCTAGCTTTGCCGAGAGTTCATAAATTTCTCGTTCGATAGGCATACCAGCCTTATCTCACTCGAAATTTACTTCACAGCTCGACAAATCGTCGGCATAAGCCGTTCGAATTTGAAATTATACAAATCGTCGACATTTGTTATTCAAATTTACATTGAATTACTTTGCAAATCATTTATTGTCATTGCTAGAATTTGCAAAGCAAATTCGAAGCAATCGCCAATGATTAAATTCGCAAACACGCTATTTTCTAAATTATCTACTAATTTTGAAAATTTAAAAACATTTATTTTAGCACTTTAATATTAATTTTTTTATAACTTTCGCAGGAACACCCACAGCTACGCAATTTTCGTCGATGTCCTTTATTACTGCACTACCTGCACCGATAACGCAATTTTTGCCGATTTTAATCTTTTGAATTACGCTCGAACCCAAACCGATATGGCTAAATTCGCCCACTTCCACGCCACCTGCAAGGGCAGAATTTGGGCTAATATGCGAAAATTCGCCAATCACACAATCATGCTCGATTACACAAGCTGAATTTAAAATTACCCCGTCGCCGATAATCGCATCTGCATTTACCACGACATTTGGCATGATAACCACGCCACGCCCGATTTTAGCCGATGGCGAAATCACGGCAGTTTTATGGATAAGTGTGGCTATTTCAAAACCTGCTTCGCTGACTTTTTTTTGCAAATTTGCTCTAATTTTATTATCGCCGATTGCGATTATAACGGGAAATTTCGGTAAATCAGGACTAAATTTTAACTCGCCGTTGTCGTCTAAAAAAACGATTTCTTTGTATCCTGCGCTTTTTGCGACATCGCACACGACCTTGCCATGACCGCTTGCGCCGTAAATGTAGAGTTTAGTTTTTTCCATTGAATTTCTCCGTTGTCGCCATGCCCTCTTTATTAACGCCGTCTTTTTTGATAACTTTTTTTATGGTTAAAAACGCGATTTTTAAATCTAGTAAAAAGCTTAAATTTTTAGCGTAATGTGTGTCGAATTCAAACTTTTTCGCCCAACTAATGGCATTTCGCCCATTTACTTGCGCTAAACCTGTAATGCCCGGTCGCACGCTGTGGCGAAGTTTTTGCTCTTCGTTGTAAAGTGGCAGGTATTCTACGAGCAAAGGTCTAGGTCCGATGAAGCTCATATCGCCTTTTAGGACATTGAAAAGTTGCGGTAATTCGTCCAAACTTAAAGCACGAATTTTTTTGCCGTATTCATTTAGGCGCAGTTCGTCGCTTAAAAGTTCGCCGTTTTCGTCCCGCTCGTCGCTCATTGTTTTAAATTTGTAAATTTTAAAAATTTTTTCGTCAAGCCCTGGGCGAGATTGCGTAAAAATAGTGCTTTTGCTAATATGCTTTTTGATTAAAATATGAGTTGCTATCATAAAAGGTAGGCTTAAAATAATTAAAATTATAGCGCCCAAAATATCTAAAAATCGTTTGAAAAACGCCCTATACATACAAAAACTGCCTATAAATGTCCAAATATTTTTGTGTGATTATCGGCTCGTCGTATTTTTCTAAAACTGCCTTTCTGCCGTAATATCCCATTTTTCGTGCTAAATTCTCATCATTAAGTAGCACTTCAATCTTTCTAGCTAAATCAACCGAACTTTTCATTTGGCAAATTAATCCCGTGTGTCCATCTTCGACAGCTTCTACACAACCGTCTGCATTACTTACCACGCAAGGGCGACTCATAGACATAGCTTCAAGTATGGTTCGCGGAAAACCCTCTTTATAGCTTGGCAAAACAACCATATACGCACTTTTATAAAGCGAAAACACATCTTCACACCAGCCAAGCCAAAGGACATTTGGATTTTTTAAGAATTCTTTACTAGCCGAACTTTTGTTTCCTTCAAAAGTATCTCCCGCAAATACAAACTGCACATCATCGCGATTTGATAAAATATCCGCCGCTTCGTAAAATTCTCGAATTCCTTTATGCCAAAGTGCCCTGCATATCATCAAAACCACTTTTTTATGGCTCATTTTTGCGTCAAGGTATTTTTCTTCATCAAATAGCTTACTATCCACACCTACACTTTTTATGCAAAAAACCTTATCGATTGTAATCAAATTTTTATCAACCATATAGCGCGGATCGGAGTGATTTACAAAAATGCAGCCATTAGCAAGAGCAAAAGATTTTTTATAAAGTTTTTCCATAACAAATCTCACGACTCTGCTTTTTAAATCATTATCGACATAAAAGCTTCCCAAACCTTCAATAAGATTTATAACCGTCCGAATTCCTGCGTTTTTAGCCGCAATCGTGCCAAAAACATTTGATTTGTGTGCCGAAGTTTGCAAAAAATCTAAATTTAGCTCTTTTAAAACTTTTGTCAAATTTGCTGTATTTTGCGATACTTTAAAAGGATTAAGACTTGCTTTATCTAAATCATAATTAACGCTAATAAATTCTTTTTCTAAATTTGGTGTATATTTTCCTTTTGGGGCAATAGCATAAACTTCGTGTCCTAACTCTTGAAGCTTTCGCATAATCGGCGCCCTGAAAAAATAAATACTCATATCGGAGTGCGAAAGGAAACCAAATTTAGCCATTAATCAACCTTACAAATTTGCAAATTTAAATCAAATTCTACCGAATTTACCTTTTTAATTTATAAATTTTTGCTGCTGGATTTAAAATCATAGGCTCGAAAAGCTCTCTATCATACTTTTCAAGTATAAAAAGCTGGACATACGCCGAATTTAAGGCACTATTATCAAGCAGGATAAATCTGCCATAATCTTTCATAAAAATTACAAAAAGCCCGGCGCTACTATCGATTGCGCTTTCTTTGACGATTAGTCTTCCGTTTGCATCGTAACTTGTTTCATAAAATGTATTTATGCTATACTCTTTGCCACCAATTTTAGCAACAAGTAAATCGTTTCTTAGCATGACACCGCCACCGATATTCACCCCATATTCATCTTTGCCATAAAATGCGCCACTATAATATAGTGGATCGACAAATTTTTGCCCTGTTTTTAAATCCAAATTTGAAAACTGCATAATAACGGGAAAGATGTTATTCATGCGATCTGGCAGATAAAAATAAACATCTCTACTAGCTTTTGGTGGGGTAAAATCTTCAAATCTTAAAGATAATAAAAAGTCATTAATGTCGCTAACATTATAATCTTTAATCGCTTTTTGCATTATATCGCCACCGAATTTCTCTGTAAATTTTTTCTCAGTGTATTCCACAGCAAGGCGCGCCATATTTGCTGCGCTAACTTGATCTTTAAAAAGCGAAAAACTAATAGGAAAGTTATCGTCGCCTAAGTGTTTTCCGCCGTCGATGAGAGTTTTGGTATCACTATAATATCTAATCGGATAGCCATAGTCCCACCACGCCAAAACATAATCTTCGCGATCAGCGATGTTTTTTAATTTATCCAAAATTTCAACTTCGCTTCTAAAAAACACCGTATCGGCCTTGTAATCTCTAACATGCGTCCAAGCAGGATACAGCGCCGCTAGTGTCGCGCTAAAAAGTAAAATTCTTTGTAAAAATTTTGGCATATTTAAATTTTTGATACCAAAATACAAAATATAACCAAAACTTAGCCCCATAACGCCAACAGCGTAAATGGTAAATCTTAGACCTGCTTTATTTGCCAAAAATCCAAGTGCCAAAAGTGGCAATGAAAGCAAAAATTCCTTGTGCTTAAAACATAAAAGCGCATACCCAAAAAGCGCGATTACAAAAACGATAGTGTGCGAACTAATGCGTTCCATAAAGATTTTTGGCGGAACTATGCCTGATTCTTGAATCGTTTGATTGACATTAAAATAGTGAAAAATCGCACCTGCGTTGTGTGCGTTGTCGGCGACATCTCGCAAGATATAAAATCTAAGCTGAAACCAAATCGGATTTAATCCGCCTTTTACGATAAAAAGTGCCAAAACCAAAACGCCAATTATCGCCAAAGTGTGTAAATTCACAAGCTCTTTTTTATAGATAAAAAAGAAAAATAATACAAAAATTAACACAAATTTAATCCAAATCGGTATTGTAGTAAGTGCCAAAATAAGCAAAATCATAGCTTCGTAATTTTGCAATCTTTTTCTTTGAAAAATTAACGAATAAACTACAAAAATTCCTAAAAAAGCTGAATTTAGCGTAAAGCTTGACGGATACCACCAAAGATAAATGCTAATAAAAACAGGTGTTAATATAAGCGACATTTTATCACCTTTTGTGCAAATTCTAACTAACCCCCACAGCACAAACATTGCAAACACGATATTTAACATATCGGTATCATAATACCCACTCATCGTGCGGTTATAGTAGCTATGAGCGACACTTGCAACCAACGCACCGATAAATCCTGCTCTAAGGCATTTAAATTCAGATGAAATCAGCAAAATAGGCACCACAATCAAAGACGATAAAATCGTAGGCAGATATAAAATAATGCTTTCAAAGCTAAACGGCAAAACCATGTTTAGCCACGCAGTCAGCTTAGCTAGTGGAAAATCAATATAACTTAAATCATTTGGCTGATGAAATCCGGCTAGATAATCCCTAGCTCCTTCTGCAAAAGCATAACCGTCGTTTGTGTTTATCATCAGCTGATTATTCCAAAAAAATTGCGGATAATCACTAGCCCAATAAACCCAGTAAAATCGAAGTCCAACGCTAAAAATAAAGGCTAAAACAATCATCAAAAGTAGATGTTTTGAAAGCTCATAATTTTTTACAAATTTAAAAATTTTATTAAAATTAAATTTGTTCGTTTGCAAATTCTCTTGCTCTGTGATAGTAAAGCCAACAATTGGTTCATTTTGCGAATTTTTGCTTTGTGAATTTGCTAAATTTTCACCCTTTTGCATAAATTTCCTTTAAATTTTTTATCAAATCTTTTGCAATTTGTTTTTTATCAAAAAATTTGGCTCTTATTTTAGCCTTTTTTTCATAAATTTTTACAAATTTTTAGTTTTTTATAAGCAAAAAATTAAAATATTCCTTTGGCTGCTCTATATTTGTTTATGCTCTTATTAAAAGCTTCTTTTATTCCGTAAGCTTTTATATTTTGTATCACAAAATAAGAATAATACAGAAATTTACCAAATTTATTTCCAAATTTATCTATAAACCACGCTCTTTTTTCAAATATTTTTGTTTCGAGTTCGCTTCGCCAACTACCGTCATAATGGTGAATTGCGTATGTATTGTCTGTAAATTTAGTCGTGTTTGTTTCAAGGCTTTTTGGATAAAAATAATCGGTCGGATAAACAGCGCAATCATCTATTTTTTGAAGTTCGCCGTTTAGTTTAAGATTTCGCCCGACCAATATATTTGTCATTATTTTTACGATAGTTGTTGTGTTTAGCTGATTGTTTTTAAGCATAAAATTGTGTGTTTTGTAATAATTTAGCATTTCTTGCAATATGTCTGATTTTGCTTCGCTACCACAGATTGCTAAATTTACGCACTCGGCACTTTCAAAACCAAGAAAAAATTTATTATTCATCAAATCATCAATATTTTTCAAAAGCTCCATATCGGTATCCATATAAATTCCGCCAAATTCATACAAAGCTTTAAGCCTTGCTACATCAGCAACAAAAGCATATTTTTTCGCTTCGTATGCTTCTTTTGTGTATTGAAGTTCGTTTATGTCAAAATTACTTTCGTTCCACTCAATAATTTCATAATCAGGGCAGTATTTTTTCCAACTTTCGATACAATTTAGTGCCATTTGTGGTAGCGGCTTACCACCAAACCAACAATAATGTATAATTTTTGGTATCATAATCAGTCCTTTATATCTTTATTCATTACTTTTTGGATTAAATTTTTCCATTTTTGCGATATTTTATCTGGTTCAAATTCGCTCTTACGCTCCCTTGCTTTTTGGCAAAATTCTAGTCTTAGTTTTTCATCGCTCATTAAAATTTCAAGTTTTTTAGCAAATTCGGCGGTATCGTTTATACCAGATAAAAATCCATCAACGCCATCTTTTATCAAATATCTTGGACCACTGACACAATCAGTTGCAATCCTAGCACAATCAAAATAAATTCCTTCTATGAGTATCATAGGAAAACCTTCGCTTAAACTTGTAAGTGCTACTATTTTTGCTCTCTTATAAAATTTATCTATCTCTTTTGTAAATCTAATAATCTCCAAATTTACGCCATTTTCTTTGGCTAGTTTTATACACTTATCTCGTTCGCTGCCGTTTCCGCAAACAACTATTTTATAAGAATTTCTCACTTTTTCATCGACCAAACAAAAAGCATTTATCAAAAAATCAAGCCGTTTGTTTTTATCGATTCTTGACGGAAATAAAATAATATTTTCTTTTTCAATTTTTTCATCTGAAATATCCATAAAAAAAGGATTAGGCATGATTTGAGATTTTTTTATTTTATAAAAATCGTAATCAAATTCGCTCAAAAATGTGATAAAATCGGCCCTTTTGTATGCTAAAAAAATTAGTGGTTTATACAAAAAATGCACATAAGCCGTGTGATTTCCATGTTCTGAAATAATAAGTTTTGCCTTTGGATTTAATAGGGCAATTATAAAAT
>JAFUFY010000079.1 GCA_017469645.1 Campylobacter sp. | reverse complement strand
TTTACAGTTAAAGTAACACTTCCTACTCAATACACAGATGATACAAATTCAACTATCAAACTAACTAACAACATAGATGATAGTAATGTAACACTAACAAATGTTGCAAGCGGTGTTAATGATAGTGATGCAGTAAATGTTAGCCAGTTGAAAAAAGTTGAAGCAAACATTACCAAAGTTACGGTCAATGGTGGCGTAAAAGCTCCTGCTAGTGGTTATACAGACGGAAATTTACAACTAGCTTGGGGTGGCGATAATAACAACACTTATGATCTAAAACTAAATAAACATTTGGATCTAACTGACGGAAGCATTAAATTTGGCGATAACACCGTCATAAATAAAACTCAGTTCCTAATCGGCACAAGCGACGGCAATACGACTATCACTTCTGATGGCATTGTTATAAGTAAAAATGGTAAAAACGATATTCAAATCACACAAAGTAACATTAGCATGGGTGGTAATATTATCCATAATGTAGGTGCAGGCGTTGATGATACCGATGCCGTAAATGTTAGCCAACTTAAAAAAGCAACAGAAGGCAATCGCACTAAATTTACTATCGAAGGTGGCGTAGTAGCAGGGACAAACGGCACTTATACGGGTTCAAATTTATTACTAACACAAGGCAAGGAATCTGAGGGCAACTATACTTATGATTTAAAACTTGCAGATCAACTCAAAATTGGCGGTGGTAGCGGTCAAGACGGCAATATAACCGTAGCTAGTAAAAACGGCAAAGACGGCGTAAGTATCACAGCTGATGATAACGGCGGAGCTATCGGTATAAACGGCACAAACGGTGCAAGTGCGACCATAACCGTAGCAAAAGTCGATCCTAGTGCGACAGGCGGTAACGGCACAACTGATACTAGAATCACTTATAAAACCGGTAGCGGAAGCACAGAAACTGTGGCTACGCTAAATGACGGGCTTAAATTTGACGGGAATTACAAACAAGGCACAAATGATCCTATTTCTAAAAACCTAAATGATACCGTAAATATCAAAGGAACACACAATAAAGGTGTAGATACTTTAACCACAGGCAATATCGGCGTTATAAACAACGGAAGTGATTTGATTGTTGAACTTGCAAAAGATATTGATTTGGGTAGCACAGGAAGCGTAACTATCGGAAATATCCATATTGCAGAAGGCAATGTAACTATGGGCGGAAATAGAATCACAAATGTCGCAGCGGGTGTTGATGATACAGACGCTGTAAATGTTAGTCAGTTAAATAACACTATTAACAATGCTGTTACAAACATCAATAATAATATCATCGATATAAACAATACAATCGGCGATATTAGTAATTTAAAAACTTATGATGTTCAAAATCAAACAGGTAATCAAGCTACTAGTGTTGTTGAAGCAATTAACAGAATGAACGATCAAGGTATTAAATTTTTCCATACAAATGACGGACAAAATAATCAACAAGGAAATACAAGCGGTAGCACAGATGATGCAAGTGCTAGTGGCAAATACTCTACTGCAATAGGCTATCGAGCAAATGCAGGGGGCGAAAATTCTTTGGCTATCGGTAACGGAGCAGAAGCGATAGGTAATAGCTCTATTGCCATTGGAACAGGCAATATAGTCCGTGCTAACAACGCAGGTGCATTTGGTGATACAAATACCGTAGCAGCGGGAGCAGACGGAAGTTATGTTATTGGTAATAACAATAATATAACAACAAATGATACTTTTGTAATAGGAAATAGTTCAGATCCTAATACACCAAAAGTAACTGTTGAAAATTCATTATTCTTTGGTAATGATGCGGCTTATGTAGCAGATGATAATACTAGAACAAAAGGTAACGCGACAGGTTACACTAGTGCAAGTGTTACAGCCAAAAACGCAAACGGCGATAAAGTTATTATCGGTGTGAAAGAATTTGCAGGTGGCGATCAAGTCGTAGGCGTAGTAAGCGTAGGTAACGGCTCACAAACACGCCGAATTCAAAATGTCGCTCCTGGTCTAATCGGCAAAGATAGCACAGACGCTATCAACGGAAGCCAACTATACTCTGCACTTGAAGGTGTAGCAGAACATTTAGGTGGTCAAATCAACCAAACTAACAATGCTGTAAATAATCTAGCACAACAATTAGGCGAAGCTAAGAAAGAATACAGGGGCGGTATCGCTTCTGCTATCGCTATCGGTAATTTACCGCAATCGACAATTCCTGGTAAAGGTATGTTAAGTGTGGGAACAGGATATTTCAAAGATGAAGGTTCATTATCGCTTGGATTATCAAAAATGTCTGATAACGGCAAATGGATATTTAAGTCATCATTGTCTTATGATACACAAGAAAATGTAGGCGCAGGATTGTCATTAGGCTTCCATTTCTAAAAATGGTATAATGCGAAACCGAATTTAAATTCGGTTTCTTTTTTGTAAATTTAAAGGTTAAAAAAATGAAAAAAACTATAATATCGGCTTTGGCTTTGGCGGGAATTTTGTGTTTTAGCGGTTGCACCACTAGAATAAGCGATAATATCCCAGATAACGGCGTTATGCAGTGGGACGATGTAACTTTTCCTGATTTAAATAAAACATGGATTGACGCGCCAACTCACCCAAATTCAGAAAATTTAGGCAAAATCGAAAAAGGTATGAGTAAAGATCAAATTTATTTTCTAATCGGACATCCGCACCATCAAGAAGGTATGTATGCTGTTAGAGAGTGGGATTATGTATTTAACTTAAAGAAAAAAGCAGGAGATCCTGATAAAATTTGTCAATTTAAAATCATTTATGACAAAGATTACAGAGTCGGAAGCACATTTTATAATCCAAAAGGTTGTATGGGTGTTCCACCAGTTCAGTTACAAAATCAAAATATGGAACTTGAATCAGACTTTTTATTCGATTTTGATAAAGATACTATTAGGACAGAAGGATATGAAAAAATATCACAAACGGCAAAAGAAATCGATAAAAAAATGGTCCAAAAAGTGAGAGTTTTAGGTTATACAGATCCGCTAGGAAGCGATTCATATAATCAAATGCTATCACAAAAAAGAGCAAATGCGGTTAAAAATGAGCTTATTAAAAAAGGCATTCCGGCTGAAATCATCACAGCTATCGGCATGGGCGAAGCCGATCAGGTTAAATTCTGCCCTGGCGAAAAAGGCGCTGCTCTAAAAGAGTGCCTAAAACCAAACAGAAGAGTTGTAATACAAACAAACTACTAAAAATTCGGGTCAAATTTGACCCGAATTTTATATTCAAAAGGGGTTAAATTTGAAAAAATTACTTTTTATTTTTCTTTTTATTGCAAATTTATTCGCTATTGAAGATACTAAATTTATCGCTTGTGAAAAAGGCGAGAGTGGGTCTTGTTATGAAATCGGGCTTTTGCTTTATATCGGACAAAATATCCAAAAAGACGACGACGGAGCGTTTTTATTTTTCAAAAAAGCCTGTGAAAGTGGTCATGAAAATGCCTGTATTGCACAAGCACAAATGTTCGAAAATGGTCTAGGAACTAAAAAAGATACCACTACGGCACTAAATTTATATGAAAATATTTGTAAAAAAAATAATATTTTAGCGTGTCAGGGCGCTGAAAGACTGCATTCTGCGTCAAATAAAAACAAAAAACGCCTAAGCGAAATAAGGGCATTTTTATGTAAAAACGGACAAGATGACTACTGCGAAAACGGCAGTGTTACGCTAGAAAATACAAAAGCTATCGCAAGGCTTGATAGTGATTGCAAGAACGGAAATAAGGATTCTTGCGAGACTTTGGTAAATTTGTATTTTAAGGCACAAGGAACACCTGAAAATATCCAGGCCGCGATTTTTTATACAGATCGTCTTTGCAAACTCGATGTCGGCACATCGTGTCGAAATTTAGCTATCATTTATCAAGGCAGAAGTGACATAGAAAATGCGAAAAACTACTACGCAAGAGCATGTGCAATGGGCGATAAAATTTCATGCACGGAGTATAAAAAGCTTACAAAACAGTAGCAAATTTTAAAATAAATTGTAGTTAAAAAGGGGGTTGATTAAAAATTTATTCCCCCCTTTTTTTATAAAAAGCTTATTAGCGTTTTTCTTCTAGATAGCTAAGCACGCCAAGTGCAGCAGTCGCTCCATCGGCAGCGGCACAAACTACTTGTTTTGGCGCATCTTGACGCAAGTCGCCAGCTGCAAAAAGCCCTTCTATGCTTGTTTGCATTTTTAAATTTACTTTTACTTGACCGCTTGGCAAGGTTTCGCAAATAAAGTTTCCATTTTCATCTTTTAAGACCGAATTTCGCACATCAAGCCCCACAAAAACGAAAATTCCAGGAACCTTTATCTCTCTTTGGCTTCCGTCTTTATGAGTTACTTTTATGCCGGTAACGCCACTTGCATCACCCATGATTTCATCTACGATAGAATTTGTAACCATTTCTATTTTAACATTTTCTCGCACTTTTTTAACTGTAACGGGAGCGGCTCTAAATTCGTCCCTTCTATGTACCAAATAGACTTTTGAGCAGATATTTGTAAGATAAAGCGCTTCTTCAAGTGCAGTATTTCCGCCACCAAGCACGGCAACTTCTTTATTTTTGTAAAAAAATCCGTCGCAAGTAGCACATGTGCTAACACCGCGACCAAAAAATTCATCTTCGCCTTTGACATTTGCTCTGCGTGGTGTTGAGCCGGTTGCAACTATGACAGCTTTTGCACGCTCTGTTTTTCCGCCTTCAAGGAAAATTGTAAAATTTTCATCATCATCTTTTGAAATTCGCTCTACTTTTACCATTTCGTGTTTTAGACCAAAACGAAAGCATTGTTCTTGCCAGGGCGCCATAAAGCTCATTCCGTCGGTTACGGTTGCAACGCCCGGATAATTTTCCATTTCAGAACTGCTTGTGATTTGACCGCCAGGCATTCCAAGTTCAAACATTACAACGCTTTTTAATCCGCCTCTGGTCGCATAAAGACCAGCCGCAAGCCCTGCTGGACCCCCGCCGATAATCGCTAAATCTAACATTTTTATCTCCTAAATTTTATTTTATTGAGTAAAGTTGTGAGCGCAAATTTAATAAATAAAATAAAAAAGGGGCGTTTTATGCCCCAAAAAATTATAAAAGTGAATTGATTTTATCTGCAATTACTTGTTTTGATTGTGCGCCGACTAGTTGAGCTACAACTTCGCCGTCTTTAAAAAATAGCATTGTAGGAATAGAGCGAATTCCAAACTCGACTGCCAAGCTTTGGGCATTGTCATCGTCTGTATTTACTTTACAAATTTTTGCTTTGCCGTCGAATTCTTCTGCCAACTCATCAATAACTGGTGCTAGCATTCTGCATGGTCCGCACCATGGCGCCCAAAAATCTACAAGCGCAACGCCTTCTTTTGCCACATCGAAATTTTCAGATGTTAGTTCTATGTATTTTCCCATTTTTGTTCTCCTTAGGTAAAATTTTCTCGCAATTATACTTAAATTTGATTAATAAAAAAGTAATTTTATTACAAATTTTTTAAAGATAATTGCTAAAAATATTTAAATAATAAAATTTATTATTTCGTGACATTATACAATTTTTTCCTTAAACTAAATTGTAATTTTTATTATTTAGAGTAAAAATTTATAAAATTTGTTACAAATTTTCACATTTTTTTAAAAAATTTGCGAAAATTTTACAAATTTAAGTTTGGAATGGGGGGGATTGTATAATTATAACTAATTTTGTCTGATTATTTGTTTTGACAAAAAATTTATTTTTAAAGGATAGATATGAAATTAGCTAAATTGGTTTTAGCAAGTTCATTGGTGGCAAGTTGCGCATTTGCCGAAGGTGTTTTTGTAGGTGTTGTTGGTGGGTATGATTACACATACAAACTATCAGGTGAAGGTGCTGATGAAGAACTAGATGGAAAAAATCCTGTAATCGGCATTAAAGCTGGATATGATTTTGGTGCTTTTAGAGCCTACGGGCAGTATAACTATAAAATAAAATCTACATACGATGAAAGTAACTTTCAAGGATATGAAGAAAAAACCGAAATTTCAGCTCACGAATTATTAATCGGTGCAGATTGGACGCCTAGTCTAAATGAAAATCTTAAACTTGCAGTAGGTCCTTATATCGGATATTCTAGATTAGATATAAAAGATAAAGGTGTTTGGGTTACAAATAGTGCAAGTGGTGGCTTGGTGGTAACTAGACCTTATGATGATAAATATAGTATAAATGGATTTTTGGTAGGTGCAAAACTTGGTATAATCTATAATTTGGGAGTTGGAGAATTTGAAGCAGGGATTAAAACAGATTATGCTTGGTACAAAGAAACTAGTGAAGTTGTTGCGATAGATACAGGCACAGTCGGTGGATACATAGGCTATAACTTTAAATTCTAAAACCAATTTAAATTATAAATTCGGCAAATTTGAAAGCAAATTTCTTTAAATTCGCCGAATTTAATTTGCCGAAATATTTTCTATAAAATTCACTGAATTTTTTGAAATTCCCAAAAAATCGATTTGAAATTCGTTTGAAAAATTCTCTTTCATCATATAAAAATTTATCGTTTTTAAAATTTTTTCAAATTTGGATTTTGTAAGGCGATAAGCTGTTTCATATTCGCCAAGCGTGGCTTTTACTTCGATAAAATGCAGGATTTCATCTTTTTTGGCGATTATGTCGATTTCGCCAAAGCGAGAGTGGAAATTTCGGCAAAGTATCGCAAAGCCGTGATTTTGTAAAAATTCACAAGCCCTATCTTCTGCCGAAAATCCAAAAAGATACTCTTTAAGCCCCATTACTCTTCTATTCGTATCATAAAAGGTCGTCCGGTAACAAATTCTTGCGAATCTAACTCGCTCATCGCCTTTTTGACATTTGCTTCAAGGCTAGTGTGTGTGGTAAAAAATAGCGTTACGGACTCTTCTGTTTTTAGTTTTGGTTTTTGCAAGAAACTGTCTATTGAAAGGTTATTTTCGCTTAGCAAATTTGTGATTTTGGCTAAAACGCCTTTTTCGTCTTTTACGCGAATTCGCAAGTAATATTTGGTGCGAATTTCTTGCATAGGCAAAATGCTAAATTTGTTTTGAAGCTCTTTTTTATAGCCTAAAATCGGGTTTTTATTTCCCCTAGCGATGTCGATTAGGTCGCTTATAACGGCACTTGCAGTAGCACTCCCACCAGCTCCTGGACCATAAAACATACTTTCACTCATGCAATCCCCAAAAACGCCAACTCCGTTCATAGCGCCATCAACTTTTGCAAGCATTTTATCTTTTGGCAAAAGTGCAGGATGAACGCGAAGCTCGATTTGCGTGTCGCTTATGCGTCTTGCGATTGCTAAAAGCTTGATGACATATTCAAAATCATTAGCAAAATAGATGTCTTCTTGCGTGATACGATCTATGCCTTTGATTAAAATGTCTTCGGGATTTCCATGAACGCCATAAGCGATACTAGCTAGGATTAAAAGCTTGTGAGCTGCGTCAAATCCGCCTATGTCAAAGGTCGGATCGGCTTCTGCGTAGCCTAGTTCTTGCGCTTTTTTCAAGGCTCCATCAAAGCTCTCGCCCTTTTGCATCATATTTGTTAAAATGTAATTGCTAGTGCCGTTTAGTATGCCAATAATCTTTTCGATTTTATTTGCACTTAGCCCTTCACGCAATGCCTTGATGATAGGAATTCCACCTGCTACACTGGCTTCATAGCCAAAAGGCGAATTTGCGGCTAAATCTTGCAATGCGTATCTGTGATAAGCAAGAAGAGCTTTATTTGCAGTTACGACGGCTTTTTTGCGTTTTAAAATATGGCTTACTATTTCATAAGGCTTTTCAACGCCGCCCATAAGCTCGACAAATACATCGATGTCATCGCGGTTTATGACTGAGTTTATATCATCGCTTAGGGGCAAATTTGCCGTGCGTTTTTTGCTTAAATCACGCACAACGCCGATAACAGGGTTGATTTCAACCCCAGCCCTAGCAGTAATGACACTTTTATTTCGCAAAAGTATATTTGCTACTTCATTTCCGACCGTTCCGACACCTAGTATTGCGATATTCATTATAACTCTTTCAAATATTGTTTTATATTTCGTGCTGCTTGGCGAATTCGGTTGTCATTTTCTATGAGAGCAATTCTGACATAATTATCCCCAGCTACGCCAAATCCGCCACCGGCACTTACGGCGACTTTGGCTTTGGTTAGAAGCTGTTTTGCAAATTCGTTTGAACCGATATTTCCGACTTTTGCAGGAAGTTTTGCCCAAACAAACATACTTGCTTTTGATTTTGGTATTTCCCAACCTGCTGCGCCAAAACTCTCAACTAAGACATCTCGTCTATGCTCATACATAGCTCTAATCTCTTCAACGCACGATTGATCGCCGTCAAGTGCGACTGTTGCGGCTACTTGAATAGGAGTGAACATACCATAATCAAACCACGATTTTATTTTTTTAAGTGCAAAAATAAGGCGTTTGTTTCCGCAAACAAAGCCGACACGCCAACCTGCCATATTATAGCTTTTTGAAAGCGTATAGCACTCAACGGCGACATCTTTTGCGCCATCTACTTCAAAAATGCTAGGACTTTTATATCCGTCAAATGCAAGTTCAGCATAAGCAATGTCTGAAATGATATAAAATCTCTCTTTTTTCGCCATTGCAACAAGTCTTTCATAAAAACTTTTGTAGCAAATGACGGTGGTTGGGTTGTGCGGGAAATTCACAACGACATATTTTGGTTTTGGGATACTCTCATCAATCGTTCTTTGCAAATTTTCAAAAAATTTATTCTCATCAAGCTCTAAATTTTCATTATAATCAATCGGCATTTTAGCGACATTTCCGCCCGCTAAGATAAATGCTTGTGTGTGAATCGGATAAGCAGGATCAGGCACTACGGCTACATCGCCTGGATTTATAATCGCCGTTGTTAAATGCACAAAGCCTTCTTTGCTTCCCATAACGGCAACAACTTCGGTTTCGGGATCTAAATCAACATTATATTTGCGTTTATACCAGTTACAAGCCGCTAAGCGAAGTTTGTAAATTCCTTGACTTACGCTATATCCGTGATTTTTCTCTTTTCGTGCTGCTTCGCAAAGCTTTTCTACGATGTGTGGCGGAGTTGGGCCGGTAGGATTTCCCATAGAAAGATCGATGATATCTTCGCCGTTTCGCCTAGCAGCCATTTTCATAGCACCCATTTCGGCAAATGCGTAATTTGGCAATCTTTCAATTTTACTGAAACGAATTTCGTCAAACATAATTTTCTCCTTATTATTTCGAATTTGTTTTCAAATTTATATTGAATTTGCAAAAAATGTTAAATTTTACCACCCTTTGCCCCCGTTTAGCCTTGTAAATTCGGCGCTGTCGATAAATGTAATATTTTTATCTTTGATTAGAATTCTCATTACGCTTTTTTCTCTAATTTGCTGTTTTTCATCGCCAATATCTATATCAAAAAAGCCATGTCCAGCCATAACTAGCATATCTTTATCCAAATCAAGCGTAATCTTATCCGAGACCACAGTGTCCCATTTTTTACCAGTTTTTAAATCAATAGTTCCTAGCCAAACATGATAATATGGCGTAATTGTAATAAGACTTTGAAGCGTTAAATTTGCTTCGTTTTTTGTGATATTTTCATCGGTAGAATTTGCTTCATTTTGCATTTGTATGCTAAGATCGAGCGCATTTGGAGTTGATATATTGCTATCATTTTCATCAATACCAACAAAAAGTTTTGACGGCACTAATAGCGAATTATTTTCATCAAATTTAGGCACTTCGATACCGACTTTATTAAGCGTTTCTTCGGCTTGGTTGATGATAGGATTATTTGAGTATTCAACTTTTTTCTCATTTAAAAACTCATCGATAGGTTTTTTGATTAAATCATAAAATTTAAAATAAATCACCGCCAAAACTAAAAGTAAAATCAACAAAAACCAAATTTTCCAGTTTGTTTTTTTGTGATTTTGCAAATTTGGCATAGCAACTTGCCTATCTATCGTTGTTTTTGTTGTTTTAGTTTCGCTTTTGATTTTATTAAATTCTTCCAACCACTCGCTTAGATCTACGCCGTAATCTCGCTCTAAAATTTTAACAAAGCCATTTACATTACAATCAAGCAAATTTTCATAGTTTTGATTTAAAATTGATTCTATGTGCTCTTCTTGGATATGCGTTGCCTTTGAAATTTCCCTAACGCCGATTTTTTCGAGTTTTTTCAACTCTTTTTGTAATATGCTTTCTTTTTTATCCATTTAAAATCCTATCGCAAAGTATCGCAAAAGCCGCACTTACATTTAGACTATCAAAGTCGTTTTTCATGGCTATCGAGATATTTTCATCACATTTTTCAAAAACTTTATTTGGCAACCCATCGCCTTCGCTTCCCATAACAAGGGCGATTTTGCCGTTAAATTTAATATCTTTAACACTTTTTGCGTTTGCTTTTGTGGCGTAAATTTTAAAACCAACTTGCTTTAATTCATTTAACAAATCAAGCCCGTTTTCGCACTTTGCGATATTTATTTCGAGTGCAGCCCCGCTACTAGCGCGTAAAATGCCTTCTATATTAAAACTTTTACCGACTAAAATAACGCCATCAGCACCCAACGCATAAGCTGAACGCACGATAGCACCGATATTTCCGACATCGCTTAGTCCATACAAAACGGCTAAAAAATTCGCATTTTTTATGTTTTTAATGTCGCAAAATTCAAAATCCGAAATTTCAGCCAAAAAACCTTGATGATTTCCGCCGTGAGCCAACGCCTGAGCCTTTTTAGGATCGACGCGTTCAATCTTAACACCAAGTCCGGCGATTTTGGAAAAAAGGCGTTTGTCGCACTCTTTTGCGAGATAAATTTTTTCGAATTTATTGCCGTGCTTTTCCAAAATATGCAAAAATAGCTGTTTTCCGTAAATAATCATCTCGCAATGATACCAAATTCGGGTTAAAAAAGAACTTATTTTGTAATATTTTCGTAAATTTCTTTTGAATTTTTGCCTGTGATTTTGGCTAGAAGTTTTGCTTTTATTTTTGGCGGAATTTCTAAGCTTAAAATATCATTTTCGCTTATGCGTTCAAAGCCTGAATTCGGGCTTTTATCAACCACGACGCACCACTCACCATTTAAATTTGCTTCTTTTAAATTTGATAAAACTTCGCAAATTCTGCCCTTAAATTTGGTTTCAAATTTTTTTGTAGCCTCTTTTATGAGAAAAATTTCTCTATTTCTGTCGATTTTTTCTAAATTTTCTACCAAATTTAAAACCCTTTTTGGAGATTCGTAAATTACGCAAGGATAAGGCGATTTCATGAAATTTTCTATCGCGCAAATTCGCTCTTTGCCGGTATTTGGCAAAAAGCCCAAAAATGAAAATTCTTTCTCTACTATGCCACTAGCGGCAACTGCCAAAAGAAGCGCATTTGCTCCACTTAAAACTTCATAATCAATCCCATTTTGCAAAGCGAATTTAACCAAACTAACGCCCGGATCGCTAACGCAAGGCATTCCGGCATCACTTAAATACACGCAGATTTTTTGTCTAAATTTTTCGGTATCAAATTTGGAAAAAAATTCGCTTTCGTTGTGCGTGTGAAGTGAATAAAATTCGCCGATATTAAATTTCGTATCAAATTTTTGAGATAATAAATTTAAAAGCTGTTTGCTAACTCTTGTGTCTTCGCAGATAGCGACTTCGGCACGGCTTAAAATATCAAGCGCGTGAGCCGAAATGTCGCTTAAATTTCCTATGGGAGTAGGAACGAAATAGAGCAATTATTTCATTCCGTATTTTTGTTTAAATTTCTCTACGCGTCCTGCGCTATCTACGATTTTTTCGCTACCTGTGAAAAATGGGTGGCAGTTTGAGCAAATATCAACGCGGATTTCGCTTTTGTTTGATTTTGTTTTAAAACTATTGCCACAAGCGCAAGTTACGGTTGTTTCGACATACTCTGGGTGAATATCTTTTTTCATTTTTTCGACCTTTGGGTTTGAAATTTTGTAAAGGCTGGATTATACAATTTTTTTATTTAAAAATCAAATTTAAAAAATCAATCTTGCGCAAGTGGTCATTATTGCAGTATTTGAACGCAAAATATATGGTAAATTTAGCTCGTAAGATTTGCTAAATTTTTTGCGTTCATTTTCGGAAAAACCACCCTCAGGTCCTATAAAAGGAATTTCATCTTTATCAAAAATTTCCAAACTTTTGCCCTCAAAATCAATCAAAACCGAATTTGGATATTTAGCCAAAAGTTCATCTGAACTAGCTAAAATTTCAAGCTGGACAATCGAATTTCGTCCGCACTGACACGACGAATTTGTCAAAATTCGTTCAAATCTAGCCAAATCCAACCTAACATTTTTTTGCGAAAAATCGCTATAAACGAAAATGATTTTTGCTACGCCCATTTCATTTAGACTAGGAAGCGTTTTTTCGATCACGCTTGGCTCAACCACAGCCCAAGCAAGGCAAAATTCGTGCTTTGGAGAGATAACGGAGTTTTTAAAAACCAAATTTGCTACCGCGTTTTTGCGTGAAATTTCGGTAATTTCATAAATATAGTTGCTTTCATCGCGCAAATTTCTAAAATCCACTCTATCGCCCACGCTAAGGCGTCTAGCCTTTAAATGCGAAAAATTTTCGCCCGAAATTTCCAAAATCTGATTTCCTGCGTTTTTGTCATAAAAAAATACCATTATATAAAACTCACTATCAAAATTAAGATTAAATTTACTATTATTATCTTTGAAATTTGCTTTTTATAAAGATTAAAATCTTTTGTAAAATATGCCATTTTTAGCCGTTTATAGCCGATTGCACTAAGTGCGATGATTGCAATTACGGCTATTATCATAAAAATGATTTTGTAGTTAAATTTAAATTCCAAAATAGGCAACAATAAAGCACCAGTAAAAATCAAACACGCTAAAATCGTATAAAAAAATGGTAAAAAAAGTCGAATTCGCTTAATATAGACATTTTCGCCGTTGCCATGTCGGCTCAGAAACAGATAAATCAAAAGTAAAATGCCAAAGAAAACGACAAAAAACTTATGCAAAGCAAGTGCGGTTGTGTAGAGTTCTTGCATTTTTACTCCGTTACAGGCACCGGCGGAAGATCTTTATCTACTTCTGTTTGCGGTTCGCTTTTTGCGATCGGCACATCGCTTGGAACTTCGTTTTTAGTAGGCGGTATTTTTAAGGTTTCATCTTCTTTTTCATCGCAACCTACAAAAAATGCTAAAAGTAAAATCAAAAAATATCTCATCTTTGTCCCTTAGCAGTCTTTCTCAAAGACGAATTTTTCGCCACTAATAAGCTTTTCAAAGATTTTTTTATCTCTTAAATCGTCCAAAATCGCTTCGCTAAATTTGATTTCATTTAAATTTATCTCGCCCATTTGTGCGTTGTATGCATCTTCTTTAAAGCACTGGGCGTATCCTGTGGCAGTCTCATGCACGATGATACTATGCAAAGCAACATTTTTTTCGCCGTTATTAAATTTGCTTAAATTTAATAACCTATCAATCAGCACAAAAAATATCCGACAAAACTGCTCTGCGCTCGGATTTAATGGTATTTCTATCCATCTAGCTGAATGTTTTTTTATATCATTTTTATATTCATCGCTATCGCCTGAAAAAATGGTCGTGGAGTGGTCAAAACAATCGATAATATCGCGAATTCCAAGCTTCATATAACCAAAATCATAAACCATTCCCGCATTATCTAAAAAATTTGAAGCCAAAAGGACTTCGCATTTGTATGAATGCCCATGAATCGCCGTCCGACAGCGTTTTGAGCCACAAAATCGCACTATGTGGGCATTTTCAAAGTCATAAAGTTTTCTAATTATCATTTTTTACCTTTGCGAAATTCTAATATGCAATCTATCGGAATAATTATAGCCGTTTTTTATGCAAAATTTAGCTACCTTTGGCGCATTTTTTTCAAGTTCGCTTAAATTTTTGCCCAAAGGCATACAATAAACTTCATTTTCGCAATTTTGCAAAATCTCGCAAATTTCGTCATTTTCGCTCTTTTTACCTGTGATTACGAATTTATAAAAACTATCTTTTGCATTTTGTTTTAAATTTAATAAAGCGTTGAAATTCAGCCTTTTTTCCTTTTTTTCTCCACTTAAATTTAGTTTCGGCGAGATTGCAAAAATACATTTTTTATAATTTGGAAATTTGTCAAATTCTACAAAAATTGTTCCGTTGGTTTCAAAATGCACTTCGTAATTTTGCCTTAAAAGTTCGCTGATAAATTCATAAAATAGCGAATTTGTATAGTAAATCAAAGGTTCTCCGCCTGTGATGACGATTATGGGTTTTTGAAATTTAAATTGCCCAATTCTCTTTAAAAGTTCATTGCAATTTGATATTTTTTTATATTTAAATTCATTTACAAAAACAGCTCGCAAAGTATCGCAGCCGATTAGAGTTTTGCCTGATTTTTCGCTTTTGGCTCTGTTTTTAAAGCCGACACAACGCAGATTGCACCCTGCAAATCTAAAAAAATATGCCAACCTTCCGCTAAATTTACCCTCACCTTGAACACTTAAAAAACTCTCAACTAAATTTAACATCAACCGCCCGTTTCGTAAAATGCACGATTTGAAATCTCTGTTTTATTTTCAAGTTCCCAGCGGTTTTTTTCAGGCTTATTTGCTAAAACTTCTTTTAAAATTTCTCTTGCAAGGTTCAAATTTCCGCTTCGCACGGCATCTTTTATACTTAGTGCGTCTTCAAAATACAAACACGGAATCAAGTAGCCTTCTGCGCTTAGGCGAATTCGGTTGCAACTCTCGCAAAAATCGTGCTTGTGCGGATCGATTATGCCAAAAGAGTATCCGTCATCAGTTTGGTAAATACTAGCAGGAGAGTTTTCGAATTTTTTTAAGAATTTAAAATTAAATTTTGTGCTTAAAATTTCTAAAATTTCATCACGATTTAAGCCCTTTAAATTCGCATTTGCGTGGGTGTTTTCCATAAATTCAATAAATCTTATCATACAATTTTTTGATTTTGCAAATTCAAGCAAATAAGGCAGCTCATCGTCGTTTATGCCTTTTAGTGCAACCGTGTTGATTTTGACTTTAAGTCCAGCTTCTAATGCGCTATCAAGCCCAGCTAAAACGCTATGCAAAACGCCTTTTTGCGCGATAAAACGAGCCATTTCAGGGCGAAGTGAATCAAGCGACATATTTATGCGTTTTAGCCCGTTTTGTTTTAAAATTTTTGCATAATTGCTTAAAAAATAGCCGTTTGTGGTAAGAGCCAAATCGACATTTGGAGCATATTCGCTTATCATTTTTATAAACTCAGGCAAATCTTTTCGTATCAAAGGCTCTCCGCCTGTTATGCGAATTTTTTCTATGCCTTCGTCGATTGCGATTTTAACGAAGCTAAAAAGCTCTTCAAAGCTTAATAAATTCTCTTTTGGAGTCCAGTTAAACGGAGTGTGCGGCATACAGTAGCGACAACGAAAATTACACCTTTGGGTTACCGAAATTCGCAAATAATCAATCTTGCGACCGAATTTATCGATTAGCATATCTACCTTTTATGAAATTTGATTGTCGGATTATATAATAAATTTGCTAAATTTGCAAAATTTATTTTTTGTCAAAAAAGCCCAAAAATGGTTACTTTAAAATGATATTTTTTTGTTATTTTCTTAAATTTGAGATCATCTCGCCGATAGTTTCGATCGATTTTTTTAACGGCATTAATCTTTGCTCCATCTCTTCGTCTATTACTTCGCCAAATTTGCCCAAATCCATAGCGTCTATCGTCTCTTTTATCTTTTCTATCTCTTTTTTAAGTATAAAATTTTCTTGCATATTATCGGTCAAAACTTGTTCAAATCTCTCAAATTTTTTATCTGCTTGTTTATCTTTTAAATACATGACAACTAAAATAATCAAAATAACAACGCAAAGTCCCAAAACAATGATAGTATTTAAATCCATATCAAATCTCCTAATTCCACAAATCAATAAAGATAAAACAAAAAAACAAAATTCCCAAATAGCCATTTAGCGTAAAAAACGCTCGATCGATTTTCGAAAAGTCCCTTCTGACAATTCTATGTTCGAAAAATAAAATTATAGCAGAAATTATCACTCCTAGATACGCCCACGCTCCAAGTCCCGCCGCACCGCAGTAAAATAGCCAAAAAAGCACAGCACAAAAATGAAAAATTTGCGAAATAAACATTGCAGCTTTTTCGCCATACATTGACGGTATGCTAAAAAGCCCCGCTTTTTTGTCATAATCCATATCTTGAAGCGAATACAAAACATCAAATCCGGCTACCCAAAACATAACTCCGACACATAAAAGCAAAGACCAAAGCGGTATAGCGCCACTTACTGCGATTGCGCCTGCTACGCTTGAAAGCCCTAAACAAAGCCCAAGCACGATATGAGCGGTTTCTGAAAAGCGTTTAAAAATGCTATAACCTGCTAAAATAATCAAAATCGGAAATGATAATTTAAATGCGAGTGAATTTATAAAATACGCCGTGATTATGAAAATAACGGCATTTGCAATGATAAAAAATAATAAATTTTGTCGCCCGATACGACCATCGACGCTCGGACGAGAAGCGCATCGTGGGTTAAATTTATCAATGTCTTCATCTGCATATCTAT
>JAFUFY010000009.1 GCA_017469645.1 Campylobacter sp. | reverse complement strand
ATTTCAACTCACACGCCCCGTGTGGGGCGCGACGCAATTATAGAATAATCGAAATGACACACAGCGGATTTCAACTCACACGCCCCGTGCGGGGCGCGACGACTTTAAATCGGAGTAGTTGTCGGATTTAGTAATTTCAACTCACACGCCCCGTGTGGGGCGCGACACCACTTAAACGAATATTTACGCCACCAATATTGTTACAAAATAATTTTCAGCCCAAACTTTGCCGATTTCAAGCAACCCCCACCTATGCGGACAATACAAAAAATGTTGCAACGAACGAATAGAAATCTCTATCATATTGTTTTATCGATTTTTTCTTCCAAATTTACGCCACTTGGCAATTTGTCCTTTTCGACCAAAATTTCATAATCACCAAATTCTCTTGGATATTCCACTTCATCTTTTTTACTGATTTTAATCAAATCAAAAAGCTTGTGAGACGGCGCATTTCCTAGCACTCCGTCGTGTTTGAAAACATAAAGCTTTCGCATACACATTTTACCACGCGCCGCACTGTGATCTTCTTCAAACATATTGATTATCGCTTGCCATAAAAGTTCCAAATCATTTTCATCAAAACCAGTTTTGTTGGCTAAATTTGCACTCACATAGCCTTCTGCTCTAAAAAGCGCATAAGGAATTATGCTTTTGCGACCCATTTCATTGTCTTTATTGTCAAAATCTTTATCTGTCGTAACAGCCTGTCTAGTTAGCGTAATTTCACTTATAAAAATCGGAGAAATACTTCTAGCAAAATTTATTTGCACAGGACCACGAACTATGCCACACGGATCATCGCCCGTGCTCATAACAGCACCAAAAGTTCGCACATCAAAATAATTTTTACACGCAAATTCTCTTGCTTTTCTGACATCATCTTTATTTGCTCCTTTTTTGCCCTTTTGCAAACCGCTCTCGTCGTAAATAGCACTAAATTTTGAGTTAAGCGATTTATCCATTTTAACAAGTATATTGTAACCACTTACGCCGTCTTTGGTAAGCTCTACAAAGTTGCGAATTTTGCGTTTGATACATACATCGCTAACTAAACCATAATTAGTTTCAACATCGATTCTTGGTGCATTTGCATTGTCTGGATCGCCGTTTGGGTTGCCGTTTGTAACATCAAAAAGCATTACAAAATCATACTTGTTATTCATCTTTGTCTCCTTTTTTGGTATAAAAATCTTGAATTTGTTGATAATAGCCTATGGCGAATTTACCTTGTTCTTCTAATAAGAGTGTCTTTTTGAACTCATTTTGCATTTTATTTATTATCTCGCCAACAAGCTTTGCATAATAAACCGCCATACCTTCATCAAGCTTTTTGATATGAGCATTATGAAGCCTAATTAAATTTGGAAAGACACTAGCAGGACTTGACATAGCCGAGCCAAAATAGGTATCTTTGATAGTGCGATTTAGCCCACCGCCACTTGCTTTTTCTTGTGCTTTTTCAAGCACTGCAAAAAGCCTACCACACAAATATGCGTGATTTGAATTTTCTCTGTCTAATGACATTTCAATCTCCTTTCTTTGATTATTTAATCTTGCTTTTCTGTTTAAATATGCCTTGATAATACCTGCTTTTATAGAATTTATATCCTTGTCTATTTTTATCCTTAAAATAACATTTTCAAGCAAAAATGACGGATAATTTGTCCCATTTATAATAGCCTCAAAAATTTTCACGCCCAAAGCTGGATTTATAGCTTCGTTTGTGCTTTTTGGCGATTTTAATTCATTTTTCAATCTCCAAAGTGGTATTTTTTTAAAATCATTGCTAAGCTGCAAATCGTGCTGATGAGTAGCGATATTTTCTAGAATTTTTGCAAATTTGTTTTTGTAGATAAATTTGAGTGAAAGTCTGCTAGAATTTGGTTTTATTCCAATTATATAAAAATCCAAATTTTCATCAATTCCTTGCAATTTTAACTGCTCTTTCAAAATATCTGTTTGCAAAGCACTTTTTAATAACTCCAAAATTCGGTTATCCATACTATCGCTATCATATTTATCGCCAAATAAAATACTCATCAAATCTTGCGCATTTTCATCTGCATTATTTGCGAAAAAAACTATCGTCAAATCATCAAAATATATATGATTTTTTGGCGAAGATAACAAAAAATTAAAAGCTTGTGTGTATTTTTTCATAGCAAGTTCGGAAATATTGCTATTGTAAGCCTGTGTTTTGCCATAGCTCTCATCACTTGGATTATTAAAAGATACAAGCAAAGTGCCAGTAGCATTTCCACCTTTTATACCTGAGATTTTACTATGAGTTCTAGCCAATGCTAAATTTTCTCCCAAAATTCCACATTGCGATAAAGTTTCATCACTTTTTGAATTTGATAAAAATCTAGCTTCCCATTTTTGGCGAACTGTTTCATCATCGTGCAACAATCTATCAGGCTTACCGCTTAGACAAAATGCAAATTTTGCCTGTGGTAATTGTTTGCCTAAATTTAATAAATATCCATTTTTTCGTTCGTTTTTAGGCTCCCAAGTTTGAATAAATTTCAAATAAGCCCTTGCCAAATCCGAATTTATCCCGTCAAAAAATTCGCTATTTTTATTAACAAAATCACCGTGAGATTTTTTTGCTTTATCTGTTTTATCATTTGGCGTAAGCTCATCATTGTCGTAATTTAAACCAAAAATATATAAACTTCTATGCTCGATTATATTTGCGTCAATTCCGGGCTTTTCGGAACGAAGTGGCATAACAACATTTTTTGATTTAAAACTCTCTTTTTTGCCATTTTGGATTTTTTCTTGAAAATTTATTATATTTTCAATTTTGCCATTTGGCGATAAACAAATTAAATAATCAATGCCTACATTTGAATATCCGTCCTTTAAGACCATATTTTTACTTGCCAAAATATCGTAATATTCGCACAATGCGCTAATTAGCATTTCAAATCTCCCTTGTATCTAGTTACATTTATTATGCCATTTATCATACGCGGACGATAATACACAGCATCAGCACTATCACTAAAAATCGGATTATCCCAATCGTTATTGAGCGGTTTGCCACAATCTTTAAATTTAAGTCCATAAAGCATAAAACCCAAATCAACATCGCCTAAATTTAAAATTTCAGGCGAGATCTCAGAATAATCAAATTCATCAACCAAATTTATCTGTTTTACTACAAATTCGCTACAACCAAAACAAGGCGTTCTAAAACACTGCCCTTTTTCTAACCTACGACGCAGAATTTCTGCGTGTTTAATATCCGAATTTATCTCATTTTCACTTTTTAAGCCTGTTAAATTTATATGAAATTTTATCCCATATTTAACATCTTTTAATGCCATTGTAGCCCTTTGATTTCGCGCTTCATCTGTATATATACAAATATCTTCATCGCTACTTTTCATCTGGCTTTTTACTTTATTAAACGAAAGTTTTTCTTTAACTTCATTTCGCCTTATGTTTATAAAATTTATCGGATTGAAAACTACAATTTCATCTATATCATATCTAATAGCAGGTTTCCAGTAAATGCTTTTTAAAAGCCCTTCAAGCGCACTTGGAGTAGGCACATCGTAGCTTACTCGTTCGACTTTAAGCTCAGGACGCGTAAAACAAGCAAAATCCCCGCTTACGACAATTTTAAAACTATTCATAGCACTCCTTTTAATCTATTATAAAATCCTTACTTTCAAAATTTATACCACTATTTTTATCATATAAATTTTCATCTTTTAGCACATAAATGCCGTTGATTTCTTTTATGGCATTTAGCTCTTGCAATTTTTGAAATTCATAAATTTTAACACTAAATGAATAAATTTGAAGTTTTCTCATCAAAGAAACAGAAATTTCAAATTCAAGCTTTTCAATCAAATCTCTATTTTCATCACAAGGTGCGATTATAGAAATATCATCGCTATCAATGATATTAAAATTTTCAGCATAGTCTTTAAATTTAATATTAATCGAATTTGTGCAAATTTGTGAAATTACATTACTTGAAATTTTATCTTTTTCCATAAAAAACAATCTTTCATAATATTCGCTTATGGATTTTGGATTTGAAATATCATCATAATTTTCTAATAACCCACGCGTAATTTCTGCATTGATTGTGCTAATTTTTGCATTTTCAAGTTCGAAAATATAAGTTTTGCTATCATTTTTATCTCGCAAACCTTCGCGGTTACAT
>JAFUFY010000078.1 GCA_017469645.1 Campylobacter sp. | reverse complement strand
TTTTGTGCCCCAAGAGTGGATAAAGGCGTGCTTCCGGCTTGCGTAACTACCTGCGTGGGAAAATCGCGAAATTTTGGCGATTTAAATGACCCAAATAGTGATGTTTCGCAAATTTTGGCTAAGGCGACAAGTATAACTCGCCTAAAAGAAAGCGACGGCTTAGAGCCAAATGTTTATTATGTAACGATAAATTCATAGGAGAAAATGATGAAAAAGATAATTTTAAGCATGGTTTTACTTTGCAGTTTTGGTTTTGCTGAGAATTTGCAAAGCTATAATACTTCAAAAGCGCAGGCGGAGCATTTTGTAAATTTATCACGCGAAGCTGTGGCAAAAAATAATCTCACACTTGCTAGGGCTTACGCAAAAAAGGCGATTCAAGCAGACGCTTACAACAAAAAAGCATGGGAAAGCTATGATGATGTCATTCAGCGCCTAGCCGATGAAGGTATGATAGACGAATTTGGCGCCAAAGCCGATGAAAGCGAAGTAAGCGCTCCAAAACCGACGGGCGGAGCGCAATTTGAAGGTTGCTAAGTGGATTTTAGCGATTTTATTTCTAAGCCTGTGTGTTTGGACGGGCTTAGAATTTTTTGATTTCAAATTTACTTCACAAAACGCTTCAAATTTGATAAATTTGACAAATTCAAATTTAGTAAATTCGTCAAATTTATCAAATTTTCACGGCAAAAATCAATCAAATTTATGCCTAAACTGCCACGAAAATTTCACTTCCCCAAGCCCGTCGCATGATGATTTAAGCTGTATAGATTGCCATGATGGCGTAAATTCAAATAACGAAAAAATCGCTCATTTAAATTTGATAAAAAATCCCGCAAGCCTAGTAAATGCGAAAAAAAAATGTAACTCTTGCCATGCAAATCAAATAGCGCGAGTTTCGATCTCGCCGATGCAGTCGCAAAGCCCGATTCGAGCGAATTTAATCGAAGATTGGGTAGAAAAATCTACAAGCTCTGATTTAAGCAAGGCCGAGCTAAAAGCCCTAGCTAATAACCACTTTCAAAGGGCGTGTAATGCCTGTCATATCGATCAAAAAAGAGAAGTTTTTGAGAACAAAGATTTAGCCAAAGGCGGTGGTTGTATGGCATGTCATGGCGTAAATTTGGCAAATTTAGAAAACTCAGTAAATTTAGAAAACCTGTCAAATTCAAACACTGCAAATTTAGAAAATTCGCCAAATTTAAAAACTTCACACACCAAATTTACAACCCAAATTCCAAGCTCAAACTGCACTCAATGTCATAATCGCTCAGCTCGTATCGGGCTTTCGTATTTTGGCAAATTTGAAAGCGAAGGCGTAAAAGCTCCGTTTGATGCCACTCATACACTTGCTGATGGACGGCATTTTTACGAGCTTGAAGCCGATATTCACCACAAAAAAGCAGGACTTGATTGCGTTGATTGCCACACGAGTTATGGCGTTATGGGCGATTTAAAGGCACACAAAAATATGCGAGAAGCTGTTGATATAAGTTGTGTTGATTGCCATGAGCCTAAATTTGACGCCCCGAACGAAATGGCAAAAAAACTAGCAAATTTAAATCCAAATTTGCAAATTTTTGATGAAATCGCCTATACTCGCAAGAAAAGCTCCCCGCTTTACAATGTCGCAAAAAATGGCGATAAAACGCTCATTTATCGCAAAAAGGACGGCAAAAGCTATGAAATTGTTCCGCTATCAAATTTACCTTATCACAAAAGCGAAATCCACGAAAATCTAACTTGCCAAGCCTGTCATTCACGCACAATGCCAAGCTGTTATGGTTGCCACGAGCAGTATTTTAAGGACTCCACGCAATATAACTGGCACAAAAAGGAATTTCAAAGCGGCGAGTGGCAAGAAATGCGAAGTTTTTTGCGTTTTGAAAGCCCTGCACTTGGTGAGCGAAATGACGGCAAAATCGCACCTTTTGCACCCGGCTGTCAGGTTATAGGCACGGTGTATGATAAAAATGTCAGCAAATTTCACTCTATGAGCATGGCTAGTTGGGATCCGCATACCACAGGAACTTCAAAAAGCTGTGTGGAGTGCCATTTTAGCTCTACTGCGCTTGGTTTTGGGCGTGGAAATTTGGAATTTGAAAACGGAAATTTAAAATTTAGTCCATATTTTGAAGCAAATGTTACTAAATTTGGCTTTTCGTATTCGATTGATGCGTTTGTGGAAGCAAATGGAACACAAAATCAACACGCCTCAAAAAATGATAAAGCTTTATCAAAAATACAAATTCAAAAAATCGTAAATGCCTACAAATGCGTCATCTGCCACGACAAATGGGAAGATAAAATTTATGAAAATTTTGAGCTTTCAAAAGATAAATTTAATCAAGGGCTAACAAAATGTATGGATTAAATTTATTCAAATTTGCTCTTTTTTGCGTGATTTTTAGCGTTTTTTTAAACGCAAATTGCACCGAGTGCCATGAAAAAATCGAAAAATTTGACGAAATTAATCATAATTTTTCATGCCAGACTTGCCACTTAAAAAAAGCCGATCAAACTAGCACCGATCACGCTAAAATCATCGCTCACCCTGCAAGTAATGAAAATATGAGTGAATTTTGTGGCGAGTGCCATGAAAACGAGATAAAATCCTACAAAAACTCAAATCACTTTACGCATAAAAATGAGATAAACACGATTTTAAAGGCATTTGATATTGATAAAAATGCTAGTATTTTAGAATTTACAAATTTACAAAAAGAAAATTTAGACGATACGCAAAAACTCGCCATTGAAATAATCTCTCAAAAATGTCTAAGCTGCCATACGAGCGTTCAGGATCAAAACGGCGCATTTAGGGGGCTAGGCTGCATGGCGTGTCATACGCACTATGCAGATAATGGGAAGTATCAAGGCAAAGACGAGTTTGCTGGGACAAACCTACACTCCAAAACGCACGAGCTAAAAAAAGCTGATAGCGGGGTTTGCGCGAGTTGCCACAATAAATTCTTTGTGGGGGCTGATTTTATGGGGCAATTTCCAATTGATGCTCACAAAGATTTTCGCACTCCATTGGGTATTAACGGAAATTTTCCTAGTAAATCTCATGGAGATTTTTATCATCAATTAAACCCTGATATTCACGCGAATTTGGGCTTTTCGTGCATTTCTTGCCACACTTCACACAAGCAAAATTCTAGCGATAAATTTGACGAATTTTTTACGAAAAAACAGAGCGATTTTGAGACCAAATCTTGCGAAAGTTGCCACAAAATAAGGCCAAATTTTGCTCATGCAAATTACCATGACAAGCTTTCTTGCGTCGCTTGTCATGCGAGCTGGCAAGGTAGTTTTTATGAGCTAAATTTGATAAAAGATGAGAGCAAAGACGAGAAAAAATGGCAAAATTTAATCGATTTTAATAAAAATACAAAAAAATATCACGCTGTTTTTTCGCTAAGTAGGTTTGAAAATTTGCTTTTGATAAATGATTTAAATAGCGGTAAAATCGCAATTTCAAGACCGATTTTTCAATATAATTTAGTTCATTTTTCAAAAGATGGAAATCAAACTTCGCTGTTAAAAGATAAAAAATTTGAGATTTTTGCGCCATTTAGCCCACACACCATAGGCAAAAAAGCTAAAAACTGCGAACTTTGCCACGAAAATCCTTTGCAACTAGGCAAAAATTATGGCGGTATTAGTGAATTTTTTACACCAAGCAAAAATGCTAAATTTAATAATTCCACTCCGCTAAACGAAGAACAATTAAATCGCCTAAATTCGCTATTTTATAAAAAAACAAGAGCCAAAATGATAATTAGGTAAGATAGTAAGATATTTTATAGAATTTGCTACTAGGCAAATTCTATAAATTTCAGATTAATTCATTTCAAAGGTTTTTAGTTTTTGATAAAGACTCATGCTATGAAATTCTTTACAAACTTCCTTTTTGCCATTTATATCTCTTGTTTCCATAACATACTTGCTTCCGTTTTGTTTTAATTTCATCTCAGCACACCACTCCATATTTCCTTTTGATTTAACGCCTACGCCAAATTGTATTGGTTTGCCTACTTCAATTTTTTTATCAAGTGTATCATCCGCAAACTGTCTGACAGTAGTCATCGAACGAAGATCTCTAAATTCACCGCGTAGGAAAAAATCCTCTTTGATTTGTTTTAAAGCCGTTTCGAACTCTTGTGCATAAGCTATTCCAAGGGCGCCGTCTTTTACAGAATTGATTTTCGGCATAACTACTTTAAAAAAAACAATAGCAATAATCGCTAAAAACACTATACCTCCGACACTAAAACCTTTTTTCATCTCTCTTCCTTTCCGCAACTTTTTTGCGTTTCTTTTTCAAATTCTTCAATTTCTTTTATTAAAGTAAAATTTTCGTAACTCTTTTGGATATATGCTTCTAAAAGCTCTCCTGCGTCTAAAAACTTTTCGCCCTTGCTCAGTCGTTCCCAATCTTTTTCAAAAATTTTGGCAAATTCATCTTCTAAATTGATAGTATAGGTTTTAGCGAGAGATTTGCCAGTAAATTGAACGACTATCTCTTTCATTACTCTTCCAAAACGCTTTGGATTTGTTGAAGTAGATCGTTTTCGCTTAAATTTGCCGCTGAAATTCCATCTTCAAGTTTGCTTAAATTCATACACAAAGCTTCATTTTGTGCCTTTAATTCAACTAATTCGTTTCTAAGCTCTTCATTTTGAATTCGTAAATCTCTATATCTTCTGATAAGTTCGCCGACTTTTTGGCTTAAAGCTGAATTTTGTCTAATCTCGTCCATTTTTACACCTTTTTTAATATAATTCTGCTATGCTAACATATTTACGCTTAAATTTAAAGGAAAGTTTTGAAAAAGTTTGAAATCAAAAGCAAATTTACCCCAAGTCCAGATCAAAAAAACGCGATAGAAAAAATCGTGCAGGGTATCAAAAACGGCGAAAAATATCAAACGCTACTCGGAGTTACCGGAAGCGGAAAAACCTTTACCATGGCAAATATCATCGCAAATTTGCAAATTCCAACTCTCATAATGACACACAACAAATCCCTTGCAGCGCAACTTTATAGTGAATTTAAGGGCTTTTTTCCGCAAAATCATGTCGAGTATTTTATCAGCTATTATGATTATTATCAGCCAGAAGCTTATATTCCGCGTCAAGACCTTTTTATCGAAAAAGATAGCTCCATAAATGACGAGTTAGAGCGACTTCGTCTCTCAGCCACGGCTAGTTTGCTTAGTTTTGACGATGTCATTACGATAGCTTCGGTTTCGGCAAACTATGGTTTGGGCGACCCGTCAGAATACAAAGGTATGGTGCTTCATTTGGAACTAGGGCAAAGTTTTTCTAGTAAATTTTTACTTCGCAAACTAGTTGATATGGGTTATAAACGCAATGATAACTTTTTTGATCGTGGCGATTTTCGCGCTAACGGCGATACGATCGACATTTATCCGGCGTATTTTAACGACGAAGCCATAAGGCTAGAATTTTTTGGCGACGAACTTGAAGCGATGTATCATTTCGATGTTTTGGAAAATAAAAAAACACAGAATTTAAAGAAATTTATCCTTTATCCCACAAGTCAGTTTATCGTCGGCGAAAACCGCCTAAAAACGGCGATTAAAGGCATCGAAGAAGAACTTGGCGAGAGATTAAAATTTTTTGAAAATGAAAACAAACTCGTCGAAGCCCAACGCCTAAAACAGCGCGTGGAATTTGACCTTGAAATGATGAGTGCAACTGGCATTTGCAAAGGAATCGAAAACTACGCGCGCTACTTAACAGGGCAAAACGCCGGAGAGACGCCGTATTCGCTGTTTGATTACTATGAAAGCAAGGGGCAAGACTACCTAGTCATCGTCGATGAAAGCCATGTTTCTTTGCCGCAGTTTCGCGGTATGTTCGCAGGCGACCGAAGTCGCAAAGAAACACTCGTAGAATACGGATTTAGATTGCCTAGTGCGCTTGATAATCGACCTTTGATGTTTGATGAATTTATAAATAAAAAAGGTAAATTTCTTTTTGTTTCTGCAACTCCTAACGAATATGAGATAAATTTAAGCGGTGGGCGTGTTGTGGAGCAAATTTTGCGTCCGACAGGGCTTTTAGACCCCGAAATTCTTATCAAAGATAGCGACAATCAAGTCGAAATCCTGCACGACATGGCAAAAAAGGTCATCGCTAGAAATGAGCGAATTTTAGTAACCGTGCTAACAAAAAAAATGGCAGAAGAGCTTAGTAAATACTACCTTGAACTTGGAATTAAAGTCAAATATATGCACTCAGACATCGACGCAATAGAGCGAAATGAGCTAATCAGGGGACTAAGATCAGGCGAATTTGATATGCTAATCGGTATAAATTTGCTCCGTGAGGGGCTAGATTTGCCCGAAGTTAGTTTGATTGCGATTTTTGATGCCGACAAAGAAGGTTTTTTGCGCTCGGAGACTAGCCTTATTCAGACTATGGGACGGGCTGCTAGGAATATAAACGGGCAGGTTGTGATGTTTTGCAAAAAAATCACCCGCTCAATGCAAAGTGCTATCGACATAACCACGGCTAGACGCAAATTCCAAGATGAATACAACCGCACTCACGGCATAACGCCACACTCGGCAACCAGAAACATAGAAGAAAGCCTAAAAATCGATGATGGGGCTGAAATTTTAACCAAAGCGAAAAAATTAGAAAAAATGCCAGCCGCCGAGAGAGCCAAAATCATAAAAGAGCTAAGAAAGCAAATGCTTGAAGCCGCTGCTGCGCTGGAATTCGAAAAAGCCGCTGCCTTGCGTGATGAAATCGCAAAGATGAAAAATTTGTAAATTTTTGGCTTAAAAATCTGCTTTAAAATATCAAATTTGAAGCTCCAAATTTTATCATTAGCGAAATAGTGATTAAAACGGCGATTCCTGCAAAAAATCCAGCTAGTATATCATCGCTCATAACGCCAAGTCCGCCTTTAACGCTTCTATCGACTCTGCCGATGATAGATGGTTTCCAAATGTCAAAAATTCTAAAATATACAACCGAAAGTATCACGCCAAGCCACGAAATTCCGTTAAATCCATCTATAAGTGGAGCAAAATTCAAAGAAAAAATCTCGCCTATCGAGCCTGAGATTGACATCGCTATCCAAACTCCTGCGACTTCGTCGATGACGATTTCTGAGTTATCATGTGAGCCACATTTTTTTTCATATTCGTTTATAATGCTAATTGAGATTAAAAAAAGCAAACAAGAAACCAAAAAAAGCGTATTTACGCCCAAAAATATCAAAATCGGCAGTGCGACAATCGCCCCTGCAATGCTTCCCCAAGTGCCAGGAGCCGGCCTTAAAAGTCCAACGCCAAAAAAAGTTACAAAAAGTTTTTGCATAAATTTCCTTTATAAATTTAAATCGGTATTATACTTAAATTTTATTTGAGTGAGCTTGTTTGATATAAATTCATAAGCTCTTCATAAAATTCTTTTTCATCGTGTGCTTCCAAGATGCCGTTATTTGGGAAAAGGTCGTTGTAAATTTTTTGCAAATTTTCAAAACGATTTGGAAAAAGTTCGCTCAAAATCATAGCTGAAATTTCCTTGCGCATAAAGATTGACGGCGGCATAATGCCCTGCCTTAAAAGTGCTTTTAGCGTTTGTGTGTGGTATTTTGTGTGATGATGAGGTCCATGCGGACAGCTTTTGGTGCTAACAAGGGTTTTGCACTCGTTACAATATACAAACTCAGGCATTACTAAAATTTCCATATCGAAACTATTTTTGTAGCTGTCTAAAATAGTGTGAATTTTATTGGAATCAAAAAACGCTCCGATATGCTCATGGTTTTGCCCCAAAACAAGCTTATTTGCCCCAAAATTTCTGGCGACGATACATTCTAATTCAGGGAATTTATGTTCAGTAAAAATGTGCGTATTGTGAAGCGGGACGATAGATATGCGATTTGTCGGCAAAAATGTTTTTACAAAATATTCAAGTGTTTTTTGGCGAAGTTCATAAGGGAGCTTATCTGTTTTTTGACTTCGTATAAGAAAAATAATTACAAAATCAGCTTTGTCTATCGTTAGTCTAATAAGCCTTTCATGGACCCTGTGAAGCGGATCTGCGGTCAAAAAAAGCGCCGTTATTTTTTGAGCATTAAGAGTATTTTTAAGATTATTTATGTTTTTGAGTGAATTTGCTAATTTATCTTCAAAAATGTTAAATTCTCCGCTAAGTGCCAGTTTGCCGTGAATTTTATTTGTCGTTTTTTTTGGATTACTAATATCAAAAATACTAACAACATCATCAAATTCTTTGGTTTCAAAAACAGTTTCGCAAATAATTTCTCCAATCAATTTTTTACCTAAAAAAAGCGGAATTTTCTCATTTTTTTTGGCATTTTTTATCGTCTCTTGGCTAATTTCATCATTTGGTGCAAACATAAAAATAAACGGCATTGGTTCATTTTGAAATTTATTATCTATTAAGCTTTGCGAAATTTGCTCTTTATTCATTAGTTTTGTAAATTTCCCCAAAGCACCGTTTTTTATAAGACAAAGTGTGCCAAAAATCTCTTGATTTAGGATTATTTTATTTTTTTCTTGCGATACCATATTTTTTTCTCTTTTCCCATAGTGATTTTCGTGTCATACCAAGCTTTTGCGATAGCTCGGTATCAGGAAGGACATTTTGGTATGTCGATATTACAAATTTGATATAACCATCAACGCTCATTATCTCTTTTAGACCAAAATCGGCTTCGCTAGAAGCGATATTTAGCGTTTCAAAAGGGAATGTATCTGTTAAATCTGTTGTCGAGATTATAACCATTTTTTTCGATATTAGATTAAAAATTTTCTCTCGCTCATTTGGCGGAACTAACTGAAAATTTTGCAGATAAAGTGCCGTGGTGCTGATTTTTTCTTTGATTATCTCAAAGGCATTTTCATCGCTCATGGAAACGATACCAAAACTTCTATCAAATTCTTTCATCGTAGAAAATACAAATCCGTCGGCATAAATTTGCTTTGCAGTGCGTATTACAAGCGGAAATTTAAGCTTTTTTATATCGTAATTTGGGGTTTTTATGGCTGCGAAATTTGAATTTATATAATCCATACAGGTTTTATTCATTATTTTTAGGGCTTTGAATTCCTTAAAATGTTTGATTTTACGAACTAATTATTCAATCATAAACGGATTTTGTATATAATCATCGGCTCCTCCTTTTATCGGGTTTGAAACTGTGTCATTGCTGATATACGAAATGAGCAAAATGATAATCGAATTCTTAAATTTTTCGATAATCGGGTAGATATTTTGCCCGTTTAGACTAGTTGAAAGCAAAATCGCATCGATTGAATTTTTCGTATTTAGAGCGTCTTTTACATTGCTTACGATTTCGCACTCATAGCCTTCTTCACCTAATTTACTAGCGATACTTTGGGCTAGATAAATTTCATTTTCGACTATCAAAACTCGCATAATTTTTTCCAATCAAAATATTTTAAATTTACATTTGCTATGACTGCTATACCCTCGCTTCGCCCTACAAAGCCTAGTTTTTCGGTTGTGGTCGCTTTGACATTTACCTTTTTTGTGCCTAAAATTTCGCACAAAGTTTTTCGCATTTGCTCTTTGTATGGGCTTAGTTTTGGTTTTTGTGCCATTATTGTAATGTCGGCATTTACGATTTCAAAGCCGTAAGAATTTATCTTACCTGTTACTTTTTGTAACAAAATTTTTGAATCAATCCCTTTGTAGGCGTCGTCCGTGTCAGGGAAAAGTTCGCCTATATCGCCGATACCTGCTGCCCCGCACATTGCATCAATTAACGCGTGAATCGCCACATCTCCGTCGCTATGAGCGATGAGCGAATACTCGCACGGGATTTTCACACCACAAAGCGTGATAAATTCGCCGTTTTCTAGCGCATGGACATCAAAACCGTTTCCGCAAAAAATATCTTTTGAAGTAGGTGTAAAATCAAAATTTACTAAATCCCAAATGTGCGTAATCTTTCTAGCTGAAATTTCGCCTTTTACAAAGCCCAAAGTCCCGCCTACGCTTTTTATCGCAAGGCTATCATCTGTGAAAATTTTCTCGCTTTGTAAGGCTTTTTTTAACAAATTTGTGCGTGAAAGCTGTGGTGTTTGGATTAATTTAATCTCATCTCTTTTTATCTCATTTTCGCCCAAATACGCCGTATCATTTACGCTTAGATACGGGCTTACGCAGTCAAATTTGCCTAAATTTTCAAGTAGTGAGTTTATTAAATTTGATGAAATCTTAGCCCTTGCAACATCGCTAACTAGCACAAATTCGCTAGTTATTTTTTCAAGCGCATTTTTAAGCGAAATTTGGCGTAAATCACCACCAACTGTAAATTCAAATTCATCGCTAAATTTTTTCATATATTCTAAATCTGCTTCGTTTGCGACGATTATGATTTTTGTGAAATTTGCTTTTTTTTGCAAATCTTTTGCAACATGTAACCAAAGCGGATCGTCTCCTATGCGTAGCCATTGCTTTTTTACGGGACTAGCAAAGCGAGTTGAATTTCCTGCTGTAAGTAAAACGAGTGATATTTTAGCCATTTTGTTTTCCTAAAATTTTAAAAAAATGTTACGAAATTATACACTTTA
>JAFUFY010000077.1 GCA_017469645.1 Campylobacter sp. | reverse complement strand
ATTAAAAGGAGTGGAAATGAAGTTAGCAAATTTAAGTGTTTGTCTAGTTTTGATGCTTGTTTTAAGCGGTTGTTTTAACGGCACAAATTCGCCTACAACAGCGGAACAAGAGCAAAATCTTTCAAATTTGCAGTTGCAAGTCATCGATGATGATGAGCTTTTTAATGCCAAAGGCACTATCTCGCCAAAAATCATCAAGTCTAGTGCCAAGCCTATCGTTCTTATAGGAAGCTTTGATGATATAAGCATAAAAAGCATTGAAAAGGGCTTTAACGCAAATTTAAAAGACAAAAATTTCAAAGAACGAGTAAGCGGTTTGGTGCTTGTCGATGAGATAAACAGCGAAGTCAAAAGATTTGTTCCGTCTGATTTGCCTAGCAGGTTTGAAAAGCCGAATTTCAGACCGGTTCCGTTTTGTGCGGAGTTTCCTGAGAAATGTTTTAGGCTTCGTTGCAAAGTAGGCAAAAACTGCTTTAAAAAAGCTTATGAATTTAAAAAAGAAGCCAATATAACAAGAAAGGTTGCAAACTAAGGAAGCCAATATAACAAAAAGGGCTGAAAATTAAGGTTTCATCGCCATTAGCGATGATTTTGTCATTTTATGACGCGTTTTTTAAATTGTATTTGTTTTTGTATTGATGAGTGTTGTAAATTTGAATTTGCTTTATCTGTCATTCTGAGCGAAACAAAGAATCTTTCGCCGTTTTTTCGTCATTCTGAGCTTTCGCAAGAAAGCGAAGAATCTAAAAACCAATACGAGATTCTTCGTTTTTGTTTCACAAAAACTCAGAATGACAAAACAGTGTCATTGCGAGTGAGTGAAGCGAACGAAGCAATCGCCAAAGCAAAAATAGCAAATTTGTAAATTTGCAAAAAACCAAACAGCAAATTCACAATAACAAATAAAAAAAGATAACAAAAATTTTATAAAAAGGATACAAAATGAAAAAAGGACTTAAACTTAGCGTTGTCGCAATAACGCTTTTAATGGGTGTTTCGCCGAATTTATCGGCTGACGATTTTTACGACATTTCGTGGGACAGCGTAAATAACAAAGCAGTTTATAGCAAAAACGGCGGAACAAATCAAGATATAAGCGGTAATTTTGACAAAGAAGAACTAACAGAGCAATCAAATAACACCGTAAATATAAATTTAGGCTCAAATTCGTTTAATAAAGGTATCTTTGGTGGCGGAGATTATAGCACCGATACAAAAGTTAGCGGTAATACTGTTACTTTAAATAGCGGAGAAGTTGGGTTTATAAACGGCGGCACCGCTCTCACAGGCGAAGTTAGCGATAACAAAGTAATTATCAATGGCGGAACTATTAACGATATTGTTCTTGGCGGAGAATCTGATAGCGGAGCAGTTAGCGGTAACTCGGTAACTATTAGTGGCGGAACTATTAACGATAGTGTTCTTGGTGGAAATTCTCATTACGGAACAGCTAGCGGTAACTCTGTAACTATTAGTGGTGGAACTATCGACGAGGTTTATGGCGGATTTTCTTTTGACGGAACAGCTAGCGGTAACTCTGTAACTATTAGTGGTGGAACTATTAACGGTGATGTTTATGGCGGACAATCTATTAACAATACCGCAATAAATAACACAGTAAATTTCACAGGCGGAACTATCAAAGGAACTATCTACGGCGGTATGAGCGATGACGCTTCAAAAGATATAAAAACAGGTAACACACTAAACATAGGCACTAGCGACAAACCTGCCATAGGCTTATCGGCAAAAAATATAAGAAATTTTGAAACTATAAATTTCTACCTACCTAGCAATGTCGCTAATAACGCAGTAGCTTTAAATTTAACAGGCGCAAACAATACTGATTTATCTAAAACTAGCGTTTATGCTTATCTTTCAAATGCTTCAAATTTAACAAAAGATAGCGTAATTCACTTAATCAGCACACAAGGCACATTAGTGGATTTTGATGAAGCCAACGGCAAAGCAAATTTAACAAATGTAAATATCGCAGGTCTTATCAATGTAACAGGCAAAATCGCTCTTGATAGCACTTCAAAGAATTTAGACTTAACATTTAACGACGATGAAGATACAGGTGGTTCAGGCACTGGTGGTGGTTCATCAATAACAGCAAACGAAAACTCTAAACAACTACTAGAAACAAATTTAGCAGGAGTTGCAAGTATAAACAATGCAGGAAATTTACTAAGCGAGAATTTAGATAAAATCACACCAAAAGATAGTAACGCAAATATATTTGCATTTGGATTTATAGGCGGAAGCGATAAAAGATATAAAACAGGCTCTCATATAGATTTAAAAGGATTTAGTGCAAATGTCGGTATCGCAACAAAAGATGAAAGCGGGAGACTAACAGCAGGTATATTTGCCGAATACGGAAAGGCGGATTTTGAAACTTACCTTGATAACGGATTAGAAGGCAAAGGAGATACGAAATTTATGGGTGGCGGTTTGTTTGCTAAATTTGTAGCTCAAAGTAATTTTTATGGCGAAGGTAGTATAAGACTTGGTAAAATAAAAACAAACTCAGATAAGGGTATGTATAACGAATATGAATTATCTAGCTCATACTATGGGGCTCATGTAGGTTTAGGAAAGATTTTTGAGTTAAATAATACAAACAACCTTGATATATACACAAAATACTTCTACTCTCATACCGATAGTGCAAATACCACTATCAGCGGTGTTGATGTGAATTTTGCAGGAATTGCTTCAAGCAGAGTGCAAGTAGGTGTCAAAGACACAATCAAATTTAGCGAAACTAGCTCTTTGTATGCGGGTTTAGCTTATCAATATGAAGCAAAAGGTAAAGCAGAAGGAAGCGTAAGTGTTTTAAATCAAAGTGCAGGAATCGCTAGTCCTAGCTTAAAAGGAAGCACAGGAATAGCAGAACTAGGATATGCTTATGAAACAAATTCAATCAAATTTGACATAGGTGCAAAAGGATATACAGGAAAAGAAAAAGGATATAGCGGAAATGTTGGAGTAACGGTTAAGTTTTAATATCTTTCGTCATTCTGAGCGAAGCGAAGAATCTAAATTTATATAAGATTTTTGAGATTCTTCGCTTTCTAACGAAAGTTCAGAATGGACAAAAGTATAATTGCCAGTTTTTTGCAAAGCAAAAACTAATCAATGACAAAATGCCTTATTTTAGGCTATTTTTCCGCTGTTAATCAAATTTTTATAACCCTTTTGGTAAAATCTAGCTTTAAATTTTGCCAAAGAGAAAACATGGAAATTTTAAACGATTTAAATCCTAGTCAAAAAAAAGCCGCCACGCACATAGACGGAGCGATGCTGATTTTAGCAGGAGCCGGTAGCGGAAAAACAAAAACCATCACAACTCGCCTTGCATATTTACTAGCAAACGGCATTGATCCGGCTTCGACTTTGACGCTCACTTTTACAAATAAAGCCGCAAACGAAATGCGTCAAAGAGCCTTAAATTTGATAAAAAATTTAAAACTTAGCACAACGCCGCTTTTATGCACATTTCACAAATTTGGGCTTTTATTTTTAAAATTTCACATTAACGAACTTGGTCGCAAAAATAACTTCTCTGTCATCGATACAGATGATAAAAAACGCATTATAAAGTCATTTGAGAGCGATTTGCCTACTTCCACACTCGCAAATGAAATTTCAAAATACAAAAATTCACTTTTAGAGTATGAAGATGTCTTGCAAAATGCAAATTTAATCGCAGAAGAAATCGGCAAAATTTCGCAAGGCTTTTACCTAAAAACGGCTGAAATTTACAAAAAATACGAAGAATATCTAAAAACAAATAATCTAGTCGATTTTGATGATTTGCTTGTTTTAACCTATAAAATTTTAGAAAAAAATGAAGTTTTATGCGATGAAGTTTCACGCCGTTATCAATATATCACGGTCGATGAATATCAAGATACAAACGATATTCAGTTTAAAATTTTAAAACTTCTTTGTAAATGCCACGAAAATTTGGTCGTTGTCGGCGATGATGATCAAAGTATTTATGGTTGGCGTGGCGCAAAAGTGGAAAATATCTTAAATTTCAAAGATCAGTTTGAAAGCGTAAAGGTAATTCGCCTTGAAGAAAATTATCGCTCGACAACTCAAATTTTAGCCGCTGCAAACGAGCTAATAGATCACAACCGAAATCGCTTAGGTAAAAATCTAAAAAGCGTTAAAGGCGACGGCGACGAGATAGAGCTCATGGAATCAGGCGATGAAACTTACGAAGCAAATAAAATTTCAGCCAAAATCCAGCTTCTTATCTCACAAGGAGTAAATCCTAGCGAAATCGCCATTTTATATCGCGTAAATGCCCTTTCTCGCAGTATCGAAGAAGGACTAAATAAAGCCAAAATTCCATACAAAATGGTCGGCGGAGTAAAATTCTACGAACGAGCCGAAATCAAAGATGCGATCGCATATTTGCGTCTAATATTAAACGAAAATGACGATTTTTCACTTCGTCGCATTATAAATCGCCCAAAAAGGGGCTTAGGTAAGGTAGGTCTAGCTAAACTAGAAAAAATCGCCTATAATAACAAAATCAGCCTAGTTAATGCCATAAATTTGCTAAGTAGTGGCGATGTTAGTAAAAAAAGCCACGCTGAACTTTTAAAATTTGCAAATTCGTTAAAAGAAACTAGGCAAATGGACGGAATTTATAATATTTTAAACGAATTTGACAAGGCTTTTGGCTTGAAAGATTATTACGAAAGTTTGCCTGACGGAAGCGAAAGAATCGCCAATCTTAACGAATTTTACGCACTTTTAAAAGACGAAGCTTTAAATAAAGAAAATTTTGACTTAGAAGAATTTTTAAATGAAACCACGCTACTTAGCGAACAAGACGGCATAAGTGGCGAAAGTATCTCTATAATGAGCGTTCATGCGAGTAAGGGCTTGGAGTTTGAACACCTTTTTGTCATCGGACTTGAAGAGGGCTTTTTTCCACTCATCGGAGACGGCACCGACATAGAAGAAGAACGCAGATTAGCGTATGTAGCACTTACAAGAGCCAAAAAAAGCCTAAGTTTAAGCAGAGTAGAAAGCAGATTTTACAAAGGCAAAAGAGAACGGCTTGAAAAAAGTAGATTTTTAAACGAAATCGGCGTGAGCGACGGTGCTTTGGTTATCCAAAGCAAAAGCGAATACAAAAAAGGCGATTTAATCAAACACAAGCTTTTTGGTATCGGACGCGTTATAAGTGTTACAAAGGTGCGAAATGAGCAGAAGCTAAAAATAAATTTTGGCGGAATCGAACGCGAGATTATGTCAAATTTTGTTTCCAAAGCCGTTTAAGGGGCGTTGTTTTGGACGGCGAAAATTCTGTAAATTTGCTAAATTCGAAAAATTCGGCAAATTTAGGCGAAAATTCAAATGGACTTTTTGTCGCATATAAGCCAAGCGGTATTAGCTCAAATCAATTTTTAGGAAAATTAAAACGCAAATACGGCGTTAAAAGTGCTGGTTTTAGCGGCACACTTGATCCTTTTGCAAGTGGCGTTTTGGTTGTGGCTTTTGGAAGTTTTACGCGCTTCTTTCGCTTTTTTAAAAAAGAACCAAAGGTTTATAGGGCGACTTTGTGGCTGGGGGCAAGTTGCATTAGCGGAGATAACGAAAATATCGATAGCGTGGAAGTTTTAAGCAAATTTGACGAGAATTTTTTAAAAGAACAAATTTCAAATTTAGTTGGCGAGATAACCTACACGCCGCCAAAATTTAGCGCTAAAAAAATTGACGGAAAAAGAGCTTATGAAATGGCACGAAACGGCGTGGAATTCGAGCTAAAAACGCAAAAAATGCAGGTTTTTTCGTGTGAAATTTTAAGCTATATGCATCCGTTTTTGACTTTTGAAATCGCCGTTAGCGAAGGCGGATATATCCGCTCTTTTGGGCAAATTTTGGCCAAAAATTTAGGCGTAAAAGCCACACTTTCGGCACTAGAAAGACTAAGCGAAGGCGAGTTTAAATTCCAAAACGAAAAAGCCTTAAATCCGCTTATTTATCTAAATTTGAAAGAAAATTTTTATAACGGCGAAATTAGCGATATAAAATTTGGCAAAAAATTAAATTCGCACGATTTTAAATTTAGTGAATTTGACCGCTACATTGTCCGTTTAGATGATGAATTTGCGATTTTAGAATTTGATGAAAACGGCGTAAAATATCTTTTAAACAAGGTTAAAATTTGAAAAGTTTTGCAAAGATAAATATATTTTTAAAAATCACCGGACTTCGCCAGAACTACCACGAACTGGCTTCTCGTTTTGTTTTGTTAGAAAATATTTATGATGAGATTGAATTTGTTAAATTTAATGGCGATGAGAGTTTGCAAATTCGCTCAAATAAAGAGATAAAAGGCAAAAATATCATCGAAAAAGCCTATGAAAAGCTTTGCGAAGCAGGTTTTAAAAACGAGTTAAAAGAATTTTTTGCAAACCGTTTTGTGAATTTAGAAAAAAATATCCCTATGGGTGGCGGTTTGGGTGGCGGCAGCTCAAACGGGGCTACCTTTTTAAAAATGATAAACGAAGAAGCAAATTTAAAAATAAACAGCCAAAATTTGCTACAAATCGGAGCTAAAATCGGAGCAGATGTGCCGTTTTTTTTAAGCGAATTTAAAAGTGCAAATGTCGCAGGAATCGGCGAAAAAATAACAGAATTCGATGATGAAGTTCCAAATTTTAAGCTTTCGCTTAAAAATATCTCTTGCGATACGGCAAAAGTTTATGGCGAATTTAGGGCAAATTTCTTAAAATTTGATACAAAATTTGCAAATTCGCTTTTAAATTTAAAAAGTTGCGATATTCTAAACGAGTTTGAAAATTATGAGTTAAACGACCTGCTTCGTCCGTGTTTGAGCTTGTATCCAAATTTGCAAATTTGCAAAGACGAGTTTTTAAGCGGAAGCGGAAGTTCGTGTTTTAAGGTGGCAAAATGAAAGAGTTAGCTAGAAATAAAAAAGCTTATCACGATTTTACGATTTTAGAAAAATTTGAAGCAGGAATCGTGCTAAAAGGTAGCGAAGTAAAGTCGCTTCGCGCCGGAAGAGCGAATTTAAAAGATAGCTTTTGCCGTGTGATTAAAGGTGAGCTTTTTTTGCTAAATGCGCACATTAGCTATTTGGAGACGACAAATTCGCACTTTCGCCCAAATGAACGGGCTGCGAGAAAACTTTTAATGCACCGAAAACAGATAGATAAGCTTCTTGGAAGCGTAACCAAAGAAGGGCTTACACTTGTGGTTTTATCGCTTTATCTAAATGATAAAAATATCGTAAAAGCAAGTATCGCTTTGGCAAAGGGTAAAAATTTGCACGACAAAAGGGAAGCCCTAAAACGCAAAGATGCCGACAGAGAAGCTAGAAGTGCAATGAAAAAGTATGCGTAATTTTTAGTTGCGGAATTTACTCTGCAACTTGTCATTCTGAGCATAGCGAAGAATCTCATAATAAATTGATGAAATTTTAGATTCTTCGCTACACTTTGTTTCGCTCAGAATGACAAAGTTTTTGTATAATAATAAAATTAAAGGAAAAAATATGAAATTTATTAAATTTATTTTAGCGGTTGTTTTAAGTTTTTTTGTGGCCGGTTGTGGCGATGAACAAAAAAGCGTCGTAGAATCGGCTAAATTTGAGCCGTTTAAAACAGGCGAAAAAATCGTTTTAAAAAGCATTGTCGGAAATGAAATCACGCTAGTTCGCACTGAAAAAGGTTTTAAGCTCGACGGAAGCAATAAAATTTTAATGCTTGATATTTTTGGGACTTACTGCGAACCATGTAAGGCAGACGCGCCACACCTTATGGATTTTAGTATGAAAAATAGCGAAAATTTTATGCTTGTAGGGCTAATTCACTTTGAAAATATCACCGATAAAGAGATAATAGAAAATTTCGTAAAAAAATATAACGCTTATTATTTCATCGCGAATTCGAGCCAAAATGAACGCATTGTAAAGCAAATTCTAAGCGATATTGATTACAAAAGAGCTTTATCGATTCCATTTAAAGTGGTTTTTAAAGACGGAGCTTATCAAACTTTAACCGACATAAATGACAATGATCCAAAAGGTGTAAAATACTATCTTGGGCAGGTTTCTACCGCCGTTATCACAAAAGATTTTGATAGGATTCAAAATGGCAACTAAGACCCAAATCAAAACCGAAATCAAAAAAGAGCCGTTTCGCCCGAAGTTTTATAAGGTTATTTTATTAAATGACGATGTTACGACGATGGATTTTGTCGTTGCGATTTTAGTTAAAATTTTTGAAAAATCAGTTCAAGATGCAGTAGATATAATGTTTAAAGTTCATAAAACAGGAAGCGGGGTTGCCGGAATTTACATAAAAGAAATCGCAAAAACAAAGCAAAATGCTGTTATAAATGCAGCAAAAGAAGCAGGTTTTCCGCTACAATGCATATTAGAAGAGGAATAAATTATGGTTGATGAAGCACTTAAAAGGCATTTTTTTAACGCCATAAAATTAGCAAAAAATTATAAAAACGAATACTGCATTTTTGGGCATTTACTTATTGAAATTTTGCAAAATGACAAAATCGTGCATGATTTTTTTAATAAATTTACAAAGGTAGTCAAAGAAGAATTCGACGAAGAAGGAAATGTCGATGCCATCTGGGAAAGCGGTAAAATGGAGCTTGGTGGCGTTATAAAAGATTTAAAAGACTATGTTTGTATGTGTGCCGGGGATTGGACGCCTGATTACTACCCATTTAAAAACGAAAACGGCAAATTTGTCGATGATTTAGAAGGAAACGAATTTGATAGCATTGATGAATTTATCGAATATATGTCTAAATACTTTCAGCCCACACTCAGCGATGATATGGAAAATATAGAAAAATTTTTAAACGACAGTATGTCTGTTTTAGGTTCGCTTGATTTACTTTCTCGCACGGTTTTTGCTAGTGAGAACGGCGATGTCGATATTTCGCCATTTGGGAAATTGTCGCTAGAAGATTATGTTATGATTTTTAAAAATAACGGCATTATTAGAAAAGATTTTTTAATCAGCTACAACAGAGTTCCACAGCTCTTGCAAGGCGAACAGACATATTTATACGCTCCACAGCCACTTAGCGATGAAGAAGCACAAGAATTTACCCAAAAAATATCTGACGGCTGGAACCAAACAAACGAAGCACAAAACGAGATAAATCCAAATGAATATTTGATAAATTTAAACGAAAAAGCTAAAAAAGGCAAATTTGATAAGTTAATTGGACGCGAAAAAGAGACGGCAAAAACGCTTCAAACACTTTGTCGCAGAAAGAAAAATAATCCTATGCTTCTTGGCGAAGCAGGTGTAGGGAAAACGGCTATCGTCGAAGGACTAGCTCTAAAACTAGTAGAAAATAAAGTCCCGGCAAAGCTGCAAGGCAAGGTTATTTACGCTCTTGATACGGGAGCACTCATAGCAGGAACTACGCTAAGGGGAATGTTTGAAGAGCGAGCAAAAGCTGCGATTGATTGGCTAAAAAATCAAGATAACGCAATTGTTTTTATCGATGAAATTCACACCATAATGGGACTAGGAGATAGCGAGGGCGGTGCTAGTGATTTAGCCAGTATAATAAAACCCGCTCTTGCAAATGGCGAAATTTCTTGCATAGGCGCAACCACTTACGCCGAGTTTCGCAAATTTGAAAAAGACAAAGCCTTAATGCGACGCTTTTCAAAAGTCGATATTCCCGAGCCTAGCATTGAAGAGAGTGTTGAAATTTTAAAAGGAGTTGCAGGGCATTATGAAGATTTTCACGCCGTTAAATTTAGCGATGAAATTTTGCATGAAGCTGTGATTTTGGCTAAACGCTATATTAGCGATAAATTTTTGCCAGATAGCGCGATTGATTTGATTGACGAAACGGGAGCTAGTTTTTGGATAAAAAATGAAAAACGGGTCGAAGTTAGCAAAGATGACCTTTTAAACACGCTTGGCGAAATCGCAAATATCTCAAATTTGGCTCAAAATGAAGATAATCAAACTTTGCTTTTAAATTTAGAAGCTAACATAAAAAAAGAAATTTTCGGGCAAGACGAAGCCGTTAAAAGTCTTTGTAAGGCGTTATTTCGCTCTTATGCAGGGCTTAAAAATGAGACCAGCCCAATCGGCGTGTTTTTATTTACCGGCAGTAGCGGTGTGGGTAAAACCGAACTTGCCAAAGTATTAGCAAAAAATCTTGGCGTATATTTTGATAGATACGATATGAGCGAATATATGGAAGAATACAGCGTCTCAAAGCTAATCGGCTCAGCTCCCGGATATGTCGGCTTTGAAAACGGCGGAATTTTAACAAATAGTGTTCGCAAACACCCTTATAGCGTGCTTTTGTTTGATGAAATCGAAAAAGCAAACAAAAATTTGATGAATATATTTTTAGGCATTTTTGATAACGCGACTTTAAGTGACAACACAGGGCAAAATGCTGATTTTAAAAATACAATCATCATAATGACATCAAATTTAGGCACAAAAGAAGCCCCACAAATCGGCTTTCAAAAAGATGAAAGTTATAAAATCGATAACGCCGTCAAAAGCTTTTTTGCACCAGAATTTAGAAATCGCCTTGACAAAATCATAAATTTTAACCCGCTAAATAACGAAATTTTAGAAAAAATCGTGGATAAAAGCGTGAGTGAATTGCAGAATAAACTAGAAAACATAACTATAAATTTAAGCAAAAACGCAAAAGAATTTTTGATAAAAAAAGGTTATAGTGCCGAATTCGGCGCAAGAAATTTAAAACGAGTGATAAATTCTGAAATTTCAGACAACCTAAGTAGCGAGATACTTTTTGGCAAACTCAAAAACGGCGGCGTTGTAAATGTTGAATTTGATGGTGAAAATTTGAAATTTGAATTTATAAATTTAAAGTCGAAAAACAATAATTCACAAATTTCAAATTTAAAAAATTCAAACGAAAAATTTGAAAATTTTAAGATTAACACATAATGTTGTATAAATTCCCCGACCCGCGCCACGCACCCGATTTTGCACCGCTTTGTATGGGCGGAGATTTAAGCACGGAGTGTCTAATAAGTGCGTATAAAAAGGGAATTTTTCCTTGGTTTATGCAAGGAGAGCCCATTTTGTGGTGGTCGCCAAACCCACGCGCTGTTTTATTTCCAAATGAAATCAATATTCACAAAAGCATAAAGCCGTTTTTACACAAATATAGCATTAAATTTGATGAAAATTTTAAAAATTTAATAAATTTATGTAAAATTGAACGCCAAAAAGAAGGCTCGTGGCTAAGCGATGAAATCGTAAAAGCCTATACAAATTTAGCCGATCTTGGCATAGCTCATAGCGTGGAAGTCTATGAAAATGACGAGCTTATCGGCGGACTTTACGGGCTGATTTTTGGAAAAGTTTTTTGTGGCGAAAGTATGATTAGCATAAAACCAAACGCTTCAAAAGTCGCTTCAATCAAGCTTTGCGAAGTTTTAGATAAATTTGGCTTTTTGATTGATTGTCAAGTTTTTAACGATCATTTGAAATTTATGGGTGCAAAAGAGATTTCGCGAGATAATTTCTTGCAAATTTTTGCAAATTTATCGGCACAAAATAGCGGTTTTAGCGAATTTAAGGATTTAATAAAATAATGAAAAACAAGAAAAAAGATACTAAAATAAGCTCAATTTTTATTATTTTTATTTTTGCACCTATTTTGCTAGCTATATTTTTGGGTGCCGTGTATCACTGGGCAAATACAGATCGAAAGCTGCCTAGACTTCACACCGTAGAGACAAACAGCGCAATCCGTGGCGCAATCATCACACAAGATGAATATATCGTATCAAATTCAACCAAACTTTATAAAGTAAGTATCGATTCAAGAAGCATTGATAAACATAAACTTGATCTTTTTGTTAAACTTTACTGCATTTACACAGGCGATAGCGAAAAAAGGGTAAAAACAAGTATCAAAGAAGCTATGAAAGATGAAAAAGGAACGATTGTTTTATCATACAACATAGATGCCAAAACTGCCGTTCATCTAAAAGAGCTATCAAGAAAACTAAATTTGAAAAAAGTTTTTATATCTTTTAAAAGCCCAAACGGCAAATCAAATCCGCCGATTCGTATGAGCGTAACTCAAAGTGGCGAAAAACGCACATATTCAGCAGAAAATTCACTAACTCCGATAATCGGCTATATCAAAAAAAATGAAGTAAATGGCATCACAAGAGTAAGCGGTGTAAAAGGCGTAGAAAAATTTTATGAATACTACCTAAATCCCGTAAATGACGAGATGATAAAAGGCTCTCGCGACATCGGCGGAAATATAATTTTAGAAAAAACTAGCAAAAAAAGCGTTCGCACAGACGGATATAACCTGCATATAAGCATTCCTTTAAAGCTTCAAAAAACGATAGAAACAATGGTTGATGAACGCGCCAAAGCCTATGACGCAAAAGAGATTGTCGTAGGGATAATGAACTCAAAAACCGGGCAAATTCTTTCTTTGGTGACCAATGCAAGATACAATCCAAACGAAATAAGAAAAAAAGATTTTTCGAATTTAAATTTAAGTGCCACCGAGTATGCCTATGAAACGGGCTCGATCATAAAACCGCTTGTTTGGTCTGTGGCTTATGAAGCAGGAAAAGTCAAACCAAAAGATATAATAAACACGCACAACGGCGCATACAAACTTGCTAGTAGAACCATAAAAGATACCCACCCGGCAGCTTCAATGAGCGCAACAGAAGTTATAATGCATTCTTCAAATATCGGCATGATAGAAATTTCAAAAAATTTAGAAGCAAATTTATTGCGTGAAGGTTTGCTAAAATTCGGACTAGCACAACCAACAGGCATCGACTTGCCTTATGAGCAAAGAGGAAATTTACCTACTACCCGCACTTTGGCAAATCCAACAAATAAGGCCGTTTTGAGCTACGGATACGGCTTTCAAGCCACTTTTATTCAGATGTTAAGTGCCTATAATGCGTTTAACAACGACGGAATCATACTTTCGCCAAAAATATTGCAAAGCTTGGAGCTTGGCGGCAAATTCTACAAAACCAATGAAAACGAGCCAAGAAGTGCTATCGATAAAGAAACAGCAAGTGTGATGAAAGAAATTTTAATCCAAACGGTCGAAAACGGCACAGGAAAAAAAGCTAGAACAGCAGGTCTAGAAGTAGGCGGCAAAACAGGAACGGCTAGAATCGCTAAAAAAGGAGTTTATGTCGAAGCATACAATAGCTCGTTTTTTGGTTTTGCAAACGATAAAAAAAACAGCTACACAATCGGCGTTTTTGTTAGAGAGCCAAAACAAGGCAGTTTTTATGCCGCACAAAATGCCTTACCTGTTTTTAAAAAAGTAGTTGATATTTTGGTAGAAAACGGCTATCTAACGCCAAACAGTGAAGAAAAAATCGTCATCAAAGATGAAAAATTAGACGAGATTAAGGATTAAATTTTTTAGAGCAAATTTAAAAACTCTACCCTATTTTGCGTAATCCAAAATAAATTTAGCAAATTCGTCGCTATCGTTTGGACAACGGCAAACTTCGTAATACTCAAATCCTTTTTCTTGTGCTAACTCTTTATATAAAATGCTAAGTTCGAAGTCGGTTTCAGAGTTATCCACACAAAATGCAATCGGAAAAATAAGCGCTTTTTTGCTCTGCAAATTTGCCAAAACTTCTGCCGTATTTGGTCCAAGCCACTTTACAGGTCCCAAACGGGATTGATACGCTAAGATAATTTCTTTAAATTTAATGCTGTTTTGCGTAAGCAAATTTGATAAAATTTGCGCGTGTTCTTTCATTTGCGCTTCGTAAGGATCGCCATTATCGATGATTTTTTGTGGAAGCGAGTGAGCCGAAAAAATCAAAGAAATCTGCGAAATTTCATCTTTGTTTAAATTTGCAATTTTTTCTTTAATTAAATTTAAAATAATCTCGTTGTATTGCCCATTTTGATAAAAAATATCCAAAATTTTATAATTTTTTATGCCGTGTTTTTTTAGAGCAATTTCAGTGCTTTCCAAGCTCGATTTAACCGTCGTTTGCGAATAATGCGGATACAGCGGAAGCAAAAAAATCTCATCAAATTTGGCATATTTTTGCACCACTTCATCGGCAAAAGGCGGAGTGTAATTCATAATAAAATCAACGCAAATTTGCTCGTTAGCAAATTTTCTAGTTTTTTCACACAAAGATTTCGTAATATCATTTATAGGCGATTTTCCGCCAAGTTTGATATAGTTTTGCGTTGCCGAATTTGTTCGCATTTTTGTTATCAAATTTGCTAAAATTTTTCGCAAAAAATCTGGTTTTACACTCAAAATATAAGGATCGTTAAACATGTTTTTTAAAAAAACACTAACTTCGCTTAAATCATTTGGTCCGCCCATATTCAAAAGCAAAATAACTTTTTTAGCCAAATTTTGGCTAGAATTTTTATTATCATAACTCATTGTAAAATTTCTCTTATTTTTATGGATTCATCAATGCTTGCAAGGCGTTTTAGCATACCCCCGCTACAAAATTCGGCAAATTCTTTATGTCCGTTTCTACAACAATAATCTTCATTATCAACTTTTAGATTTATATTGCCGCTTGGGGCGATTTTGTGAAGAGTGAAATTTAAAAGATCTGCTATATAAACACCGCTACTTGTGGATATTTGTATCGTATGTCGAAGTGTCGGATAAACATTTGAACAAACAAAAGTTAGCAAAATATCATTTTTACTTTTGCCAAGAGCCGAAAGTGCGATTATCTCTTTGCTGTTTGGGGCAGTTACGGTTTTGCTAGAAAATGATGAAATCTCGCTACCACACAAAATTCTTGCTAAATCAAGCTCTTTTAAAAGTAAATTTTGCATTATATCGCAACTATTTTCACTATTTTTGCCGTTTATGAAATTCATAGTATAAATTTGATCGCCTTTTGAAAACTCCCGTAATAACGAATTTATAGTTGCATTAAATCTATTTTTATAAAAAATCGCTAAATTTGTATCGTTATTGGCAAGGTTATATCTTATCTCTCTATTTTCTTCAAGATTTAGAGCAAGAGGTGCGTCTATAAGGATATTTTGAACATATTTTGAAGCTTTTAAAATAAGATTTTTATGATTTTTTTGCGAACTTGTAATAACAACGGCTTGCGGTTTAGCTTTATCAAAAAGCTCTTCTAAATCTCTATAAAGTTCTACTTTACCGAAATTTTCGTTACTTTTTTCATCATAAATTCCTACTAATTCAAAAAAATCGCTTCTTCGTAATTCGCTAAAATGCTTGTGTCCAAGCTCACTCATACCGATAATCGCAATCTTTTTCTTCTCAGAAAACATAAACGAACCTTAAAAATTTAATTAATCGTCGCCATTATATCAAATATATGCTGAAAGTTATTTTTCAGTTATTTTTTATCCAAAATTTATATATTTTCAAAAATATTTTAGATAAAATTACGCCAAATTTCAAATTTAAGAGGTCTTTCGTTTTGTTTAAATTTCCGTCTTTTAAGCAAATGTATAAAGATGAAATCCGCGCATTAAAGCGATTTCGTCAGTATTTTCGTTATCATCTTGCGACAAATATATGTAAAAACGAAATTAAAGAATTTGAAAATTTTATAAATAAAAATCCTATTTGGGAAAAATTATTTAGCTCGAATTTTTACCGCGCAAATACGATTTTATACAAATACTGCGACAATCGACTAAACGAAAAAGAACGCCTAGAAATGATAATTCAAAATTTCAATTTAGCAAAAACTTTTTTAGGCGAAAAAAAACTTGATGAACTGCTAGAAAAAAAGAAAATTTTACTTTTTAAATTTGATGAAAATTTGCTTCTTTATCTAAATATAAACAATATCGACCCGTTAGAAGGCTTTTTTTCGATAAATATACAAACCAAAGATGAAAAAATTTATGATGCTTCGTTTAGTTTTGTTGCTCCAAATTCGCTTTTGATCGCTTCTGTGCAAGGCTCAAACGAACCAAACACGCCAGATCTCATCAAACAAGCCACAAAGCAAATGCATGGAATAAGACCAGCTTTTATGATTGTTAATGTTTTTAAGATGATTTGCGAGATTAAAAATTTTTCGCTACTTGGAATTCCAAAAGAAAATCAAGCCAAATTTAGGCGAAACGACCACTCGCGATTGCTTTTTGATTATGATGAATTTTGGCGTGAAAACGGCGGGAAATTCGGCGAAAAATACTACGAAATTCCGCTTAATATCGAACGAAAAAGTTTAGAAGAAATTCAAAGCAAAAAACGCTCAATGTATAAAAAACGCTTTGAAATGTTAGATGAAGTTAAAAATTCTTTGCAAATTTATTTTCAAAATCTATAAATTTGCAAAAATTCAGAAGTTTTAAACAAAATTTTGGATAAAATCAACCCTTAAATTTACGAAATTTTAGGAAAATAAAAATGGATATTAGACAAGCCTATTTGGATTTTTTTGCTTCAAAAGGTCATGAGATTATCGCTTCATCGCCGTTAGTGCCTGATGATGCGACACTTTTATTTACAAACGCAGGAATGGTGCCGTTTAAAAGCATTTTTACAGGTGCGGTACCACGCCCAACTCCGCCGATTCGCACGAGTTGTCAAACCTGTATAAGAGCCGGTGGCAAACACAACGACCTTGATAATGTCGGCTACACAGCGCGCCACCACACATTTTTTGAAATGCTTGGAAATTTCAGCTTTGGCGAATATTTCAAAAAAGAAGCGATTGCGTATGCGTGGGAGTTTGTAACCGAAATTTTAAAACTTCCAAAAGAAAAACTCTATGTTACGGTTCATACAAGCGACGATGAAGCGTATGAGATTTGGCAGCAACATATAGCAAAAGAGCGAATTTACCGCTTTGGCGATAAAGATAACTTTTGGGCTATGGGCGATACTGGACCTTGCGGGCCATGTAGCGAGATTTTTTACGATCAAGGGCAAGAGCATTTTAGTGGCGAAGAAGACTATATGGGCGGAGACGGCGATCGCTTTTTAGAGATTTGGAATTTAGTTTTTATGCAATACGAACGATCAATTGATGGCAAACTAACCCCGCTTCCAAAGCCATCAATCGACACTGGCATGGGCTTAGAACGGGTTGTAGCGATAAAAGAAGGTAAATTTAGCAATTACGATAGTTCGCTTTTTATGCCAATCATCAATGAAGTTGCAAAATTATGTGGCAAAGCTTATGCTTATGAAAGCGGAGCAAGTTACCGAGTAATCGCAGATCATATTCGCTCGGTTTCGTTTTTATTAGCTCAGGGCGTAAATTTTGACAAAGAAGGACGCGGTTATGTTTTACGCAGAATTCTCCGCAGAGCCGTCAGACACGGATATTTACTAGGCATAAAAGAGCCGTTTATGCACAAACTTGTGGGTGTCTTATGCAAAGTCATGGGCGGACATTACGGCTATTTAAACGAGAAAAAAGAAAATATAAAAGAGCTAATCAAACTTGAAGAAGAACGCTTTTTTGCGACTATTTCGGCTGGACTAAATTTATTTAACGACGAACTAGAAAAAACAAAAGATATTTTTAGCGGCGAAGTTGCTTTTAAATTATACGATACTTACGGCTTTCCGCTTGATCTGACTGCTGATATGTTGCGTGAGAAAAATATCAAAATCGATGAGAAAAAATTTGATGAACTTATGAGCGAACAACGCCAAAGAGCCAAAGCTGCGTGGAAAGGAAGTGGCGATAAAGCCACTGCTATCGGCGATTTTAAGGCTTTGCTTGAAAAATTTGGCGAAAATGAGTTTATCGGTTATGAAACAACGACTTGTAAAAGTAAAATTTTAGCTATTTTAGATAGTGAATTTAAAGAAATTTCGGATCTTAAAGCAGGAAATATCGGCTGGATACTACTTGATAAAACTCCATTTTACGCTACAAGCGGTGGTCAATGCAACGACACAGGCATGATAAATAAAACTAGTAGCGTTTTAGATACGCAAAAGTTTTTTGGGCTAAATTTAAGCCAAGTCGAAGCCAGTTTGGATTTAAAAGTAGGCGATATAGTTAGTTGTGAAGTTAGCAGTGAGCGAAACGAAATCGCAAGACACCATAGTGCGACTCACCTACTTCATTTAGGACTTCGCAGGGTTTTAGGCGATATGGTAAGTCAAGCTGGAAGCCTTGTGGAAGCCACTCGTTTGCGATTTGACTTTACATATCCAAAGGCGATGAGTAGCGAACAAATCGAAAAAGTAGAAAATTTTGTAAATAATCAAATCTCTCACGCAAATTCCACAAAAACCGATATTATGAATATTGATGATGCCAAAAATAGCGGTGCTGTGGCACTTTTTGGCGAAAAATATGCCCAAAATGTCCGCGTGGTAAGCATAGGCGATAGCAAAGAGCTTTGTGGCGGGACACATGTCAAAAATACAGGCGAAATCGGAAGCTTTTTTATCGTAAAAGAAAGTGGCGTAAGCGCAGGAGTGCGTAGAATCGAAGCGATTTGCTCAAAATCTGCGTTAAATTATGCCAAAAATTTGCGTTTGCAACTTGCACAAATCAATGAAAATCTCAAAACAAACGAGCCGATAGCGGCGATTAAAAAGCTAAAAGATGAGATAAAATCACTAAAAACCGAGCTTAGCAAGGCAAATTCAAATAAAGCTATCGAATTAAACGAAATTAATGGCGTAAAAGTCGCAATCAGCGAATTTGACGGCGATATAAAAGCCAAAATCGACGAGCTAAAAAATCAAAATGAAAAAATCATCGCCCTATTTTTCAAACCAGAAAACGAAAAAGTCCAAATCGCTTGTGGCGTAAAAGGTGCAGATGCAAAAGCAGGAGAAATCGTCAAAGAAGTAGCAAAAATTCTTGGCGGCGGAGGCGGCGGGCGAGATGATTTCGCCACAGCCGGCGGAAAAGACATAAGCAAAATCAGCCAAGCGATTGCATTTGCAAATGAATTTATAAAGGCGAAAATTTGATGATAAAACAAACAAATTCGAAAAGTAAAATTTGCAAATTTAGGAGCGAAATTTGAACGAATTTGGTTTTGCAAGGGCAACGCAAATTTTGCCCTTACTTCACATTTTGGCAGTTATTTTTTTTATAAATGCTCAAATTTGCTGTGTTTATATCATTAGAATTTACAAAAAAAGCGAAAATATTTGCGAAAACTGCGATAAAATAAAGTCGCATTTTAGCAGATACGAACGCTTTTTTTTGTTATATTTTGCCGTTATTATCATTAGCGGTTATCTTATTTCTATCGGAAATAACTATAAATTTGCAGATCCCATGATAACAGGCATCATAACGACGCTTTGGGCTGCTTCGATGTTTATTTTGCTAAATTTTGTCTATATTCACTACAAAATTTTATCGTTTCAAAAGGCGGTTTTGGCTAAAAACGAAATCGAAGCAAACGAGCATTTAATCATAATTTTAAAATATTTTATTCCATTAAATATCGCAATATCGCTGATTTGCGTTTATTTAGGCGTTACTATAAGTGAGTTTTGATGATTTATCTAGCTTCATCTTCACCAACAAGAGCGCTTATTTTGAAAAATCATGGCATTAAATTTGAGCAAATTTGTGCTAAATTTGATGAAAGCGGCATTGATTTTAGCAACCCTTATACCTATGCCTACAAAGTGGCAAATGCAAAAAAAGAGCAGTTTTTTAAAATTTATAAAGATATTGATAGAGTGCTATTCGCCGATAGTGCCGTTGTGGTAAATAACCAAATTTTTGGTAAAGCTAGTAGTGATGATGAGGCATATAAAATGCTAAAAGCGCAAAGCGATAACTTTTCAAGCGTTGTTACGGCGATGATTTTTGTTTCAAAAAAGATAAATTTTGTAAATTCAGCTATTACAACATATAAATTTGCTAAATTTAGCGATGATGATTTGTGTGAATACATCGCCAAAAAAGATTATGTCGGCAAAGCAGGAGCTATGACGATAGAAGGTTTTAATAAAAAATATATCATCTCTCAAAGTGGTTTTACAAGCACAGCTATGGGACTAAGCGTTGAAATTTTAAAGAGGTATTTATGGTAAGAGTTTTATTTAGCTTTTTGACACTTTGCATTTTTGCAGTGGGTGGGGTTTTTTTATATTTTTATTCGCAAGTTAGCATAGAATCTAACAGCATTATCGAATATAAACCAAAATTAACCACTAGAATTTACGATAGAAATGGAAATTTAGTTGCAAATATTTTTGATGAAGAAAACAGAGTTTTTGTTAAATATGAAGATATTCCGGGTCGTATCATCGAAGCACTTGTAGCTATCGAAGATACTGCATTTTTCGAGCATGACGGGATAAATTTAGAAGCTATTTTTAGAGCTTTGGTAAAAGATATAAAGGCTATGGCATTTGTCGAAGGTGCTTCTACCATAACTCAACAACTTGTCAAAAATATGATTTTAACGAGTGAAAAAAAGATAGATCGAAAGATCAAAGAAATGATTATGGCGTTAAAAATCGAAAATGCACTCACCAAAGAGCAAATTTTGGAAAGATATTTTAACGAAGTATATTTTGGACACCAATACTACGGCATAAAAACCGCCGCTATGGGATATTTCAAAAAAGCACTAGATGAGCTAAGCTTAAAAGAAACGGCGATTTTGGTTGGTTTGCCAAAAGCTCCAAGCCAGTTTGATCCTACGCGCAATCTAAATTTGTCATTAAGCCGTGCAAACAATGTCATATCCCGTATGTATGAACTTGGCTGGATAAATAAAGGCGAATATGAAATCGCAATGGCTGAAACTCCTGCCATTTATAACGAAACGCTAACGCAAAATAAAGCCCCTTATGTCGTCGATGAAGTCGTCAAAGAAGCTACGAAAATTTTTCCCGATATAAAAACAGGCGGTTATACTATCGAAACTAGCGTGGATTTAAAAACACAAGAATTGGCAAATGAAGCCCTAAATTTTGGTTATAATGAAATTTTAAAACGAGATAAAGACGCAAATGCTAGTAATCTAAATGGTGCAATCGTCGTTACAAATCCGCTAAATGGCGAGGTTTTAGCACTTGTTGGCGGAGTGGATTATACTAAAAGCAACTTTAACAGAGCTACACAATCAAAACGCCAAACGGGATCTAGTTTTAAGCCATTTATCTATCAAATCGCCCTTGATATGGGGTATTCAACTATGAGCGAAATTCCCGATGTCGCAAGAGAATTTGATGACGGGAGCGACAAATCATGGACGCCAAAGAATTTTGATAAAACTTTTACAGGCTACATAACCTTAAAAGAAGCCTTACAAAAATCGCGAAATCTCGCTTCAATCAACCTTTTACACGCAATCGGACTTCAAAGAGCATTAAATAAATTAAACGAATTTGGCTTTAAAGATGTCCCGCCTGCGCTTTCAATCGCGGTTGGAAGCTATGGTATTTCGCCGCTTGAATATTCTAGTATTTATTCTGTTTTTGCAGGACTTGGCGTTAGCACAAAGTCTAAATTTATAAACTCAATCACAGATAAAAACGGCAAAACGCTTGTTTTCCAACCTCAACGAAAACGCATTTTACAGCCTGAACAAGCCTATCTTATGACAACTCTTATGAAAAATATCGTAAGTGCTGGAACTGGCACAAGAGCGCGCGTAAAAGGCATAGAAATCGCAGGCAAAACAGGTACTTCAAATGATAGCATTGATGTTTGGTTCTGCGGTTTTACGCCTGAAATTCAAGCGATTGTTTGGTATGGAAATGACGATTATAAGCCTATGCGAAGCGTCGAGCAAGGCGGACGAACGGCTGCACCTGTGTTTGCTAAATTTTTAGAAAGCTATATCCAAGAATACCCGCAAACAAAACGCACATTTAGCGTTCCAAGCGGAGTTTATACGCGTAATTACGCAGGAAAAAGCGAATATTACACGCGCACTTCACCGTTACCAAATGAAGAACCGGTTATCGTCCCGGAAAATGCACCTGAGTTATAAAAAATTGAATTTGCAAAATTTGCAAATTCAATTTCCAAATATCTAAATCTCCGTTGCTTTTTTTAGTTTATCTAATCCAAATTTTTCCCAAATTTTATTGATTGTTTTATCAAGTTTATGTTGTTTTTTATCTTCATTTAAGGAAAAAAGCGAATTTTCACACTCTTTTCCGTCTTTGAAATTCGTCAAATTTAGGCTAATATGAATAATCTCAAAATCCTTATGAATATCGCAATTCTCAAAAAGCTCTGCCATAACTTCGCTTAGCAAATTTAAAGAAAAATCCCTATCTAGCGTTTTTCTTTTAGAACTCTCGGCTCTTGTTCGGTAGCGAATTTTTAGCTCATAGCTTGTCGGATTTAGTCCTAAATTTAGCGTATCGTGCGTCAAATGGCGACACATTATCAAAATTTTGCGTTTTATCTCGTCCCTGTTTGCACATGGCGAAAATGTCCGTCCAAAGCCAATACTCTTGCGTTTGCTAGTTATTTCGACTTTATCATCTGCTTCGCCGCTTAATCTTGCAAAAAGTTTTTCGCCGTTTTTGCCGAGTTTTTCAAAAATTTCTTTATGTTTTAATGCATCGCCGATAGTGAAAATAGCGTATTTTTCAAGCGTTTTTTGTGTTGATTTACCAATTCCTGCAAATTTAGAAATTTCAATGCTTTTTAGCTCATCTTTAATATCGCAAATACAGCGAATTCCAAATGGTTTTGCCAAATCTGTTGCAAGTTTTGCAATAAATTTAGCTTTGCAAATTCCGATACTGCACGGCAAATTTAATCTTTTTAAAACTTCACTTTGCAAGAATTTAGCAAATTCAAACGGATTTTCATCAAATTTCGTCCCTTTTAAATCCAAAAAAAACTCATCAATGCTAAATCTTTCAATGCTCGGCGTAAAAGTATATAAAAATTTATAAAGCGAGTTTGAAAGCTCAGAGTAAAATCTATGGTCACTAGGCACAAGCGTTAAATCAGGACAAAGCTCTAATGCTGTTTTCACGGGCATTGCAGATTTGACGCCAAATTTTCTTGCTTCATAACTTGCGCTTAAAATCACGCCTTTTTGCAAATTTGATTGATTTTGCAAATTTGATTGATTTTGCAAATTTGATTGATTTTGCAAATTTGATTGATTTTGCGAATTTGGATTTTTTTGTAAATTCAGACTATTTTGTGTATTTGATTCATCGAAAATAGTCCCATTTCCACCACCCACGACGGCGACTTTTTTGCCGTTTAGGCTGGGATTTTTTATCCTAGCCGCCGCGACAAAAAAACAATCCAAATCAATATGTAAAATCATTTTTTGGTTTCTAAATTTTTACCAAATTTAACACTTGCAAATTCAAGTGCCGATTTAACGGCATTTATATAGCTTTTTGTTTCTGCAACGCCCTTGTAAGCGATGTCATACGCCGTGCCGTGATCCACGCTTGTGCGGACTATCGGCAAATTTAGGCTTACATTTATACTCTCATCAAAATATAACGCTTTTAAAGGCGCAAGTCCTGCGTCATGGTTCATCGCAACAAGCCTGTTGCAGTTTTTTAGCGAGATAGGATTAAATGCGACATCTGGCACCAAAGGACCAAAGAAAACTTCTTTTTTCAAAGCCAAATTTGCCAAATTTATCGCCTTTTTTATCTGCTTTTCTTCGCTTCCGCCAATGACGCCGTTATCACTAGCATGTGGGTTAAAGCCCAAAACGCCTACTTTGTTAAAACCTGAACTTTTATGCAAATTTTGCAAAAATTCGCTCAAAGGCTTCGATTTTATTTTTTTGCTAACCTTGCTAAGTGCGATATGATCGGTAAAAAGTGCGACAAAAAGCTTTTGGCAACCTAGCATCATAATCGCCTTTTTTTTGAAAAAATCGCTCAAAACTTCGGTATGACCGACATATTTGATACCAGCTTTGCTCCACGCTTCTTTATTTACCGGCAGGGTTACGACCGCGATGGCTTTTTTGGCAGCGACGAAATTTAAGGCATTTACAAAGGATAAAAACGAAAATTTACCGCTTTTTTTGCCGACTTTCCCGGGGCGAATTTCAAAACTCTCGCCCACACTTACGCACTTAAAATCCTTTGGGACGCTCAAATTTAGCAAATTTGCACCTTGACTTAAAAGCTCTCCGCCAATAAAATAAATCGGCTCACAGATTTTGCAAATTTGCTCGTGCGATTTTAGGGCGATTTCAAGCCCTACTCCGTTTATATCACCGATACTAACGGCGATTTTAGGCTTATTTTCGGCACTTTTTTCGCCTAAATTTTGATTTTCTTTTACGCTTTGGTATTGCAAATTTTTTCTATTTTTTTTACCCATTTTTACGCCTTAAATTTATAAATTTATTAGCTCTTTCATTTCTTTAATCGCATTTTTAAGCCCCACAAATACAGCCCTTGCAACGATACTTTGCCCGATATTTAGCTCAAAAATTTCTGAATTTTTAATGACAGCCGAGACATTTTGATAGTTTAGTCCATGCCCTGCTGCAACGGCTAGTCCAAGCCCCTTTGCATAGGCACTTGTGTGGCGAATTCGCGTGATTTCATCTTTTAGCATTGCGCTTAGTTTTTCCTGCGGTTTGTCAAATTCTTTCACAGCGTAGCAGGTTTTGGCTAAATTCGAATTTAGCATTGCAAACATATTCGAATACGCCCCCGTGTGAAGCTCGACGAATTTCGCCCCAAGTTTTGCGCTTAAATCGATATTTTCTCTACTTGGATCGATAAAAAGCGAAACGGCAATCCCGCTGTCTTGAAGCTTCTCAATAGCATTTTTTACGCCTTCATTTTCTAAATTTAACCCTCCTTCGGTTGTCAGCTCTTCCCTTTTTTCAGGCACGAGCGTGGCGCGAGAGGGTTTAAATTTGCAAACTAAGTCGATTATCTCTTCATCTATCGAACACTCCAAATTTACAGGCACTTTCGAGTGAGCGATGATGTCTTTTGCGTCGTTTTCGTTGATATGACGGCGATCTTCTCGCAAATGGATTGTGATTTGATCGGCTCCTGCCGAGATGGCTTCATACATTGCAAATAAAATGTCAGGGTCATTTACTCTTCTAGCTTCCCTTAAAACAGCGATATGGTCGATATTTACGCCAAGTAACATTTTCTCTCCTTAGAATTTTTTGGTAAAATTATAGCTAAATTTAGCAAAGGAAAAAATATGATTTTTGGGATTGACCTTGGTTCAAATACCTTGCGTGGCGTTTTGATGAACGAAAATGGCAAAATCCTTAAAAGTGCCGAATTTATCGTAGGAAGCGCTAGAAATTTGCAAGCTGGCGGCGACCTTGACCCTGACGCGATTACTCGCATAAAATCGGCATTAAAAAAAATGGATAAAATTTTTGATTTTAAATCGTGTGAAAATTCCGTGTGCGTGGCAACAGAAGCCTTTCGTATGGCAAAAAATTCGGCTGAATTTTTTGATGAAATTTGGCGTGAATTCGGCGTAAAATTTAAAATCATAGGCGGAGACGATGAAGCGAAATTTGTGCGTTTGGGAATTTTAAATCGTTTAAAACTCTTAAATTTAAATGCGAAAAATCCGCTTTGTATCGATCTTGGCGGTGCTAGCACCGAGATTTCAAATAACGAACGCTCAAAAAGTTTTAAATTTGGCATTGTGAGATTTTGTAACGAATTTGACGAATTTAACGATAAAATTAAAAATGCAAATTTGGTTGTGAGCGAAGCAAGAAGTTTTATAAATTCGCTTAAATTTGATAAAATCGTGCTGACTTCGGGAGTGCCGACGACTATGGTCGCACTGCGTAAAAATCTATCGTATGAAAGCTATCAAAGCGATTTGATTAACGGCGAGAATTTGGAGTTTGGCGAATTTGATTTTTGGCTTGAAAAGATTTTAGAAATGAGCGAAAATGAAGCCGTTTTAAAGCTTGGCGAAAATCGAAAAGATTTGATGATTGCGGGGATTATGCTTTTAAAATCGCTTTTGCAGGATTTTGCAAAAACCGAATTTGTCGTGGTTGATGACGGACTGAGAGAAGGAATTTGTATTTATAGGCTTGGGAAATTGAAACAAGCCTAGCTTTTCCGTGTGGCAAACACCGATAGACAAAACAAGTCTAATCTTGTGTTTTCCACACGAAAAATCGTTGGCATTTGGTTTTCAAATTCGCAATAGTTTGCAAATTTGAAAATTTTACACTTTCCAAATTTTTGTATTTAAATTTAGTGTTTTGACGATAGATAAAAAGTGCGAAAGTTCGCGTTTTATGGTAAATGCAGGGTTTGCGTGTAAAACGCTTTTATCGATGTCTGGTTCGAAATTATCTTTTCCTGTATCTAAAAATATGTAAATTTTATCTCCCACAAAACTAACGCTGATTGGAAAATTTAGCCGTCTTTTTAAATCCAAAAGTCGTTTCATAAAAGCAGGGCTTAAAATATACATTGCATTTTGCAAATCGTTAGAATAAACACTGAATTTAGCATTAAATTCGCTATCGTCCATTGTGATTTTTTTGAATTTTTTAGCATTATCGCAAACAGTCTCTTTTGATACTACAAAAGTTGTTGAGTTGATATTTTTATTAAAAGTTGCGTGAAAAAAAATGCCATAAATTCCGTGATTTCTGTTTTTATCATATATAGTTAAATCGTAAAACTCAAACTTAATATTATCAAAATTGCCACAAATTTTATCATTGCCACTTCTCGCATATTCTTCAAGTAAATAAATTTTCTTCCAAAATAATTTGCTATTTTCTAAATCGGTAATTTCTACCAAAGCATTACTTTTATAGCTATAACCAAATTCTGCTACATAGGGCTCTAAAAAATAAACCTTGAATTCTTTTTGATACTTTTTCTGTTTTGATTCCTTTACATGTTTTATAATAACTTTGTATGTTAAAATAACTGTAATTGGCGTAAGATTAAAAACTGCAACATAGAAAAAATCTTTATAATTTAGTAGAAATCCGCCTAAAAGCACAAGCATAAATTTTATAAATTTTATTTCGCTTGGCTCAGAATCATCAGAATTTTGTCCGATAAATATTAACATAGGAAAGATTATTATTGTGGAAACACACATCATAATACGCTTGTCAATATTGTAATCGCAAGGATGTAAAAGTAACCAAATCAATATCGGTAATATAAATGTTCCAAGAATAACCAATGGTTTTGTTTTGTCAATTTCTTTTAAAGTTTCAAGTCGTAAATTCTCTAATTCATTTATTGTCAAATTTTCTCACTTTAAATTTAATTAAAAAACGCCTGTCGGCGTGGCTGGATTGCTTCGTTTTTATACAAAAACTCGCAATGACAAAATAAACAAATTCATATCCATTGTCATTGCGAGACTTGCCGTTAGGCAAGTCGTGGCAATCGCCAATAGTAAAATTAACTACTTATTTTTTTTGCAAATTTACAAATTCCAAATTCTTTAAATTTATAAATTTAAACTCGCAGTTCAAATTTACATTTCGGTTATTTTAACTTTGGCGATTGCTTCGTTCGCTTTCGCTCTCTCGCAATGACAAAACCAGCGTAGCGATAGCAGAGCAAATCTAAAAATTTGCAAAATAACTCAACTTAAATTTGAAAACCAAATGCCAACGATTTCGTGCGTTTTCGAGTGTGAGCGACTGAGACGGGCTGTATGCCCGTCGCAAGGAAGCGAACGCGACGAATCGCACGAAAGCTAGGCTCATTTAATTAGCACGAGTAGCAGGTAGCAAATTCAAACGGCGTCGGTCTGCACTCATACGGCCACACCTGCGTTTCAAATTTAAAGTGTTGATAAGTTTCGATAAATTCATCGGTCATAATCGGCTTCAAATACGCATTATCGCGAATGACCGCTTCAAGCGAACCACGCAAAGTGTGCGGAAGTTGCTCTATACCCCGCTCTCTAATTTCGTCCAAATGAAGTTTAAACAAATCTTCATCCATTGGTCCGACTGGTTCAAATTTATTTTTTATACCGTCAATCCCTGCCATAAGCATAGCTGCAAATGCTAAATATGGGCACGCCGTGCTATCAGGGAAGCGCATTTCGGCTCTAACTGATTTTTCGCCGCTTCCGTAAGGAATTCGAATCGAAGCCGAGCGATTTTGGCTCGAATAAGTTAAAATGCTTGGCGCTTCAAAGCCCGGAATCAAGCGTTTGTATGAGTTTGTGCTTGGGTTTGTAAAAGCCGCAACGCTTCTAGCGTGTTTTAAAACGCCGCCGATATACCACCTAGCTTCATCGCTTAAATTCGCATAACCGCCCTTGCCGTAAAATATATTTTTGCCGTTTTTCCAGATTGATTGATGCACATGCATACCGCTTCCGTTTTCGCCGTAAAGCGGTTTTGGCATGAAAGTAGCCGTTTTGCCGTTTAGGTGAGCCACCATTTTTACGACATATTTATAAATTTGAACATTATCGGCTGCTTCGACCAAAGTGCCAAATTTCACGCCGATTTCGCCTTGACCTTGACCTACTTCGTGGTGGCAAATGAAAGTTTCCAAGCCAACTTGCTCTAAAACTTGAAGCATTTCAGCTCTTAAATCGACCATAGTATCGATCGGCGCAACAGGGAAATAACCGCCTTTTATGCCGGGGCGATGACCTGAGTTAAAGCCATCTTTGTATTTTTTACCGCTATTCCATGAGCCTTCTTCTGTATCTACATCATACATTGCACAGTTCATGCTATCGACGATTTTAACATCGTCAAATACGAAAAATTCGTTCTCTGCGCCAAAATAGCAGGTATCGCCAAGACCTGTTGTTTTTAAGAAAGCCTCTGCTTTTTTGGCGATTGAGCGAGGGCATTTTTCGTAAAGTTCGTTTTTGTAAATGTCATAAACATCGCAAATCACCACAGCCGTAACATCGGCTGTAAATGGGTCTAAAAATGTCGTATCGACATCAGGTTTTAACATCATATCTGATTTATCGATCGGCTGCCATGCATCGACGCTGCTGCCGTCAAACGGAATTCCGTTTGCAAAATCTTTATCAAGCCTTTTGTAGTTATAAGACATGTGGTGCCAAGTGCCTTTTAAATCCGTAAATCTAAAATCCACAAACGCAACTTCGTGTTCATCGCAAAATTTGAAAAATTCATCAACACCGCTAACAAATTTACCCATTTTTTATCTCCTTGTGATTTTTAAAAAAATAAAATTTAAGGATTTTAGTATTTTTCGCATTAAGATTTGATAAAAATGCAAATTTAACCTAAATTTGGGCTTTTTAAAAGAAAATTTTCTGCCTAATAAAAATATATAAATTTGCTAAATTTAATCTTCAAATTTCATTATAAATTCATAAATTCAATATCTTTTTGCCTAAAATATACAACTTTTGAGTATCCAAAAAATTTTGCTTTTTCTAACAATTTTTCGTAATTTTGCGTAACCTGCTCCACGCTGTGAGCGTCGCTAGAAAGCGTAATATTTACGCCTAAATTTGCGATTTCTTCAAGCAAAATGTCGCTTGGATAGATTTCGCATACGGGTTTTCTAAGACCAGCAGAGTTTAACTCAACTACAATCCCGCTTTCTTTTATCGCTTTTAAGGCATTTTTAGCTAACACTCGCACATCTTTTTTCGGTAAAAATTTAAAAACCTTTATCAAATCAAAATGTCCTAAAATTTGAAATTTTCCGCTTTTGCAAAGAAGCGTTATTTTTTCAAAATACTCTTTGTAGATTTCATCAATTTCTCTATTTTCCCAACCGCCGATAAATTCAGGGTTATCAAAACCCCAGCCATCTAAAAAATGCACCGAACCTATCAAATAATCAACCTTGCGATTTAAAATAATCTCAGGCATAAAATTTTCTAAAAAATCCACTTCGTAACCTAGCAAAATTTCCATTTTGCCCTTAAATTCGGCTTTTGTTTCTTTAATCATATTTTCATAAATTTCAATCTGCGAAAAACTCATACGATATTTTTCGTCAAAATTCATAGGATTATGATCTGAAAATCCATAAATTTTAATGCCGTTTTCATAAGCTTTTTTTGCATATTCTAGCGGTGTCCCTGTGGCGTGATTGCAAAGGTGCGTGTGATTGTGTAAATCAACCATTTTAATCCTTTAAAACTCTTTTTTAGGATAATTTTAGTAAAATCACGCTTAAAAATTTTAAATTTATGGAAATGTTTTTTGAGAAAACCAGAACTTTTAAGCCCGGCAGGAAATTTAACAAAATTAAAAATCGCCGTTAATTACGGTGCAGATGCAGTTTATGCTAGTCTTGGCTCATTTTCGCTTCGCCAAAGAAGTGCGAAAGAATTTGACAAAGATAGCTTTGCAGATGGTGTCGCTTATGCCCATAAATTCGGCAAAAAACTATATGCCACGATTAACGGATTTCTTACAAACGGACAACTTGAACCAACCGAACGACACATTAAATTTTTAAAAGAAGTCGGTGTTGATGGCTTTATCATCGCCACGCCAAGCGTAATGAGCCTAGCTAAAAAAATCGCCCCTGAGATTCCAATTCATATTTCAACTCAGGCAAATGTGCTAAATTATATGGATGCTGAAATTTATCAAAGTTTGGGTGCAACTCGCATAGTCGCAGCCCGTGAAATGACCCTAAAAGACTCCGTTTTGATAAAAGAGCATTTGCCAAATTTAGAAATCGAAATTTTTGTGCATGGCTCGATGTGCTTTGCTTATAGCGGTAGGTGCTTGATTTCAGCGGTGCAAAGCGGGCGTTTTAGCAATCGCGGAAGCTGTGCGAACGACTGCCGTTTTAAATATGAACTTTATGCCAAAAATGAAGAAAACGGCACACTTTTTCGCCTTGAAGAAAACGAAAACGACGGCACTTATATAATGAATTCAAAAGATTTGAATTTAAGCTCTCATATTGAAAAAATCATCGCCACAGGAGCGATTGATAGTTTTAAAATCGAAGGTCGCACAAAAAGCGAGTATTATGCAGCGTGTGCTACTCGCACTTATCGCATGGCAATTGATGACGCCATAAACGGCAAATTTAGGGCTGAAATTTATGAACGAGAGTTAAATACGCTAAAAAGTCGTGGTTTTACCGACGGATATTTGATACACAAGCCTTACGAACGGGGCGATACGCAAAATTTAGACACCAGCATAAGTGACGGAACGCACCAAGTAAGCGCTATTTCGGTGGGCGGCGAATTTATAAGCGTAAAAGATAAAATCGCTCCAAATGACGAATTTGAGATTTTTGCTCCGTTAAATTCGAAAATCGAAATTTGCGATAATGAAATCGGACAAATTTATGAAAATAACGGCAAATTTTGCCTTAAATTTAAAAAATTATTATCAAAAACAAATAAAGAATTCAGTGAAATTCACAGCGGAAATTTAAACGAAATCAAGCTCCCTGCGAATTTGCCTGAATTTAGCTTTTTGCGAAAGGAAATAAAGTGAAATTTGTATCAATCATAATGGGCTCAAAAAGCGATTTTGAAGTCGTAAATGAAACGGCAAAAATCCTAAAAGAAAACGGCGTTGCGTATGAAATGATAATAAGTTCAGCTCACAGAAGCCCAAAACGCACAAGCGAATATGTCGTAAATGCCGAAAAAAAGGGAGCACAGGTTTTCATTTGTGCAGCAGGTATGGCAGCTCACCTTGCAGGTGCCGTGGCTGCAAATACGACTAAACCAGTCATCGGAATCCCTATGAGCGGCGGAGTAAGCGGCGGCGTTGATGCGTTGTATTCGACCGTGCAAATGCCAAGCGGTATGCCTGTTGCGACCCTTGCTATCGGCAAGGCAGGAGCAAAAAACGCGGCATTTTTGGCAATGCAAATTTTGGCTCTCTCAGATGAAAAAATCGCAAAAAAATTGCTTGACATGCGAGAAGAAGCGATAATTTCACTTGAAAAAGATTCCAAAGAAATCGAAGTTTTGCTCTGAAAATTTGCAAATCCAAAAAACGCTACCATGCGTTATTTGGTTATTCCTTTTGACTTCGTAAATCTTGCAATAACAAGAAATAAAGGGTTAAATGTGGAAAACTTTGAAAATTGGAATAAAAAGAAATTTGATAAAAATTTAAATAACGCTAAAAGAAACTACGATTTAGAGCCAATAATAATAAAAAATCACAATGTAAAAATAAACTATATTTCAATATTTTTTCATTTAGCTTTTATAATTTTTATTCTCATTTTACCAAATACCAAATTTAGATTACTGCTATTATATTTGGTTGCAATGTTGCCTATTTTGAAAACAATGTATGATGAATATGCAATGTATAAAAATAGCTATTTTAAATTCTCAAATGATAAAATAGAATTTATAAATAATGGCGAAATTGTAGAAAATTTGCAATTAAATTCAATAATAACAATAATGAAAATACCACAAATGTTTATTTTTAGCAAAAAGAAATTAAAAAATATAAGTTTTGGTATGAAAATTTTAAGCTATATTTCTTGCTTTATATGCGTTGCAATATGGATTATAGGGATAGCCATAACGCAAAATTTATCCATATTTTTAATACTTACTTTGATATTTTTTGGTTTATTTTTATTTTTCGTAATGCCACAAAGTATTTACCAAATTTACAACTCAAAATTTAGATTTTTTAAATTTGTAAATTCGTTGGAATTTAAGATTTTTGATGAAAATTTGCATTTTATAGTAATTGCAAATGAAATCGAATATAACGATATTAAAGAATACTTTTTAAGTAGATTAAATTTAGATATTGAAAATATAAAAATTGATAAAAACTATTTTATTTAAGGGACTAAATTTGAAAAACAATTTTTTTGCAAAAACTAAAAGAAACTACGATTTAGAACCGATTGTTTTATTAAACCACGATGTGAGTATCGAATTTATCAGGGCTATTACTATTATTATTTTTATTGTTGTAAATTTATTATTACCAACTGGTTCGTGGTATATAAAAATTTTTAATATAGTTTTTTGGTTACCTTTTTTACAATCAAGCATTAAAAGATACAAAACTCACAAAAACAGCAAATTTATATTTTCAAAAGATTTTATAAGACAGACAAATGACGGAAATATCGATATAAAAATCAATTTATATCAAATTTTAAAAATTCAGAAAATAAAGCAAATTTTTAATACAGACGCTCGAAAAGAAATGATATACAGAAATAAGTATGGAGATAAAGCAATAATGTTTGGAAATATTTTTGTTGGAATTATTATTGCAATATTTATTTTTATATGGTTTTTTGGAATTATTGTTGTCAAAAAAGAGCCATTAGGATTAATTATTCTTTTTTTAGCATTTATTTTTATTATTGTTTGGTTTCTACTTCCACAATTTATTTACCATATTAAAAGTGGTGGCTTAAAAAACTGGCTAAATGATACGCTTGAAATTCAAACACAAGATGAAGTCATTTTTATTGTAATTGCAAACAATAACGAATACAACGAACTTAAAGAGTATTTTTTAAGTAGGTTAAATATAAATATAGACAAAATTTAAAATGAAAAATTTAATAAAATTAACCAAATTTGCAAAAAAACAAGTAGTAAATTTAACTATTGGCGATTGCTTCGAATTTGCCTTACGGCAAATTCTCGCAATGACAATGGAATTGTTTTGCAAATTTAAATTTTTGCATTTAATAACCTGCAAACCTTGCCAAATTTAAAAATTTATGGTTAAATTCAAGGTTTTAATAAAATTTGTAAAAAAGGGAAAATAATGACATTTTCAGAGATTATTTTGGCACTTCAAAACTACTGGCACGAGCAAGGCTGTTTGCTAGTGCAACCTTACGATATGCCAGCAGGGGCTGGAACTTATCATCAAGCGACATTTTTACGAAGTTTGGGCGACAAGCCTTGGAGCGTGGCGTATGTAGCCCCTAGCCGTCGCCCTACTGATGGCAGATACGGCGAAAACCCAAATCGCTTGGGTTCGTATTATCAATTTCAAGTGATTTTAAAGCCAAGCCCAAAAAATATCCAAGAGCTTTATCTAAAAAGCCTTGAAGTTTTGGGACTAGATCTTAAAAAACACGATATTCGCTTTGTCGAAGATAACTGGGAAAGCCCTACACTTGGTGCTTGGGGGCTTGGCTGGGAAGTTTGGCTTGATGGCATGGAAGTAACGCAATTTACATATTTTCAACAAGTTGGCGGAATTCCGTGCGAGTTAATCAGCGGCGAGATTACCTACGGACTTGAACGCCTAGCGATGTATCTGCAAAGCAAAGATGATGTTTATGATATTATTTGGGACGAAAAAGATGGGCAAATTACCACTTACGGCGATGTTCATAAACAAAGCGAGTATGAATTTTCAAAGTATAATTTTGAAATCGCAGATACAAAAATGCTTTTTAATCAGTTTCAAAACGCCTTTGATGAGTGCAAAAATATCCTTGAAAAGGGACGAAGCGAATTTGAAAGTGGCAAAAGCAAAACGCTTTTAGCGCTTCCTGCTTATGATTATTGTATGCTTGCGGCTCATACTTTTAATGTCCTTGACGCGCGTGGTGCAATCAGCGTAACGCAAAGGCAAGATTATATCTTAAAAATTCGCGAACTAGCCAAAAGTTGTGCGTTAGCCTATAAAGAGAGCTTATGAAAATATCGGAAATTTACGCCATTTTAGACGAAATCGCACCATTTTGCGACCAAGAAAGTTGGGATAACTCTGGGCTCATTTTGGGAGATTTTAACACCGAATTTGAGCGAATTTATCTTAGCCTTGATTTAGATAGTGCTTTGGTGGAAAACGCAAAGCCAAATTCGCTTTTTATCACGCACCACCCACTCATTTTTAAAGGTTTAAAATCGCTAAATCCGAGTTTGTATCCTGCGAATTTAATCTATAAAATGGTGCAAAAAAATATATCTTTGATTTCGCTTCATACAAATTACGACAAGCACATTTTAAATAAATTTGTAGCCGAAAATGTCCTAAAATACGAGATTACAGATATTAAAGATTTTATTGTTTTTATGAAAATCGATATGAAATTTGATGATTTGGCAAGGGATATTAAAGAAAAATTGCAAATTTCAAATTTAAGAGCCGTAAAAACCAAAGAAAATATCAAAACTATCGCACTTTGCACGGGAAGCGGTAGCGAATTTGCTTCAAATTTAGGCGTGGATTGTTTTTTAACAGGCGATGTCAAATACCACACGGCGTTAGAAAATTTTGAAAATAATGTCAGTTTGATAGACATTAACCACTTTGAGAGCGAACGCTATTTTGGGGCTTCATTGCAACCTTTCTTGCAAAAAAATCAAATTGAAGTTATAATAACAAATTCAATAAATCCATTTAAGTATTATTAGAAAAAGGAAAAAAATGAATAAATATCTTACACAACTTGTTGAGCTTAGCGAATATGACAAGCAACTTGATAGCTTTAAACCAAAAATCGCTAGTGTAGAGAAAAGTCTAAATTCAAAAAAAGATGAAATTTCAAGCGTATCGGCTGAAATCGCAAATTTAACGGGCGAAATCGCCGAGCTTAAATCTCAAATTTCGCAAACAAACGCCCATATCAGCAACTTTTCATCAAAAATCAAAAGTTCAAGCAAAAAAAGCAGTGCCGCAAAAACTGAAAAAGAGATAAAAGCTCTAAGCGTCGAAGAAGAGATCGCAAAAGAGAGCCTAGAAGCCGCAAACGATGAAATCGAAAGACTTGAAAAAATCGTCGCCAACAAAGAGCAAACTCAAAAAGAGTTACAAGAAAAAGAAAAAGCACTAAATAGCGAATTTGACGAGCTTGAAGCAAGTCTAAAAACTCAAATCGAAGAAATCGAAAAAGAACGCTCTGAAATTTACGCAAAAAGAGATAAACTAGTCGTCGGCATGAACCAAAAAATGCTTTCATTTTACGAAAAAATTCGCAAATGGGCAGGAAATACGGCAGTAATACCTGTAAAAAAACAAGCATGTTATGGCTGTTTTATGAAACTAAACGACAAAACATATTCATCAGTTATTAGAAGTGATGACATCGTAACATGCCCGTATTGCGGTAGAATTTTATACAAAGAAGCTGAGTGATTTACAATCTTTTAGCTTGGACGGCTTGGATTTTATCCTTGCCGTTTATTTTTATTTTAAGCTTTAAATCAAAATACACAAAAAGCCTACCTGCTAGGTTTTTTTTATTTAAAAATCCTAAATTTGCACCTTGCGACATACATTTTCACGCTTGTAGCCTTGGCGAAGTAAATGCTATTTCAAATTTGGTAAGTAAATTTAAAAGCGTCGCTATCACCACAACAACGGCGACAGGTTTTGCAGCGGCAAAAAAAATCACGCCAAATTCGCGTTTTTTGCCGTTTGAAAATTTTCTTCCTTTTTGGCTAGAAAAGTCAAAAATTTGCGTTATTTTTGAAGCAGAACTTTGGCTAAATTTGTTTCGCTACACAAAGAAAAACGGCTCTTATATCGTTTTGTTAAATGCACGAATTTCTGATAATTCTTATAAAAATTATCTAAGATTTAAATTTTATTACAAGATGATTTTTGCAAATATTGATTTGGTTTTAGCCCAAAGCCAAACAGACGCCACTCGCCTAGCCAAGCTAGGAGCAAAAAATATCCAAATTTGTGGAAATATAAAAAGTGCAAATTTAGCCAAGCCAAACAAAAATTATGCAAAATTTGATAAAAAACTAATCACAATCGCTAGCACACACGATGACGAAGAAGAGCTGATTTTAGCAAATTTAATACCAGAAAGTGGTTGCAAATATATCCTTGCTCCACGCCACCCTGAACGCTTTGAAAAAGTAGCTGGGATTTGCGAAAATTTCGCAAAAAAACATAATCTAAGTTTTGAAAAATTTAGTCAAAATTTAGGCTTAAAAAGCGATTTTATCGTCCTTGACACACTTGGCGAACTTATAAATTTTTACGCTATTTCAGATATTGTGATTTTAGGCGGTAGTTTTGTGCCTAAAATCGGCGGACACAATCCGATAGAAATAGCACAATTTGGCGTTCCTATCATAAGTGGCGAGTATTTTCATAACCAAAAAGCACTTTATAATTTGGTTGAAAATTTGCAAATTTGCAAAGCCAGCGAAATAAATTCGCATTTAAAAAACCCAAAACCGACAAAAATCACGCAAATTTGCGATTTAGAAAAAATCATAAATTTATTAAAGGAAAAAATCTAATGCAAGAAAAAGCTTATAAACTTTTGGCGATTCAAGAAAATATCTCAAACAACGAAGCAAAGGCTCTCATAGACGACGGACTTGTAAGTGCAAAGGGTGTTAAAATCAAAGTTGCAAGAGAGCTTATGAGCGAAAATACAAAATTTGTCGTGCAGAAAATAGCAAAGCCTGTGAAAATTTACGAAGATGAAAATTTAATCGCCGTAAATAAGCCAAACTTCGTAACCAGCGAGAGTTTAGAGAAAATTTTTAACGCAAATTTGTTAAACCGACTTGACAAAGAGACAAGCGGTGTGATTTTGCTTTACAAAAATGACGAATTTAGGGAAACGGCAATAAAAGAGTTTAAAAATATGAAAGTCAAAAAGACCTATTTGGCGATTGTTAATGGGATTGTAAGCGAAGAGATCGTAATCGATAGTCCGATTTTAACGCTAAAAACCAAAACAGGAGCGATTTCGAAAATTTCAAAAGACGGCAAAACGGCGATTACGGAAGTTTTTCCGCTTATGGTAAGCGGTAAAAAGTCGCTTGTAAAAATAAATATCCAAACAGGCAGAACTCATCAAATTCGCGTTCATTTAGCAAGCATTAATCACGCCGTAATCGGTGATGAAAAATACGGAAAAAATCGCAACAAAAGAATGTTTTTACATGCTTATGAAACCGAAATTTTGGGACTTAAATTTAAAGCAAATTTAGATAAAAGCTTTAACGAATTTGGCTTTGAAGTGCCAAAAAATATTTAATTCAATGAGTTTTAAGATACTTTTTGCTAATATAAGCGTTTTGTTAGAATTTAATTTAGAAAGGCTTAAAAGTGTTTGAAGTTATAAGCGAATCGTTTAAAAGTGCCGTTAATAAACTTAGAATCATAGATGATGAAAAAGCGCTTAAAAATGCGCTTGATACCCTAAAAAAAGCACTTTTAAAAGCCGATGTTCATCACAAAGTAACAAAAGAATTTCTAAATTTAGTCGAACTCGAACTAAAAGCCACAGGAATCGGACAAAAACAATTTTTAGACGCTATAAAATCAAATTTAACCACTATTTTAACAGCTCCGGGAAATCAAGGCTTTGTATTTGCCGATAAAAACCCGACTGTCGTCTTAATGGCAGGACTTCAAGGTAGCGGTAAATCAACCACAACAGTAAAACTAGCAAACTATCTAAAACTTCGCAAAAAAAAGGTTTTAATCGCAGCTTGTGACTTGCAACGCTTAGCAGCCGTCGAGCAACTAAAACAGCTTTGTGCGGCAAACGAGCTTGAACTTTTTAGCATTGACGGCGAAAGCGATCCGATAAAAGTGGCAAAAGAAGCTTTAAATAAAGCAAATTCTGGTTTATACGATGTTTTACTAGTCGATACTGCCGGACGACTTGCCATAGATGAAGCGTTGATGAATCAAATTAGCGAGATTAAAAAAGCTATTAACCCGCATGAAATTTTCTATGTAGCCGATGCGATGAGTGGTCAAGACGGTGTGAAATCAGCAGGAGCTTTTAACGAAGTTTTGGGCATTACAGGCGTGATTTTATCTAAATTTGACGCTGATACAAAAGGCGGTGTTGCATTTGGTATCGCAAAACAACTAAATATCCCGCTTAGATTTATAGGAACAGGCGAAAAAGTGGCTGATTTAGAAGGTTTTATCCCAGACCGTGTTGTAAGTCGCATTATGGGCGAAGGCGATTTGGCGACTTTGGTTGAAAAAACAGCAGCCGTATTTGACGAAAAAGAAGCAAAAATTTTAAATAAAAAGATTAAAAAAGGACAATTTAACTTTAACGATTTTATAAATCAGCTTGAAAGTGTTAAAAAACTAGGAAATATGAAGAATTTAATCGGCATGATTCCTGGGCTTTCAGGCATGGCAAATAAAATAAATGACATTGATTTGGATAACTCAAAAGAGATTATTCACATTAAGGCAATGATAAATTCTATGACGCCAAAAGAGCGAGAAAACCCTGATTTGTTAAACAATTCACGCAAACGCCGACTAGCTCAGGGCGCAGGGCTTTCGCAAGTAGAAGTAAATCATTTCTTAAAACAATTTACAAACGCAGCTAAGTTAGCTAAGAAATTTTCAGCCAAAGGCGGTATGCAAGGCTTAGCCTCAATCGTGCCAAAAGGCTACCCTAACTAAGTTTAGGGCTTTAAAATGTCTGTATTGGCGGACATTTTAAAACTTTAAATTTAAACATTTTTAAGGAGAAAAAAATGACAGTTGTTAGACTAACAAGAATCGGTCGCAAAAAAAGACCTTTTTATCGTATAGTTGTTACAGATAGCAGAAAAAGAAGAGACGGCGGTTTCATCGAAACTATCGGCTTTTACAACCCTATGAGCGAAGGCGTTGATGTTAAATTTGACGCTGAAAGATTAGCTTACTGGAAAGGCGTAGGTGCTAAACTTAGCCAAAGAGTTGCTCAAATCACAAGTAAATAATTATGGTTGAAAATTTTTTAAAACAATACGCAATAATGATTGCGGATTATCCAAATTCTGTTCGCACAGAAAAAAATGTGAGTGAAGAATTTACGGAAATTATTATCTATGCCGATAAAGCCGACACAGGCAAACTCATAGGCAAAGACGGTAAAATGATAAACGCCATAAAAACGGTTATTTTAGGCTACAAAGCCAAAGATCCTACTCAATACAAAATCACGGTCAAAGCAGCAGATGCCTGATGAGCTTTTAGAAGTCGCTAAAATCGGCAAAACTATCGGTCTAAAAGGAGCTTTAAAACTCCACGATAAAAGCGACTTCCCTAAGCAGTTTAAAAAAGGTGCTAAATTTTTTCTTAGCACAGGCGAAATTTTAGAAATTTTATCTTTTTCTAGTGCAAATTCTAGCGTTATTTTTGTCGGCTTTGATAGTATTGAAAAAGCTACAAATTTGATAAATCAAACGCTTTATCAAACCAAAGAAGCTACCAAAAAATCGTGCAAATTAAATAAAGATGAGTTTTTTTATTTTGATATTATGGGGCTTGAAATTTGCGAAAATTCGCAAATTTTAGGCACGGTTAGCGATATTATTGAAACAGGGGCAAATTATCTTTTTGAAGTAACCACTTCGCAAAATTTGGCAGAAATTGGTTTGCCAAAAACTTTTTTTGTCCCTTATATTGAGAATTTTGTTGAAAAAATTTCACTAAATGATAAAAAAATCTACACCAAAAATGCAAAAGCGATTTTAGAAAATTCATGAATTTTATATTTATCACGCTATTTGAAAATCTCGTAAAGCCCTATTTTGGGGATTCTATTTTAAAAAGAGCGGTTGAGAAAAATCTCATAAAAACACATTTTTTCAACCCACGAGAATTTACGACAAACAGATATAAAAAAGTTGATGAGTATATGATTGGTGGTGGTGCAGGTCTTTTAATGCAGTGCGAACCTTTGTCAAACACCATAAAAGAAGTAAATTCTAAATTTGAAAATGTTAAATTTATCTATCTTACTCCTGTTGGTAAAAAATTTACTCAAAATGACGCAAAACGGCTAAGTAAGGAGCAAAATTTATGCTTTATTTGTGGCAGATACGAAGGAATCGATGAACGCATTATCGAAAAATATGTAAATGAAGTTTTTTGCATAGGCGATTTTGTGCTAACAGGCGGCGAGTTACCGGCACTTTGTATGTGCGATAGTATCGCACGAAATTTAAAAGGTGTCTTGGGAAATGAAAGTTCGTTGCTCGAAGAGAGTTTTGAAAATGAACTTTTAGAAGCTCCGTCCTTTGCAAAACCTGATAATTTTGAAAATTTTTTCATAATTTCAGAGTTTTTAAAGGGTAACCATGCTAAAATACAAGCTTTGAAATTCAAACTGGCGAACTCTAAAACAAGGTTCTTTCGCCCCGATATGTTCCGCAAAATCAAAGATCGCCAAAACAAAGGAAAACTATGAGAAATAAATATATCGAAGCATTTGAAAACGCTCAAATCGCTAGTAAAGCTGTCCCTGAGTTCCGTGCAGGCGATACTCTAAAAGTCGCACTTCGCATTAGAGAAGGAGATAAAAGCAGAGTTCAAAATTTTGAAGGCGTTTGTATAGCTAGACGCGGAAGCGGCGTTGGTGAAACATTTATTATCCGCAAAATAGGTGCAAACAATGTTGGCGTTGAAAGAATTTTCCCTATTTTTAGTGAAAGTATCGAAGGTATCGAAGTTCTAAGAAGAGGTCGTGTTAGACGCTCAAAACTATTCTATCTACGCGAAAGACGCGGTAAAGCTGCTAAAATCAAAGAACTTAGAAAATAATTACGAACTTAATCTCATAACCCTTGTGAATTTTCAAATTCGCAAGGGATTTTTAAATTTCAAATAAATTAAAATATCTTTTGGGCAAATTATCTATGTTTATATTTCTTTGTAGAAAGTATTTTTTGACCTCATCATAGACCGTATTATTATAAAGATAAATTAAATGTGCTCCGTAAATTTCTTCATCTTTATACCAATGTGCTGGATTGTGTTGTTCGCACACTCTTATACAACAAAAAAATTTAAATCCTTTTAAATGCCCATTTATCGATATATACAGAACAAATTTTATTAAAAAATTTACCAAATATATAAAAATAGGAAATAAAAATACAAATGGCTCTTGGTTAGCTATTCCTATAACAAAAAAAATTACTATCGTAAGAAATTTAAAAATATAACTAAGTAAAATCAAAAAAATTTTGTCATTATTATCATTATAAGCAAATACAAAAAATGGTTTTATAAGCTCGTTTTCTACAACAGGACAAGATTTTCTTATTTTTCCTTTATGTATAAATTCTATATACATATTTGTAAATTTTATTTTGTAGTCTTGAAAAGATTTGTGCTTTATGTAAATATAAATTATCCATAATAACGGCACAATAATTACAATAATAGTTTCTCTAAGCGTTAAGTCGCCACTATACATTTCAGTAAAAATAGCACATAAAAATAAGCTAAATATAAATGGCGCACTAATACGACCATAAAACCAAAAAATATCATCATAGCATTTTATTATTAACGGGTCTTTATCATAATCTCTAAAATTTGGGTTATTTCTTTTTTGAAGCTCTAATTCTAGTTCTTTTTTAGCTCTAAATTTTTCGGCTTTTGTAATGCTGATATTTTCTATTTTTGGTTTAGCATTTTGCTCTCGTTTGGCTTTGCGTTTAAGTAAAATTTCTTTTAGCTCTGCGTTTTTATGACTTCCCAAATTTGTTCCTTTTAATTTTTAAAAAGCACATTTTACATAAATTCTGCTTAATACATAGGATTTGATATAAATTTTAAAAAGATAAAGTAAGATTTTATATATATTTTCACTACTCTTCTCGCAATGACAAAATCGATGTCATTGCGAGATTTTATGCAACAAATTGTTGCAGTTTATAAATTAGAATTAGTATCTATCCTACAAGCAACTTCATATCATCTCCTACCGTGCCAATCCCTGCTATACCAAAATTTTCTACTAAAACTTTTGCCACATTTGGCGATAAAAATGCAGGAAGCGTAGGACCTAAGTGTATATTTTTCACACCCAAATGCAAAAGTGCCAAAAGCACAATTACCGCTTTTTGCTCGTACCAAGCGATATTAAATGCCAAAGGAAGCTCATTTATATCATTTAGATTAAAAATCTCTTTTAATTTAAGTGCGATTAACGCCAAAGAGTAAGAGTCGTTACATTGCCCTGCATCTAGCACTCGTGGAATACCGCCTATATCGCCCAAATTTAACTTATTATATTTGTATTTAGCACACCCTGCGGTTAAAATCACGGTGTCTTTTGGTAAGGCTTTTGCAAATTCAGCGTAATAATCCCTTGATTTAGCCCGTCCGTCGCAACCTGCCATAACGACAAATTTGCGAATCGCACCTGATTTTACCGCTTCTACAACTTTATCTGCAAGAGCAAAAACTTGTGCATGGGCAAAACCACCTATGATTTTACCGCTTTCAAGCTCGGTTGGCGGGGCACAGGTTTTAGCTTGCTCGATAAGCTCTGAAAAATCTTTAATTTCCCCTATTTCGCCTTTTATATGCTTACAGCCTTCAAATCCAGCAGCCCCTGTTGTGTAAAGTCTATCTTTATAGCTATCTGGCGGTGGAACTATACAGTTTGTCGTCATCAAAATTGGTCCGTTAAATTTCTCGAATTCATCTTTTTGTTTCCACCACGCATTACCGTAATTTCCTTTTAAATTCGGATATTTTTTGAAAAACGGATAATAGTGAGCCGGAAGCATTTCCGAGTGCGTATAAACATCAACGCCCGTGTCTTTTGTCTGCTCTAATAGCATTTCAAGGTCTCTTAAATCATGACCTGAGATTAAAATTCCGGGATTTTTTCCAACGCCTAAATTTACCTGCGTTATTTCAGGATTGCCGTAAGCAGTTGTATTTGCACTATCAAGTAGTGCCATACCATTTACGCCAAATTTGCCGGTTTCTAATGCAAGTGCGATTAGCTCATCAATACTTAGGCTATCATCAAGCGTTTTACTTAGAGCTTCTTGGATAAAAATATCAACACTCTCATCATCTTTTAAAAGTGCATTTGCGTGCTTAGAATACGCAGCTAAACCCTTTAATCCGTAAGTTATAAGCTCTTTAAGGCTTCTTTTATCAATATCAGTTGTGCTTAGAACACCGACTTTTTTGGCTTTTACAAAAAATTCACTCTCATCACCGTCCCAAAGTGCAAATTCGGGCAAATTTGAAGTATCGCTAAGACAGGCTAAAAGCGATTTTTTAAGATTTAGCGTATCTTTGATAGCTTTGATGATAGCAGGATTATCAAAATTTGCATTTGTAATTGTGATAAACAAATTTAGCGTTACTCTGTGATTAATGCCTTTATCCACACTTTTTCCATCTTTGCGAAGAGCACAGGCGACACTCGAAAGCCCTTTGCTAACCCAAACAAGCAAGTCTTGCAAAGCTGCCGTTTCAGGTTTTTTGCCACATACACCGCTAACCGTGCAAGCAGTATTTTTAGCTGTTTCTTGACACTGAAAACAAAACATATTTTCCATTTTTACTCCTTGTAAATTTGAAATTTAAAAGCCATTATAATATAATATAAAATTATTTTCTGTTGTTATAACAACAAAAGGGAAATTTGATGGATAGTTTAAATTTATCAAAAACTATGCTTTTTAACGGTATAAGCGAAAACAAAATCAACGATCTACTCCCTTGTATTGGGGCAAAAAAGCAAAATTTTGCCAAAGACGAGATTATTTTTCGCTGTGGCGATACGATTTCACAAATCGGTCTTGTTTTGAGCGGTAGCGTAAATATTGTTGTGAATTTTTTGCGTGGTAATAGCAATATTTTCGGTCATATCAGATCAGGCGATATTTTTGGTGCAAACTATGCACTAAGTGCAAAAGAGCTAATCTGTGATGTCGTAACGGCCGAACAAAGTGAGATTTTGTTTTTGGATATGAAAAAAATCCTAACTTCATGCGAAAAAAACTGCCCGTATCATCACAAAATCATCTATAATCTTTTTAAAATTTCATCTTTAAAAAGTATAAAAATGTCAATGCGTATGACCCACACTGCACCCAAAACCATACGAGAACGCCTGCTTTCATACTTTGGCGAACAAGCCATGCTTAATTCGTCATCATCATTTAGCGTGCCGTTTTCTAGAAGTGCTTTGGCTGATTATTTGGGCGTAGATCGAAGTGCAATGTCAAATGAACTTAGTAAAATGGCACGAGACGGACTAATTAGTTATAATAAAAATGAATTTAGCTTAAATGATTTGAAATAAATTTACCGAATTTATCGCTAAATTCGGTAAATTTGGTATTAAATTTATAAAACAGCGTAACGAACCATTAAACAAGCTTCAAGCGAACCTAGTTTTTCTAAAATTTCTTTTTCAATATCTTGATCTACTAAAATAACAGCTAGTGCATTTCCGTCTTCGCCCCTGCCAAGACGGAAATCTGCAATATTTATCTTAGCGTCAGCTAAAATTCGACTAATATTAGCGATAACGCCCGGAACATCGGTATTTTTGAAAACTATCATCTTACCTTTTGGTTTGAAGTCTGTTTTAAAGCCGTTTATGTTTATAATGCGTCCTTCGCTTTCATCGAAAACTGTGCCATCGATAATGGAAACATCTTGATCGGTTACGATTTTAACTCTAACTTTATTTTTAATGCTCGTGCTATGAATTTCGTTAGCTTCGTAAGTTATTCCCTTTTCGTCGGCGATAAATTTAGCATTTACATAATTTATCAAATCACCCGCACTATCACGCAATGCCCCAACAATCGCAAAAATAAGCATAGAATTTAGATATTCTACGATTTTACCGCTACCTTCAAGTTTGATTGATTTTATCGCACCTTTGTTGATTTGCGCAGCAAAATACGCCATTTTTGAAATCAAATTTATATAAGGCTCTATTTCTTGTGGTAAATTTTCTGTGCGAATCGGTAAATTTAGTGCATTTGGATAGCAAATTCCACGAGCTGCATTTATGGCTGCTTCGGCAGCTTCAACTGCGATATTGCTTTGAGATTCAAGCGTATTAGCCCCTAAATGCGCCGTCGCAGTTACATTTTCGAAATCCAAAAACGGGTGGTTATTTGCCGGTTCTTTATCAAATACATCGATACCAAGATATGCGATTTTGCCGTTTTTAAGGTTATTTATAAGTGCATTTTCGTTATAAAGTCCGCCACGAGCGACATTTATCAAACGAACGCCGTCTTTCATTTTAGCGATTTCAGGCTCATCAATCATATTTATCGTTTCTTTATTTTTTGGCGTATGAATCGTAATAAAATCGCAAGATAAAATATCTTCGAAATTCGTTGTATATTTTACACCGACATTTGTCGCTTTTGACGGGTCGATATAAGGGTCATACGCGATGACATTCATACCAAAGCCAAGCGCCCTGACGCCAACGCGAGAACCGATATTTCCAAAACCAATAATACCAAGCGTTTTTTTATAAAGCTCTATGCCATACCATTTTTCGCGTTTCCAAATTCGGTTGATTTTTAAATCATTACAAGCATTTACATATTTTCGTGCCGAATTTATCAGATGACACATAGTCATCTCAACAGCGGCAATGGTATTTGCCGTAGGGACATTCATCAAAATAATTCCCCGTTTCGAACAAGCGTCAATGTCGCAGTTATCGACACCAACCCCAGCTCTAACGACGGCTTTTAGATTTTTCCCTGCTTCAAGGAATTTTTCATCAACAGGCGTCGGGCTTCTTGTGATAGCGACATCGGCATCGCCAAGCATACCTAAAAGCTCGTCTTTTTCCACGCTTGAAGCGTCGATCACTTTAATATCTTTTTCTTTACCTAAAATTTCAAAACCAATATTGTGAATTGCATCGCATACTATAATAGTCTTCATAAAGTATCCTTTAAAGGGAGAAAAGCCCGAATTTACGGGCTTTAAATTTAATTTGCAAGTTGATCTTTGATAAGATCGCCAAGCGTCATTTTATCGTCGCTTTCGCTGTTAAATTTATCTAAATCTTCACGCTCTTTTTGTTTTGCAAGGCGTTTAATGCTTAGGCGAATTCTATTTTTCTTTTCATCGATAAATGCAATCGCAGCTTCGATTTCATCGCCTACTTTCAAATTCGCAGGATCAATCGCGCCTAAATCTTCTTTGCGGATTAGCGCATCGACATTATCGCCAAGTTCAACAAACACACCAAAATCTTTAATATCGCGAATTTTACCTTTTACAATACTACCTTGTGCGTGAGATTTTGCATACTCATTTACAGGGCTGTCGGCTAAATCTTTGCGATTTAGAGAGATTTTTTGCGTTTCGTTATCGATTTTGATGATTTTTACTTCTACTTCGTCGCCGACTTTGAATAAATTTTTGCATTTTTCATTTCTATCCCAAGAAGCATCTTCATTATGCAAAAGACCTTCAACGCTTCCGATTTTAATAAATGCACCAAAATTTGTGATAGTAGTAACCACGCCTTTGACGACATCGCCTACTTTGTAAGCTTCGTTAAATTCGTCAAATGGTTTAGCTAGTAAATTTTTAAGGCTTACTCTTAATCTTCTTTCTGCTGCGTTGATTTCAACGACTTCGACATCGATTTCATCGCCTTCTGAAATGAAGTCTTTTGGATTTTTAATATTTTTATCCCAAGAGATTTCGCTGATATGCAAAAAGCCTTCAATATCATTTCCCAAATCAACAAACGCACCATAAGGCTCTATGTTGCTAACTGTTACTTGGATAGTATCGCCTACTTCTAAGCTATCTTTGATTTCGTCCCATGGATCAGGCATTGCGCCTTTGATTGAAAGTGATAAATGTCTTTTGTCGTTGTCATATTTGATGACTTTTACAGGAACCTTATCGCCTTCTTTGTAAAGCGAATTTGGATTAACAGGACCTTTGTAGCTAATTTCGCTGTAATGAACCAGCCCATCTACGCCACCGACATCAACAAACATACCATAAGTTGTGATTTTTTTAACGACACCTTCGATGACGCCGTCATTTTCAACGATTTTTGAAATCGCTTCTTTTTTGACTTTTCTGTCTTCATCTAAAAGTTTTTTGCGAGAAACAACCACGCTTTGCTCGTCTTTGTCGATTTTGATAACTTTTACTTTATATGATTTGCCAATTACTGAATTTGAGTGTTTAAATGCACTTTGCGAACGAGGCATAAAAAATTCAACACTGTCGGAATTTACGCATACATAGCCACCTTTGTTAAAAGAAACGATTTTTACATCGAAAATATTTTCTGCATTTTCATCGAATTTTTCGATAAATTCTTTAACTTTTTCTTTTTTAAGTGCTTTTTTGTATGACACTAGCGGACGACCGCCTCTGCTACCTGTGATAGCAACTTTTATAGAATCGCCTTCTTTAAAAAGCAAATTGCCGTTTTCGTCAGTTATTTCAGAGATTTCTAAAACACCTTCTGATTTTCTACCGACATCGACAAATACTTCGCTGTCTTTTATAGCGACGATTCTACCCTCGCCAACTTCATCTCTTTCAGTCTTTTTGTAAGACTCTTCCAACATTGCCGCAAAATCTTCGTTTTCGAATTCTGCGTTATCTTGAACTTTTTCGTTCACCTTAGGCATCTTATTCCTTTTAAAATGATTTGTGCTTTTTAAAAAAAGCACGATTTATAATTATATTGTAAATTTACTTTATATTTTATAAAAAGAAATAGCTAAATTTTATGATGATATTCTAAAATTTTATATTGAGTTGTTTTGTAAATTTAATTAAACAAATTTGTATCATTGTTATTGCGAGTAAGACAACAAAGCAATTGTTAATATTTAAATAATCACAATGTAAATTTGCAAATTCAAATTATGGAAATTTGTAAATTTAATAATATTGCAAGTTGCTTTTTAAGGGGGAAAGGGGCTGACTTGCGAAGCGCCCCTTTCCCCCTTAACAACCCCCATACCCTGCACGCTTCTATCGTGGCAAATTTAGAAAAAAGTTTGCAACTTTTTTCTAAATTTGGTTTTACGAGAAAATTTGCTTTCAACTTGAATTTAATATGCGTATGCCGACGATTTTTAGAGCTGTGAAGCAAATTTCGACTGAGATAAGGCTAGTATGCCTATCGAAGGAGAAATTTGCGAACACTCGAAAAAGCTAGGCTGAACTCCATTACAAATTCAAGATTTAAAATTTGAAATTTTTGCGATGACTTTTTGTATAATCCAATCCGGTGTGCTAGCCCCTGCACTAATCCCGCACAAATTTTTATTTTCAAACCACGAAATTTCTAGTTCATTTTCATTTTCTATTAGGTAGCTATCTTTGCAAAATTTTTGCGAAATCAAAAAAAGCTGCTTTGTGTTTGATGAATTTTTTCCGCCTATGATTATCATTATATCGGCTCTTTCGGCTAGTTCTTTGGCGGCTTCTTGGTTTTCAAGCGTAGCGTTACAAATCGTGTTAAAAACGCGAACTTCACGGACTTTTTTAACTAAAAAATCAACTATTTTCATAAAATTTTCTATTTTTTTGGTCGTTTGCGAAACAACGGCAACCTTGCTTTTAAATTTGATATTTTCAAGCTCACTCTCATCTAAAACCACAAATACCCTGCTTTGGTCTTTGCCGTAAGATTTTACACCTTTTACTTCGGGGTGGTTAGTATCTCCGAAAATGACTATATCATAGCCATTTTCGCTCATCTCTTCTACGATTTGTTGTGGTTTGGTTACAAATGGACATGTTGCATCGATTAACTCTTTATTTTGTGACTTTAAAATTTCCAAATCGTCCTTTGTGATGCCGTGTGTGCGTATGATTAACTTATTTTCATCGGTAATTTCAGAAATTCCGCTAAGGGTTTTGACGCCAAATTTATCTTTTAGCCGTTTTATCTCTTCTGCGTTGTGGATTAGTTCGCCGATAGTTGCGGCAGTTCCTGCACTCTCAGCCATTTTTATGGCTCTTTTTACGCCAAAACAAAATCCACAGCTACTAGCAAGTTCAATCTTCAACTTTTGCTCCGATTTGTCTTAAAATATCTTTGAAATTTGGAAATGAAGTAGCGATACACTCGTCATCTTCGATAATCATACCACTTTTTAAGCCCAAAATCGCAAAACTCATCGCAATGCGGTGATCGCCGTGCGGTGTGATGATGGCAGGTTGCAACCCGCAACCACCCGTGATTTCAAAGCCGTCTTCAAATTCCACTATTTCCACGCCACAAGTTTTTAGTCCCTTAACCATAACGCTGATTCTATCGCACTCTTTGACGCGAAGCTCTTTTGCGTTCCTTAGGCTACTTTTTCCGTTCGCACATGCAAATGCAATCGCTAACGCAGGGGCTTCATCGATCAGCCACGGGATATTTTCGCTAACGCTAACGGCCTTTAACGGAGCATAGCTAACTTCTATATCGCCGATTTCTTCGTAAATTTCGCTAGTTTTTTTAAATTTTATATCGGCTCCCATTTGGCGTAAAATTTCATAAGCGTAAGTGCGAGTTTTGTTTAAAAGCATATTTTTTAAAACAATTTTTGAATTTGGAATAATACACGCTGCCACGGCATAGAAAAACGCCGAACTTGGGTCATTTGGCACAAAAATTTCAAGCGGTTTGAGTGGTTTTTCCAAAGGTTTCACGCTTAGAGTTAGCCCGTCCCCGCTGATTTCAGCTCCCATGCCTTTTAGCATTCGCTCTGTGTGATCTCTACTAAGCTCAGGTTCGCTAAATTTGCAACCATTGCCGTTTAAGCCAGCCAAAATAAGGGCAGTTTTAACCTGTGCTGATGAAATTTTGCTCTCATATTCAAAATATTCTAGCTTTCCGCCTTGTATGGCTAATGGAGCTTTATCGCCGCCGTTTCGTCCGTAAATTTTAGCTCCGACTTTTGCCAAAGGATCGCCTACTCGCTTCATCGGTCTTTCGTTTAGATATTTATCGCCACTTAGCACAAAAAAGCCGTCCAAACTAGCTAAAAGCCCCATAAAAAGGCGCATAGCGGTGCCCGAATTTCCACATTCAAGTATGCAGTTTGGCTCTTTTGGTTTTTCAGGCGGCGTGATACAAACGCAATCGTCTTTGATTTCAACCTTTGCACCCAAATTTTCAACGATTTTTAGAGTGCATTTTGTATCTTCGGCGAAAAGATAGTTTTTGATTTTCGTCGTTCCGCCTGAGAGTAGCGAAAAAATCGCCGCTCTGTGCGAAATCGATTTATCCGAAGCGATATTTGAAATCTCTGCCTTAAAAGCAGAGCTTTGAGCATAAATTTTCATCTTAAATTTAGTCCTAATTTTTCATTTAATGCTTTTAAAATTTTATCCATGATACTGGCTATATCATCATCTTCAAGCGTTTTTTCCATATCTTGGAAATTGAATTTGATTGTCAAAGAAATGCTATCTTTTAAATTCTCGTCTTTGTAAATATCAATCGGTAAGAATTCCTTTAAATTCGCAATTTCTAGCGAATTTATACATTTTTTAATCTCTTCAAAACGCATAGATTTTGGCACAACTAAGCTTAAATCTCTACTAATGCTTGGAAATTTTGAATATGCTTTTGCTTCGATTTTTTCAAATTTTAAAGCAGAAAAATCAATCTCACAAACATAAGTTTTAGCCAAATCTCGCTTAGCTTCAAAAGCATTATCAACTCTGCCGATAAAGCCCACTTTAACGCCGTTTTGCACGATGTTTGCTTGTTCAAATTCGCTTAGGAAAGGCACCAGTTTTTGCGGAACTTCGCAACTAAATTTACCGATAACATTTTGGATTAAATTCGCAAAATATATAAAATCCACACTCGCAGGTTTGGCCGAATTTAAAAGCGATTGCTCGTTTTTTAGACCACTAGCGATAAATGAAATTTTTTGGCTTTGAACGCCGTTAGCGTCAAAAACGCTTCCAAGCTCAAAAAGCTTAATCGCTCTTTTTGAATTTTTTGTATTTCGCTCGGCACTGCTTAATAAATGATTTATAAGTGTCGGTCTTAGCGTATTTAACTCGTTATTTATCGGATTTAAAATTTCGATTTTACAAGGTTTGTAGCCAAATTCGCTTAGTTTTTCTTTATCGTCAAAAACATAATGAACGCACTCAAAAAAGCCGTTATCGGCTGCTTTTTGGCGTAAATTTTTTGCATTTTTATAATCAAAAAATGTTTGATTTAATCGGTTGCTCTCAACAAATTCAAGCGGTTTTGCCTGAATATTATCAATGCCGATTATTCGCACAATCTCTTCACAAATATCTTGCGAATTTGCGATGTCATGCCTAAATTCCGGCACTTTTACGCTGATTAAATCGCCTTGCGAATTTATCTCAAAACCAAGCCTTTTTAGAATTTTTACAATGTCGCTTGGCGAAATTTCCATTCCGGCTTTTTTATTGATTTCATTATTTGTAAAGCTAACTATATTTGCTTCGCTTTGCGGGGCGATTTTTTGCGTTCCTGCATACAAATTTATGCTTTCGTTTTTTGCCAAATTTGCAAAAATCAAATCAAGCCCTAGGTCCAAATTCGGCTCACTTCCCCTGACCGAGCGATAAAGTTGCTCGTCGCCTTTTAGGCTTTTATCTTCGCCTGTTGCCGTTGCGATGATTTCAGGGCGTGTGTAGTTTGCTTCGAGCAAGACGGTTTTTGTGTTTTCATCGGCCTTAAATTCGGCATTTTGCGAAATTCCAGCTAAGGAAATTTGCTTATCACAGCAATAAATTCCGCAATTTCCATATTTTTCTTGATTGATTTTAAGTGCGATTTTATCGCATTTTTCGCAAATTTTATTATAATCATAAGCCCTTATTAAAACGCCCGTTGTATGCACGGCATAATTTATCAAATTTGCGATAAAATTTGCACCTAATAAATCCGCAAAACCCAAACGAAGCGAACGCAACAAATCAAATGAAACTTTTTCTTTTATCTCAAACGCACGATACGCAAATTTGGCATTTATTTTATCGTCACTATGAAGCGAAAGCAACCTTCCTATGCCTAAAAGCCCGTCTTTTTCTTCGTAAATTTTTCTATCTTTCAACGGCAAATCAAGTGCAGCACTTAAATCCCTAGCAACGCCCCTAATGCTTAGACAATCGCTTCTATTTGGCGTAAGATCGACTTCGATAATATCATCGCTAAAAGCTTTAAATTCGCAAAGTTCTTTGCCAAGAGTTAGTTCGCCTATACTGCTATCAAGCACCATTATGCCGTCATTTAGCTTTGGCAAATTTAGCTCAGTTGCCGAGCAAATCATACCATAACTCTCTACGCCACGAAGCTTGGCGGGTTTTATTTCTAGTCCGTTTGGAAGCACGGCTCCGACTAGGCTCACAGCCACAAACTGCCCTGCTGCGACATTTTTCGCACCACATACGATTTGCAAAACTTCGCTTCCAATATCAACTTCGCAAACGCTTAGATGATCGGAGTTTTCATGAGCTTTTCTGCTTTTTACAAAGCCAACCACGACCTTTTTTGGGATTTCAATCTTGCGATAACTATCAACTTCTAAGCCTATCGAATTTAGCGTTTTTAAAAGCTCATCGGTGCTAACGCCTGAAATATCAATCCACTCTTGTAACCACTCTCTTGTAACTATCATTTAAATTGCTCCAATAATCTAATATCGCCTTCAAATAATGAACGCAAGTCAGGTATGCGGTGAAGTAGCATTGCAAAACGCTCCACGCCAAGCCCAAAAGCGTATCCGCTGACATTTTTCCAACCCACAGCTTTAAAAACATTTGGATCAACCACGCCACTTCCTAAGACTTCAAGCCAACCTGTTTGTTTGCAAACCCTGCAACCTGCACCTTTGCAGAAAATACAACTAATATCAACTTCGGTGCTAGGCTCCGTAAATGGGAAAAAGCTAGGTCGAAATCGAACCTTGACATCGCCAAACATATAAACTAAAAATTTTTGCAAAATATCTTTTAAATTTGCAAAACTTACTTTGTCGCCTTCTTCTACCACAAGACCTTCAACCTGATGAAACATAGGCGTGTGTGTTAAATCCAAATCCCGTCTAAAAACAGCACCCGGTGCTATCATGCGAATCGGCGGTTTGCCAAATTTCTCCATTGTGCGAATTTGAACACCGCTTGTATGGGTGCGAAGCAAATTTGAATTATTTAGATAAAATGTATCTTGCATATCGCGCGCAGGGTGGTATTTTGGTAAATTTAACGCTTCGAAATTATGAAAATCATCTTCGATAAGCGGTCCTGTTTCGACGCTAAAATTTTGTGAGATAAAATATTCGATAATCTTATCCATAGTCGCCATTACAGGGTGCAATGCGCCGTTTGCAGCGTTTTCGTTAAACATAGTAACATCGATAGCTTCGCTTTTCATCGCTTCTTTTTGCGCTTTTATTTCTAAAATTGCCTTTTTTTCGCTGATTAACTCGCCAAAAAAATCTCTTTGTTTGTTTGCGTTTTGTGCAAATTCTCTTTTTTGTTCGTTTGGAACATTTTTGAGATTATTAAAAAGCTCGGTTATGAGCCCTTTTTTGCCAAAAAGTTCAAGTCTGATTTTTTCAATCTCATCAAGGCTTTCGGCACTTTTGATTTTCGCTTCATACTCTTGCAAAGTCTAATCCTTAGTAAAAATTTTCGCTAGATTGTATAAAAAAAATGATAAAAACAAGGTAAAATTTAAAAAATTTGCCTAGAATTTAGCAAATTTTAGTATAATTTTCACGCACGAAATATCTTAAAATTTAGGAGCAAAAAAATGACAATTTTCGAAAAAATAGTCGCAGGTGAAATTCCATGCAACAAAGTCCTTGAAACCGATAAATTCCTAGCTTTTCACGATATAAATCCAAAAGCGCCAATCCACATTTTAGCAATCCCAAAAAAATGTTATGAAAGCTTTCAGGTAATGGACGCCGAGCTTATGGGCGAGATGACAAAATTTATCCAAGAAGTCGCCAAAACAATGGGGCTAGATAAAACAGGGTATAGACTTATTTCAAACTGCGGCGAAAACGGCGGACAGGAAGTTCCGCATTTACATTTTCACATTTTAGGCGGTACAAAACTCGCATGGGGACATTTTAGGGATCCAAATACGAAAGATAATTTTTAAATAAATTTAACTAATCTTATTCGCAAGAATTCGCTAGGTGGCGAATTCTTGCAATCAATATAAAAATTTTATAAAAATATAACACTATTAAAATTACACAAATTTTAAGTGATTTTATGTAAAATCTTAGTTAGTTTTTTTATTAGAAATGGAAATTTAATGACATTTATAAATAATTTTTCCAAAAATTTGGCTAAAAAGTATGCTAGTAAAATAATGCAAAACTCACTCCGAAAATCTCTTAAAATCAATCTTACAGACAAAAATATAAAACAAATTCCAAAAAAAGATAAAACTTATTTGCTCTATATGCATATTCCGTTTTGCCATATATTTTGTCCCTATTGTTCATTTCACAAATATGCCTACGACGAAAACGCCTGTAAAACTTATTTTGCTTCTCTTCGTAGCCAAATGCAAAGAGTAAAAGAAATAGGATATAATTTCAAAACGCTATATGTCGGTGGCGGGACGACTTTGATCGACCAAAAAGAACTATTAAAAACACTAGAACTTGCAAAAAAACTTTTTAAGATAGATGAGATTTCTTGCGAAAGCGATCCAAATAATATCAATCCTGTGACATTAACCGATTTTAAGGGACTTATAGATAGATTAAGTGTCGGTGTTCAAAGTTTTGATAATGAAATTTTACGCAAAATAGCTAGATATAACAATTTGGAAGCGGTAAAATTTTGCAAGAAAAATTAAGCAAGGCTGTTGGAATTTTGCCTATTTTAAATATTGATTTGATTTTTAATTTCCCGTTTCAAACAAAAGAAGTTTTATTAAACGATATAGAATTGGCAAAATCGATTGGTTCTGAGCAAGTCACTTTGTATCCACTAATGAAATCTGGCTTGATGCGCGATAAAATCGCACATAGCTTAGGTGTTACTAGCGAAGATGATGAAGAATATTTTTACAATATAATCAATGAAAAATTTTCAAATTGGCATAGAAGCAATGCTTGGGCATTTTCAAGAAACAAAATAGATCTAAGTGATGAATATGTTGGTTCAAACCACGAATATTTAGGGCTTGGAAGCGGTGCATTTAGCTTTTTAGACGGCAGACTTTTGATAAATGCTTTCAATCTAAACGATTATTCGTCGCGTATCGCAAATAACCAAAGCACATTAATTGCAACTTGTGATTTTAGCAAAATTCAACGGGTAAAATATATATTTTTAACCGAGCTTTTTAACGGCAAAATCAATATTAAAAAATTTGAATTAGAAAATAAAATAGATTTGCGTCTTGCCCTAGCAACCGAGATTAGCTTACTTAAACTATGCGGTGCGATTGATATAAAAAATGACGAAATTTTCACAAATGATTTTTGTAAATATTTATGCGTTATTTTAATGAAGGAATTTTATGCCGGTATGGATAAAATTCGTGCCGCATTTAAAGATGACGCAAAAATCAAGCATACAAAACATTCAAAAGTAATGGAAAATACAGAAAAATTTAACGCGTAAATTTTAAATTTGATTTAAAATAAAAAAGCACGACCGAAAAATTCAGCCGTGCTGTTATGATTTTAGCTATAAAACTTATTTCGCCAAAGTATTTTTTAACATCCAAACTTCTTTTTCAAGCTTAGCATACTCGCCTTGTGCGATTGCGACGGTTGTAGCATCGCCTGCTTTTTCAGCTTCGCTTTCAAGTTTTTTAAACTCAGCGATTAGATATTCATCTGCTTTTAATACAGCTTTTAACACTTCTTCGCCTTTGTAACTTGCTTTGCTTATAGTCGGAGCTTTTGCTAGTTTTGTAAGCTCATCGACCTTTACAACTGCCTTTCCGCCAAGTTGCAACGCTCTTTCTGCCATATCATCAAATAAAGTCGCCATATTTTCATAAGCTTTTTCTGTGTAGGCGTGAATTTGATAAAAATCCATACCTTTTACATTCCAGTGATAATCGTGAAATGCAACAAATAACGCATGAGCGTCAGCTTGGAGCTTGTTTAATTGTTCGATAACCTTTTTCATTTTCTTCTCCTTATGAAATAATTTATGGAATTATAGCAAATGAAACTTAAAAATAAATTATTTTAATTAATAATTTTTATTATTTAATAAAAATTATAAAAATTTGGCGATTTTTTGTAATCAAATCGCCAAGCAGTGATTTTTGTTATTTTAATTTAATAATGCGATAAACTTCGATTTCCGTTCGCTCAAACGGGTCATTGTCGATATAGCCTTCGATTTCGACAAAATCATTTGGAGTTACGACTAAACCTTGCCAAATTTTATCATCTATTTCGGCTAAAATTCGACTTTTTCCGTCTGTAAATTCATACTTTTCGTATTTTATTTCACGCACGATTTTTCCGCGTAAAACTGCCCTTGTGTCGTCTCTTGCATTTAGCGCTTCTTTTACGCTCATAACTGAAATTTTTGCGTTATCGACAAAGCCACCTTTTTGGGCGTGGTTTTGTTCTGCACCAGCAAAACCGCCGTTAGCGGCAAACGCCGTAACACAGGCTAATGCTAAGCTTAAAATTACCTTTTTCATCTTTTATCCTTTAAAAAAAATTTGAAGAATTATAGTTTTATTTCATAAAGAAATCGTTAAGTCTCAAATTTGCTCTTTTAAAATCAAAGATTTTAAAATTCTTTTACCAATTTCCACGCCCGGCTGATCGTAAGTATTTACGCCAAACATAATGCCAACAGCACTAGTTAAAAGCTCAAAATAATAAAACAAATATCCTAAATTTCGCTCATTTAACTCGCTAACTTCGATCAAATCGACACTAATTCCTTCATTTATGAGCGCGTGCATGGTCGCATCACACTGCAAATTTATAATCTCGCTCATGCAAATGCCGTTTGCAAAATCCAAATCATCTAAATTTTCAAGGCTTAAATTTGGAACTTTTTTCTCGCTGTTTTGATCTAAAATTTTTATGAAGGATACCGTTTTATCGCGTGTGCCGTCCATTATGAGCTGTAAAAATGAGTGCTGATCCTTACTTCCTACTAGCCCTATCGGCGTTAGCCCAAAACGCGTATGACCAAGCTTTTTGCCCAAGCTTTCAGCCCAAAGCTGAACATACCAGTCATTTAGTCCTGCTAAACGATCGCAGTAGCTAAATAAAACATTGATTTTAGCGTATTTGTGCGTGGCATAGTGATAGGCTTTTTGCAAAAGAGTATCATCTTTTTCATCGAAAAAATCAGCCTTGCACTGGGCACCGCCTTGCAAAAGCGCCTTTGCATCAAGTCCTAGTGCTACCATAGGCACAAGCCCAATCGCACTTAAAATGCTAAATCTCCCGCCGACATTTTTTGGGATATTAAAAACCTTTGCATTGTTTTGATTTGCGAATTTTTCGAGTTTCGAGCCGTTATCGGTGATAAAAATGAAATTTTTGCTAATATCGCTTGGTTTGTAAAAATCCAAAATCGCCTTAAAAATCGAAATCGTCTCAACCGTCGTGCCAGATTTGGACGAGATTATAAAAATCGTCTTATCAAATTCAATACTTTGCGTGATTGTATCAAATCTAAATCCGTCGATATTATCTAAAATTCGAAGCCTTGCTCGCATTTTTTTGGCTCTTAAAGCCCTTAAAATGGCTCTCACGCCCACACTTGAACCGCCGATTCCAACTAGCACGATATTGTCGTAAATTTTATCTTTGAAAAAATCTTCGGCTTCTTTGATGATTTCATCGCCAAAATTCGGCAAATCATAATACCCGATCTCGCCACTCTCGCTCTCGCTATTTAAGCGTTTTGCGTAGGATTTTATCTCGCTAAATTCGGCTTTTTTAAAAAAAAGACTATTTTTTACCATTTTTCATCATCTCGTAAAAATATTTTGTCGCTTCGACATAACCATCGACAGAACCGCAATCAAAGCGTTTGCCTTTAAATTTATACGCGATTACAACGCCGTTTTTGGCTTGATTTAAAAGCGCGTCAGTGATTTGAATTTCACCGTTTTTACCGGGCGCGGTATGCTCTAAAATCTCAAAAATATCAGGCGTTAGAATATAGCGACCAATAATTGCCAAATTTGATGGAGCCTCGTCAGGTGCGGGTTTTTCGACCATATCGCTAACCATCATCAAATCATCTTCTATAAATTTACCATTTACCACGCCGTAGCTTGAAACTTGGTTAGGTTCGACTTCCATAACGGCAACAACCGAACAGCGATATTTTTCATAGACTTTCACCATTTGCGCTAAAACGCCCTCGCCGTTTTCATTTACGCATAAATCATCAGCCAAAACCACGCCAAATGGCTCATCTCTGACAAGCGTTCTGCCTGTATAAATGGCATGACCAAGACCTTTCATTTCCCTTTGGCGAGTGAAAGAAAATGTGCAAGTATTCATCAAATCTCTAATCTCTTGCAACAAATATTCTTTTGAAGAACCTGAAATTTGGTGTTCTAACTCATAGCTAATATCAAAATAATCTTCCAATGCCCTTTTTCCACGACCTGAGACAAACGCCATATTATTCATACCGGCCTCCAAGGCTTCATCAACGCCGTAGTGAATCAAAGGCTTCGTTAAAATCGGCAACATCTCTTTTGGCAAAGATTTTGTCGCAGGTAAAAATCTCGTGCCATAACCGGCAGCAGGAAAAAGACAAGTTTGTATCATTTTAAATCCTTAAATTTAATCAAAATTTTTGTATTATATCAAAAAAATATTTCGCAAAAGGTAAAAAGTGCGACAAATAACGCAAATTTTCGAGATTTCAAATGAAGTAAAAAAATCCAAATTTATCGCATTTTTAACGCCATTTAGCGAATTTGACGCACTTTTATCGCGTTTAAAAAACGAGCACCCAAAAGCAGCGCATATCGTTTGGGCGTATCGAATTTTAAACGAATTTAACCAAATCGTGGAAAATCAATCAGATGACGGCGAACCAAAAGGCACAAGCGGAACGCCTTGTTTAAATGCTTTGCGTGGGGCTGAGCTTATAAATACTGCGGTTTTAGTCGTGCGGTATTTTGGCGGGATAAAGCTAGGCACAGGCGGACTTGTAAGAGCGTATGCTTCAAGCGTGAATTTAGCGATAAATTCGGCAACACTTACGCCTTTTGAATTTAAAAAATCTTGCGAATTTTTTGTGCCGTTTAGTTTGATTTCAAAATTCCAACATTTTTTTGAAAAACAAAATTTAAAATTTAATACCGAATTTAACGACCTTGGCGCAAATTTCAAAGGCGAAATCACAAAAAATGAATTTGCAAATTTAGATGAATTTATCCAAAATTTGCAAAACGAAAGCGTTAAATTTAGCGAAATTCCGAATTTTAATTGAGAATTTTGAGCTACGAGCCAGAATTTTTTTAAATTTGTTTGTAAATTTTGGTGAGCAAGGATGCCCACCCTACGAAGCTTTAAATTTATTTTTTGAAGTATTTTTTGTTTCTTTTGAAAATCGGGTTTTGTTGCAATTCGAAATTTTTGTGATACGCAACTACATGCTGAACAATACAATATATTGCAAAACAGATTAACACGCCTTCGCAACAAAGAAGCATACCCAGTTCCTCTTCCGATCCCCTTGTACCTAACATATTCATTATCCTAAAATTAATCACAACAGCTAAAATAGCAAAAACAATACTTAAAACTGCTGTGGCCATTAAGCCTAATCCACTAATTGCTTTATATAAGATTTTAGACCCGCATTCGCTACAAGCTTTTGCACCATACTCAATGTCGCCTTTGCCACAATGTGGGCATT
>JAFUFY010000008.1 GCA_017469645.1 Campylobacter sp. | reverse complement strand
CGCCCTTTTCAAGCTTAAAATCAAAATCTTTAAAAATGGTAATATCGCCAAATTTTTTATTTATCCCTTTAAGCTCTAAAATTTCATTTCCGATTTCGCGACCTAGTTTAAATAAAATGCTAGGATCCCTACGACTTGACACCGCAATCTCGCTAATATCAAGTTTTTCAAGCAGTTTTTGACGGCTTGTGGCTTGTTTAGCCTTGCTTGCGTTTGCACTAAAACGAGCGATAAATTTTTCAAGCTCGGCTTTTTCTTTTAGCTGTTTATCACGCTCCATTTGGGCTTGACGGCTAAGCAAATTTGCTGCGATATACCAGTCATCGTAGTTTCCGCTAAATTTGCGAATTTTGCGAAAATCCACATCTAAAATATCCGTGCAAACTCTATTTAAAAAGTGTCTATCGTGGCTGATAACCACCAAAGTGCCCTCATGGCGGTTTAGTTCGTATTCTAGCCACGAAATCGCTTCAATGTCAAGGTTGTTTGTCGGCTCGTCTAAGAACAAAATATCAGGTTTAGGAAATAAAACTTGTGCGAGTAAGACCTTGAATTTATCGCTAGTTTCGGCTTCGCTCATTTTTTTATCAAATTCATTTAAGCCCAAAGAGCTAAGGATTTTTTCAATCCTGATTTCATATTCGTAGCTTGGGTCTTCTTCGGCACATATCATCTCTAACTCAGCCAAGCGATTATTTATTTCATCGGTAAATTCGGCACTTTCGTAGAGTTTTTCTTTTTCTTTTACTGCTTCGTAAAGTCGTTTATTGCCATACAGCACGGCATCTTTAAGCGTAAATTCTTCAAATGCAAACTGATCTTGTCCCAAAACTCCGATTTTAAGCCCACTATCGACAGCGATTTCGCCACTTGTGTGTTCGACTTCGCCACTTAAAATTTTAAGAAAAGTTGATTTTCCGGCTCCGTTTGCTCCTATTAGCCCGTATCTATGCGACCTATCAAGGCTTAAATTTACATTTTCAAACAAAAGCTGTTTGCCAAACCTATGCGTTAAATCTTTGATTTCTATCATTTTTGTCCTTTTGAATTTATTTTAAATTTTGCCAAATTTTATCAGTTAAAATATCTAAATTTTCGCTTTGAAATATAATTTTAGCAAATTCCAAATTTTGTGGGTTTGAATTTAAGATTTCGCATATTAAATCTTTTTGAACTTTCTCATCACTTGCACCTTTTTTCAAAGCTCTGTGGCACACAGGACAAAGTTTTGCTAAGTTTTCTAAAACATCTAAATCTTTATCTTTTCCCACAGAAATAACATGATGAATTTCAGTATAAAACCTACCATTTAACGGCTTACTTGGAAAACTTCTATCTTTTATATCATAAATTTTTTTGCACGCAAAGCACTCATCAGGCGTATTAAAACGCATAAATTTAATAATATTTGCGTCCCGCAAAAACTCATTTTCGCCAAAACTCTCGTTAAATTCCAAATCTTTGCGAAGATTTTTTATTTCAAATTTACTCAAATTTTTACCAAACACAAAATTTAGATAAAAATTTACCCTTTCATTAAATTTTGCCTTGCCGTGAGTTTGCACTCCACAATCAAAATAATAAATTTTGCCTATCAAATTTGGCGTTAAATCATAAATTTCCTCAGCGATTTTCGCCTTATATTCGTTAATTAGTCCAATATTTTTAAGATACCAAAATAAATTTATTCTTAGTTGCGTGTTTCTTTTGTTTTCGCCACTTACAAATTGGTTTTGTAGCTCACGGAAATTCCAGTTTAATTCATTTTCACTCACAAAAAAATTATCAACCAAAAAGTGAATTCGCTTGATTTCACTCATATTTTTGTAAAAATAATCTTGTGCCAAAAGCGGTCTTGTTGTATCGATACTGCCACGAAGTTCAAAAAATCCACGAATAAATTTCTTTTTAGCTTCGCTTAAATCACAATCCAAGAAAAAATCGCTCAAAAATATTTTTCGCAATAATTTTGCATAAAATTCATCGTTATTTAAATTTAAATCATTTTGTAAAACACAGACAAATTCGGCTCTTTTGATTGTTTTATAATGATTTAATTCCCAAAAATCGCCATTACTTTGCGAATTTAGGGCTTTTAAATAATTTTCTTTGCTTTGTTTATAAAATAACTCATCATCAATTTTTTCTGAGCTTTTATAGCTTGAAAGTGTGTAAATATAATCACTTTGCACCACAAAACGCCCAAAAAATGCACCTAAAATAAAAGGCGAAATTTGCAAATTCTCATCAAAAAATTCAGAAACTTTCATAAAAATTCCTTTAATCTATCTTTTGCGATTTTAAAATACCCTTTATCGATTTCTACGCCGATGAAATTTCGCTTTAAGTTCGCACACGCCACGCCCGTTGTGCCACTTCCCATAAATGGGTCAAACACTAAATCATTTTTATTTGTGTGAATTTGGATAATCTCACTCATTAAATTTAGCGATTTTTGCGTTGGGTGAGCTACTTTTTCATTTCCTGCGACAACAGGAGTTTGAAAGATTGAACGCAAATAAGGCTTGTTGCTTGGCTTATTAAAAATCCATTTTGCACCATTTTTCACGCCCCAAAGAGCAAATTCCATATCTTGGACATAACGGCGAGTTGTATTTCGTGGCATAGGATTTGACTTTTGCCACACTAAAATATCTTTTACACAAATGCCGTTTTTCTCAAATGTTTCGGCTATAAAACTAATAAATTTATAACTGCAAAAAACAATAATTGAACCATTTTTATCTAAAATTTGTGGGACTAAATTTATCCAACCAAGCAGGTCAAATTCTTTGTCCCACTCGCCAAAATCAACCCCTTTTCGTTTATGTTTCATCGTGGAAAAATTATTTTTTTGCGAAATATTATAGGGTGGGTCTGTGATGATATGTGAAACTTTTTCGCCGTTTTTTGCTAGATTACGCATAAATTTAATGCCGTCGGTATTATAAATTTCAAATTTATTCACAAAAAATCTCCGAAATTTTATCAGCTAGGGCTTTTGCTAAAAGCGGTGGCACGGCGTTTCCGATTTGTTTGCAAACTTGCGTTTTTGTGCCTAAAAACTCAAAATCATCGCTAAAACTTTGAATTCGTGCCGCCTCTCTTGGCGTGATTGAACGATTTAAAAAAGGGTGCGAGTTTTTGCCGTTGCTTGGCGTGTCAAATCTCGTATCTATCGTAGGACTTGGCTCGTCCCAAACAAGTCGCCCCCAAGTGGTCGCAAATTTTTGTTTTCCCCAAAGCTCTTTTGGCAAATGCTCTTTCGAGCTTTCGCTTGGTATCATTTTTAGTTTTTCAAGTGCGATTTTAGCGTGATTACTTGCTTTGTGATATTGCAAATATTTTCCGCGAAGCATTTTTTGATATTTTGAACTTGGCTTATTTTTGTATTCACTGATAATTTCACCCTCGCCACTACCAAGATATGCTAAATCCCAAATGGCGTCTTTTACGCTAAATTTTTCAACTTGCGGCGTTGGAAAATCTATAAATTTATCTTTACAAGCGATAAAAAACGCTCTTTGGCGATTTTGTGGCACACCGTAATCATAAGCGTTCAAAATACCAGAATTTACTTTATAGCCCAAATTTGCGATTTTTTCTTCAATTTGCTTTTTAAAATATCCGTTTGCTGAGCTTAAAATATTTTTCACATTTTCTATTATAAAAATTTGAGGTTGCAGTTTTTCTACAATGTCAAAGTATTCTAAAAACAAAAAATTTCGTTCATCTTTTAGCCCTAAATTTTTACCTTTCAAACTAAAACCTTGACAAGGCGGACCGCCAATTATCATATTTATACCTAGATTTTTAGATTGTTTAATAATTTCATTTTTTACATTTTTACCCGTTATATCGCCACAAATCGCACTTGCTTTTGGGAAATTATGCGAAAAAGTAGCAATTGCTGATTTTTCAAAATCAAGTCCAATTAAAGTGCTGAAATTTGGATTTTGCTCAAAACCGCTTGAAAACCCACCAGCACCGCAAAATAAATCTAAAATTTTAAACAAATTTTATCCTTGCTAAATTTAAAAATTAGATTATATTAAATTTAGCATTAAAATTTGATTTTGTAAAAAATACCAAATTTACCCACTATAATCATTATCTAGTGCGATTAGAATTTGAAAATCGCTAAATTCATTTTGGATTTTGGCGTGAATTTCTTTGTAAATTTCTTCCCTATTTGGTGCAGCAAAATCCACAATCATATCAAAACTAATGATTTTTTCGTCTAAATTTACATAAAATCCGTGCATTTGAAGCACAAATTTAGGCTCAAAAACGATTTTTTTGATAGTCGTGTGAATTGCTTTGATTTGCGGATTTTTAAGATTTATCGCATAAATGCCCACAGTATCGAGTATAACGCTAAATTTGCCAAAAATCTCGCTTTGGATTTTGCGAGTTAAAGCGTCGATATGAGCAGCATTTAAATCTTCGCTAACTTCGATATGCACGGATCCTAGCATTTTATCAGGACCGTAGTCGTGAAACATCAAATCATACGCCCCAAGAACGCCATCGATTTTACGAATTTCTTTGTAAATTTGCTTTGTGATTTCGATATTTGGGCGAGAACCAAGAATTTTATTTATCGTATCTTTTAGGATTTCGGCGGCTGTTTTTATAAGCAAAATCGAGATTAAAACGCCTAAATACGCTTCTAAACTCACGCCAAAAAACACAAAAATAAGTGCCGCAAGTAAAGTTGAAAGCGAAATTAATGCGTCAAATTTCGCATCAACGCCACTTGCGATTAGCGAGTCTGAATTTGCCCGAACGCCCATTTTCTGTGTATAAATTCCCAAAAATAGCTTCACAGCCACCGCCACAGCGATAATTATGAGCGAAATGGTGTCATACTCTGGCGTGATAGGCGAAATGATCTTTTTCACGCAGCTAATAACCGCACTAACGCCCGTATATAGGATAATCACGCCGATAGTTAAGGCTGTGAGATACTCTATCCTGCCGTGTCCGTAAGGGTGCTCTTTGTCCGGTTTTTTATTTGCAAGTTTAAGACCTACAATCGTAATCACCGAGCTTAAAGCGTCGCTTAGGTTATTTATGGCATCGACGATGATAGCGACTGAATTTGTAGCCACGCCGATGACGGCTTTGAACGCCGATAAAATCGCATTTGCGATAATGCCGATAACTCCTGTGCGAACGATGATTTTATCTCGGCTTATGATTTTATCAGGGATTTGCATTTTGATTTTCCTTTTGAATTTGATTAAATTTAGGTAAATTTAAAAGCAATTTTATCAAAATCTAGCTGAAATTGAGAAAAATTCTAAAACTAAGCACAAAAGTATTTCATCATCATAGTGCGTTGTATCCACTAAATGCAATAATTTTGACTTCGTCGTTTTTTATTATTATTGATATTTTTAAATTTTGTCTTTTTACCACGCCTTTAAAAAATGCGTTTATTTGCTCATTTTGCAAATTTACACTAAAACCTTGCGATTTGAGATACTCTAAATTTTGCGATTTTATTGTATTTAAGATTTGTGAATTTATGTATTTTGTGATGTCGCCGTCAAATTTTGACATATTTTTAGCCAAAATTATTTCGCCGATTAAATAACTTGGCTCTTTTATGGCGTAATTATAAAATTTAATCCCAATAAATGGCGATATAATTAATATCGCAATCAAAGCAAAACATAGCATTTGCTTTTTAGCACGCTGATTTTGTTTGAGATAAAAATACAAAGAAAATAAAAACAAAATCAAACAAATCGGAAATAATAAAAATACGCTAAATGGCTCTTGGTTCGTGTGTTTTATGAGTGTATAAAAGACCACAATCAAAAATAAAAATAGTGCCAAAAAACCAAAAAATTTTTGATACATAAATTTCACCCGCCAATTTCGTTTATATCGATATTTTCATAAATTTGCTTTTCGTCACTTTTAAGTGAATTTAGATTTTTGATTTTGAGTTCAAATTTATCGCCGTATGCGTGGCGGTAAATTTCAAAATACTCATCAAATTTGGCGTTTTTGGCACTGCTTAAAAGCTCCATTTTCACGCCCCAAAGGCTTATTTTTATGCCTGTGTCAAATAATCCGTTTTTAAGATAAAATCTTTTTCGTTTAAATTTGAGCGAATTTTCCCAGACATTTTCGGTGCTTTCGATTTCGCAAAAAATGGCTTTGTCTTTGTAAATTTGCATTAAATTTGACAAAACTGCCCCGCCGATTTTTTGTGATTGAAACTTTGGTAAAATAGCCAAATAATCAATCAAAACCGCATTTGGCGAGATTAGCGTAAGCACAAGTCCTGCAAATTTATCTCCACTAAACACACCATAAATTTCGCCACGATTTTCGCACCATGAGCGTAAAATCATCGCAAACGGCTTTCTCTCAGCCTTTGGAAAAGCCCTTTTATAAAGGATTTTAAGCTTTTTTAACTCGGTTTTAGATAGGTTTGTTTTTAAATTTATCATTTTGGGATTTTAAATTTACAAATTACGCCAAAATCACGCTAAATTTGCTTCAATTTAGCTTTGCTTTTTGCGGATATTTGTTATCGTCTCGCCACCGATTGCGTAGTTATCGGTGCTAATCTCATCAATAACGACTACACAGGTTTTCTGCCCACGCCCTACAACTCGCACAAAAGCATTCGTTAGCTCCTTGGCTAAATCCTGCTTTTGTTCCGTGCTCAACCCGCCGTCTTCAATCGTCATTTTTACATTTATAAGTGGCATTTTAGTTCCTTATCTCACGCAAACGGCGAAAAATTCGCCGTTTGGTTAAATTTACATTTGCGGTTGGATTGCAGAGTTATCTGCTAAATTTTCTCTTTCGATTTTTTCTAATGTCGATATTAAGGCTCTTGCAGCCTGTTCGTAGCGTTTTGAGCTAACCGAATTTGGCTCATAAAAGCTGATTGGTTTGCCCTTGTCGCCACCTTCACGGATTGCGATTTCGATTGGAATTTCCCCTATTACTTCGGTTTTGTATTTTTTAGCTAGTTCGTTTGCACCGCCACGACCGAAAATATCGTATTCTTTGCCGTTATCAGGGCAGATAAATCCGCTCATATTTTCGATGATTCCAGCAATCGGAATATGCAGTTTTTCAAACATATCAAGGCTTCTAGCGCTATCATCAAGTGCTACGATTTGTGGCGTGGTTACGCAAATTCCTGCACTTACCGGAACGCTTTGGGCTAGTGTGATTTGCGCGTCTCCTGTACCAGGAGGCATATCGATAAATAAAATATCCAAATCGCTCCACGCAACATCTTTTAAAAGTTGCTCGATTGCCTTCATTATCATGGCGCCTCGCCAGATTAAGCCTTGTCCTGCTTCAATCAAAACCCCCATACTCATCATCTCAACGCCATGCGTTAAAATAGGATTTAAGCGTTGTCCGATGATTGTTGGTTGCGTGTTTTCTTCGCCTAGCATTCGTGGCATATTTGGTCCGTAAATGTCGGCATCTAAAACGCCCACTTTTTTACCCAATTTAGCTGCACTAATCGCTAAATTTAGCGTAGTCGTGCTTTTGCCAACGCCACCTTTGCCGCTACTTATCATCACAAAATGTTTGATTTGCGGAGCGATATTTTTTCCGCTTCGTGAGTTGCTTCGTTCTTCCGGGATTTTTGGCGTTTTTATAACGATTTCACACTCCCCTAAAACCTTTGAAATATCGCTTTTTAGCGTGTTTGCTATTTGCGGATTTGAACTTGGAATTTCCACTTCCACAAAAACCCTATCGCCGATTTCGATATTTTTTACAAAACCAAAATCCACAATGCTTTTTTCAAAGCCCGGATAAATCACGCTTTTGAGTTTTTCTAAAACTTCGTTTTTGTTCATTTTTTCTCACTTTCTATTAAATTTTATCAAATTTAGCCGTTTAAATAGCCTGTAACTTTGGCTGAAAGACTGCTTGGAGCAAGTCTAGTTAGCAAATTTGCTAAACCCATAAATCTGCCGTCATACACTAGCGTTTTTCCCTTTTGCATGGCTTCAAAAGCTCTTTTTGCCACTGCATTTGCATCATCGCTTCGTGCAAAAATTTTGGCGTTTTTTACATTTGCTCTTTCGCCAAAATTTGTAGCAACCGGACCTGGGCAAAATGCCGTAACGCTAACATTTTTTTCACGCAACTCTTCGCTCAAAGCTAGGCTGAAATTTCGCACAAATGCCTTACTTGCGTAATACACGCTCATTTTTGGACCAGCCGTGAGCGAAGCAGCCGAAGCGATATTTATGATTTTTCCGCCGCCTTGCATAATCATCAAATTTGCAAAATAATGCGTTAAATTTAGCAAACTAGAAATATTTACCTGCACCATTTCGAGTTGTTTTTTTAGATCGCTTTTAGTAAATTCATCATGGTCGCCAAAACCTGCGTTGTTGATTAAAATATCGATTTTTAGGGAATTTTCGCGGACAAATTCGCAAATTTTATCCACGCTAGTATTTTGCGATAAATCCGCCTCAAAAACAAAAACTATCACGCCAAATTTAGCTTCGATTTCGCTTTTTAGGGCGTTTAAATTTGCTAAATTTCGTGCCGTGATGACAAGATTATATCCAAATTCGGCACAAATTTTAGCAAATTCCAAGCCCAAACCGCTACTAGCCCCAGTAATTAGAGCAAATTTACTCATTTTTTTCTTTCGGATAGTTTTCGCAACTTTGCTCTGCAATTTGGCGTGAAATTTTATAGGCACAAAATTTCGGACCGCACATTGAACAAAACTCGGCTTCTTTAAAAACTTCTTGCGGCAAGCTCTCATCGTGAAGTTCTCTTGCTTTTTGGGGATCAAGTGCAAGTTCAAACTGTTTATTCCAATCAAATTTATATCTAGCATCGCTCATTGCGTGATCTCGCTCGATAGCTCCTGCTCGACCAAGTGCAACATCGGCAGCGTGAGCTGCGATTTTATGGGCAATAATTCCTTCTCTAACATCTTTTGCATTTGGCAAACCTAAATGCTCTTTTGGCGTAACATAGCAAAGCATACTTGCCCCATGAAATGCTGCCATTGTCCCGCCAATCGCACTTGTGATATGATCATACCCGGCACCTATATCAGTCGGCAGTGGTCCAAGAATATAAAACGGAGCGTCATTACAAAGTCTTTGCTCTTCCTTCATATTAAATTCAATCTGATTAAACGGCACATGACCGGGACCTTCTATCATAACTTGAACATTTTTTGCATTTGCCCTAATTGCAAGCTTGCCAAGCTCGGCAAGTTCGCTCATTTGGGCTTCATCTGTGGCGTCGTATAGACAGCCGGGCCTTAAACTATCGCCCAGTGAGAGCGAAACATCGTATTTGGCACAAATATCGCAAATAGCGTCAAAATTTTCGTAAAACGGATTTTCTTTGTGGTGCTTCATCATCCAACTAGCCATTAATGAGCCGCCTCTACTTACTATTCCCATTTTGCGTTTGGCAACAAGCGGCATAAATTTAAGCAAAAATCCAGCGTGAATAGTGAAATAATCAACGCCTTGACGAGCTTGTTTTTCGATACAATCAAGCATAATTTGCGGCGTTAGGTTATCTAAATCCTTAATATCGTGGATAATTTGATAAATCGGCACCGTGCCGATAGGAACGGTAGAATTTGCGATAATCGCACAGCGAATTTCATCTAAATCTCCGCCTGTGCTTAGATCCATGACGGTGTCTGCGCCATATTTGATAGAGATTTTTAATTTATCAATCTCTTCGTTTATATCACTAGCTAGGGCCGATGAGCCGATATTTGAGTTGATTTTGCATTTTAATGCCCTGCCAATGCCCATGGGAACAAGATTGGCGTGGTTTATATTTGCAGGTATTATGAGTTTTCCTTCTGCGATTTGTGAGCGGATAAATTCAGCTTCTAAGCCTTCGATTTTGGCTACAAATTCCATTTGTGGAGTGATTACTCCCCCTTTTGCGTAATACAACTGTGTAGGCGTTTTGTCGTTTTTGATTTTATCTTTCCAATCCATTTTTTACCTTTTATAAAATTTCGGTTGATATACTACAATAAAAAACCAAAATTTACTCTTTTTTTGTGTTTATTTCTGTAACATCGTTTCAAAAAAAATTTTAAAAAAAATGTAAATTTGTAATTTTTATATTAAATTTAAACTTAAAAATTTTAAATTTAGCATTAATTTATGACGATTTT
>JAFUFY010000076.1 GCA_017469645.1 Campylobacter sp. | reverse complement strand
GTTACAGGATCAGTGATCGGGTCAGTTACAGGATCAGTTACAGGATCAGTGATCGGGTCAGTTACAGGGTCAGTTACAGGATCAGTTACAGGATCAGTTACAGGATCAGTTACAGGATCAGTTGAATAATCAAAATACAAATCTAAATTTGTATTTTGATCAGCTAATCCTATCTTGGCTCCATTTATAGTAGCTAGTCCTGCTACATTTAAACTTACATTAGCTGTATTTGTAGCTTTTGGGGTAGTTATTGTTGCAGGATTGTTTATAAGGTGAATTTTGCTATCATGTGTTAAATTTGAAGCATCTTCGAGATAAGCATATACGGTTGTGCTTCCTAAGTCTGTCTGTGCTCCACCTATGATATATATAGCAGTATCTTCGTTATTTACTGTCTTTGATAGGTAGAAATTTAACTCTTCTACATTTGCTATATTACCTACTCTTGAACCCATAGCTATGGCTGAGTTTGCATCACCTATGTTTATTTTATTTCCACTTATGACATTTGCATTAGAATTCTCAGAGTAACCGCCATATAGTGTCCCGCTTATCTCTCCGCCTAAGAAATTTACCGTATTTCCCGTAGCTTCTCCATCTACTGCATATCCGCCATAGACTTCTTTTAGTTTTGCTCCGTTTTGTATAGTTACGGTGTTATTTTTAGCACTAAGCCCCGATATTGCATAGCCACCTGAAACTATTACTTCATTATCATTTACGGCATTTGTAACGGTTACGGTTTGGTTTTCATTGTAAAAATACCAGCCAGTATCAATATAAGCATCTAACATAGCAGCATATAAATCGACATCTGTTCCGGCATCAAGAAGTATTCTATCATAATAATTACTTGTAGGATATATCGCATCGCTACCATATACAGCACCCGTAATCCTACCGCTAGTACCACTGGCATAAGCAGCGCCGGTAACCGTATGATTTCCTACCATATTTAAGTAGTGTCCTGTCATCGGCACTGTGGCTCTCCAAGTGCAATTGTGTCGATTTCCGCCTTCACAATTTGATTTTTCGCTATACCAACCTGCTGAAATATTGCTTACAGTATATCCATTACCTAAATTTTCAGCCACAGCAGCAACGCCACTTTGCGGTGAATGACCCCACTGAACATTTGCCGACCAATCAGTTCGTATTTGAGAAACAGCCATCAATATATCGCTGACTTTTAGAGCCTGCAAATTCTCTTGGTATTGCGAATCTGTTCTATAATTATTAGTTGTGCGAATAATTTCAAGAGCATTTCTCATATTTTGCAAACTTGTAGCATCATTTGCTCCGCCTAAATTTATACCTGCCTGATTAAACCACGAAGGACTATGCGGATGATTTCCACTTACTATTTGCGTAGCGACATTTGCACCTTTGGCGTCAAAAAATCCTGCCGAACCTGCTAAATTTGAGGTTTTACCCGGACGAAACCATTTGCCATTGTAGTTGCCATTGGTGCCTGTTGCACTGTTGGTATAAGTAGTGCCAGAATTTACCGTAAAGTCGGCACTCGCACTTGTGGCAAAAATCACGGCAGAAGCTATCAAGCTAACCCGTAAAAATCCAAGTTTCATAAAAACTCCTTTTCTATGAATTTAATAAATTCAACTTACGCAGAAGTAAAAATTTGCTTATTTTACATTTTTTTTTGTTTTGTTTTCCTTAAAGTTGCTTGAAAGTATAGTTATAAAGTGTTTTTTAAGTTTTGGATAAATTTATTTTTTGTTTGGAAATGCTTGAATTTGTGTTACATTTTTCGGTTAGTTTTTTGTTATTTTGATAAATTTTCTGTCAAATGTCATTGCAAGAAATTTCTTTCAAGTGTCATTGCGAGAAATTTTCGTTAGAAAATTTCGTGGCAAAATGAGCGTAGCGACGGCGTTAGCCGACATTTGGACGAGCCGTTAGGCGAAGTCAATCGCCAGTGGTTAAAGTCAAATTTTGTAAATTGCAAATTTATTTTTAGAATTTTTAAAATTCGCAAAAAAACAGATATTAAATTTAAACTTTGGCGATTGACTTCGTCTGCGTTCGCAATGACAAATAATGGATTTCGATTTATTCACTTTTGGCGATTGCTTCGAGTTTTTCAAACTCTCGCAATGACAATGGAAAGATTACTTCGTTTGTGTTCGCAATGACAGTGGAAGGTAAATTTATAAATTCAAAAAATTTCATCGTATAAATCACGCCAACTTAGATTTATACTTTCTATCAAATCAATTTTGTGTTTTCGATTTCCTGCTTTTAGCTGTTTTTCACGCAAAATGGCACTTTCTACACTATCTGTCATCTCAAAATAGCCTAGTTTATCAATACCATAACGAGCCGTAAAACCTTTGATAAATTTTTGTTTATGTTCGTAAATTCGGCGTTTTAAATCGTTTGTTATACCAACATAAAGTGAGCCGTATTTGCTGTTGAATAAAATATAGACATAATATTGATTTTACAAAAGATACCACCAAATATGAATTTAAACGATTTTAACATAATTTTATTATTTTGTAAATTTGCAAATTTGTCATTGCGAGACCACAAAGTGGTCGTGGCAATCGCCAATGATTAAAGTCAAATTTTATAAATTTGCGAATTCGTTATTTAAACTTTGGCGATTGCTTCGAGTTTTTCAAACTCTCGCAATGACAATGGAAGCGAAATTTGCAAAAAATTTGCAATGACAATAGAATTTAGTTAATTTTACTCATTTCTTAAAGTTTGCAAAACATCGATTTGAGTGGCTTTTTTGGCAGGATAATACGACGAAGCAATCACAATCAAAATAGCTCCCACTAAAATCATCGTTAAATCCACACTTGAAAGCTCCATCGGTAGTTTTGAGCTTCCATAGACATCTGCCGGTAAATTTATAATGTCGAAATTTCCAAAGAGCCACACGCCAAAAAGCCCCAAAATAAGCCCAAAAATAATCCCGCTTCCGCCGATGACTGAACCAAGTGCAAAAAATGTCTTTTTCACTTCATTTTTACTCGCCCCAAGACTAAGCAAAAGCGCGATTTCTTGGCGACGGTTCATAACGGTCATCAAAAGCGAACTAATAATATTTAAACTAGCAACCAAAATGATAAGCATTAGCACGATAAAAAGTGCGCGTTTTTCAAGTGCAAGGGCTGAAAAAAAGTTTCCGTTTTGTTGCCACCAGCCAATGGCTCTTAAATGCTTTGGCAAAACAGCTGAAATGCGCTTAATATCGTTCATAGGGTCGTCTGAATAAATATGCACTCCGTCAAATTTATCACTTTCATAGCCCAAAACACTAGCCAAATCTTTTGCGTTTGTATATAAATATGCTTTATCATAAGCAATAAGCCCAGATGAAAAATCCGCGCGAACTTCAAATCTTTTCATTTTTGGTATCAGCGTAAATCCGCCCGGATCGCCTTTGGTGAAAATTAGTATCAGTTTCTCGCCGTTTTCTAGCATAAATTCATCTTTTATGCCTTTTCCGACCAAAATGCCGTAATTATCCAAATTTGCTTCTTTTATGCCGTCATTTACCACCGAATTTATAGCTTTTTCATCGTCTAAATTTACGCCAAAAACAAGCCCGCCTTCTAGCTTATCGCCGTTTTTAACGATAACTTGCGAACTAATATATGGGCTAAATTTCATATCGCTAAACTGCGATTTTAGCTCATTTACATCGTCTAAGCTAACTCCGCCTTTAAATGCTCCAAAAATGGTAATCGGATAGTTCATCGTAAAAAGTTTGCGTTCGAATTCTTTATCAAATCCGTTCATAATCGCCATCGCCACAATCAAAACCATAAGCCCGATACTCACGCCCAAAAACGCCAAAATCGCCGAAAGCGTGATAAATGGCTGAGATTTATCAAAACGCAAATATTTAAAAAGCAGATATTTAATCAAATTTAACCTTTTTATAAAAAACTTGGCTCAAACCAGCCAAATTTGCAAATTTATTTTAAAAAACAGCAATTTTACCAAATTTATGTAAATTTACGAAATTCTATCTATTTGCAACATCCAAATCATCAAAAATATAGCTTTTATAGGATTTTGAAAGATTTTTATCAGTGCAATCATCAATCCCGTCGCAAAATTTTCTCATAGCAAAATTTGCTTTAAAAAACTCATCAGGCGAAATCTGCATAAGTTCTAGCAAAACACCACCCATAAGCCCAAGCTCACTTAAATTTGGATTTTCAATTTTTTTAATACCTTTTGAACCACGAACAACAAAATTTGTTATTTCAAAAGGCTTTTTATGGTCGTAAATAAAATCATTTTCTTTTAAGCCCAAAACGCCTTGATGATCACCAAAATATGCAAAAACATACTCTTTTTCATTACTAGCTAAAAACTTATCCAAGCTCTCAATAGCGTCATTTAAGGCGGCTTGACGCTCGTAATAATCGCTTATTTGTAGAGCCGTTTTTTCATCATAGAATTTATCAAGGTCGAATTTGATTGATTTTGCCCTATTGTAAGGTCCGTGTTCGTTCATACTCAAAACATAGATAAAAATCGGCTCATCGTATTTTTCAAAAAGTTTTTTTACCAAATTTGCCATATCGGTGCTTGAAATATGCCATAAATTCGACTTTTTATCGCCATAGCCTAAATCAAACGGGTGATATTGTTCGTCAAATCCTAAAAATTTATACGCTTCGCCTGCATTGTAATTTCCCGGCACAAAAGGGTTTAAAACTATGGTTTTGTAGCCGTTTTGCTTCAAAATTTTTGGCAAAGAAAACTTTGTATGCTCTGCTACGCTATGAAAAAGTAGCGATGAATAAACTCCAAAATCATCAGGACTTAATCCGCTTAGAACTTCAAATTCACTCTTATATGTCCCACCGCCGTAAGTATGAACTCTAACGAGCGAATTAAATTTGGTATTTTGCGAATTTTCAAACATAGAAAGCTTTGGCAAATTTCCTTTAAATAACGAAGCGTCCATCGTGCTTTCGCTAAGCCACAAAACCAAATTTGGTTTTAAATTTGAAGTTTCGTAACTTTGAATTTGTTCGGATTTTTCTTTAAAATATTCGAATTTATTACCAAAATTTGGACTTTTATAGGCGATTGCACCAAGCGACATAGAAAAATTGAAAAATTTATCTTTAAGTTCAGGAAAAGTCGCTAACCAAGAATTTTTGATTCTCTCGTTTGAGATTAAATTTTGGTGCATTATACAAAGTAAAACCAAAATAATAATGCTGAAAATCCTACTTTTTAATCCAAATTTTTTAAATTTCGCATAACCAAAAATAGCAAATAAAAGTAAAATCAAATATGCTAAAACTACAAAAATAAGTTCTTTGTATTGCAAAATCGTATCCCAATTTTCTACCTTAGAAAATAAAACAAAATCGCTTAAAAAAAGTGGTCTTTTGTAATAGTGCATAAAAATTCGGCTAAGAAAAAAGAGTGAAACCAATATAATACCGGCAAAATTCACGCTTTTTAAAACTTTGCCGCTTAAAACGAACATAGCCAAAAATAGTATTAAAAATTGCAATGCGCCAAACATTATGCCGTAATTTGTTCGCTGGTTAATGATAAAAATAGCACAAAGCAAAATAAAAATAAAGGTAACAAAATAAGATATTTTTTTCATTTGTAACCTTTATTTCAGAAATTTATTTTACGCAAATTTTACGCATTTTGTGCAAAAACGCCTTTTTTAGGGCCACCTTTGCCGCAGCAGTCTTTATATTTTTTACCACTTCCGCAAGGGCAAGGCTCATTTCGACCTACTTTTTTTTGCCTTAGCGTTTTATTTAACTCCGAATTTTCGCCTAAATTTTGTCTCATCGTGGCAGCTTGGGCTGCTGCTTGTCTAGCCATTTGCTCTTCGTAGGCTTTTTGCTCGGCTTGTATTTCTTCTTGTGTTTTAAACCTTATAGCATGAAGCGTTCGCACACTATCAGATTTTAACCGCATTACAAGCTCCATAAAAAGATTGTAGCTCTCTTTTTTATACTCGGTTAGCGGATCTTTGTGATTATATCCGCGTAAGCCAATGCCTGTTTTTAAAATATCCATTTGATACAAATGCTCTCGCCAGTCGCGATCTACGATTTGCAAATAAAGCATTTTTTCGATATTTTTTCGTTGTTCGGGGTCGATTTGCGACATTTTTTCTTCATAAGATTTTTCAAGTGTTTCTAAAATCACACCTTTTAACTCTTTATAGTCAGTCGCTTTTTTTAGCTCTTCAAGGCTGATTTCTTCGGTTGTTTCGTTCATAACCTTTGTCGCAACTGCTTCATAGTCAAATCTTTCTTGCGAATCTCCATCAAAAATTTCAAGCTCATCGAGCAAATTTGCGATATAATCATCTCTGTTTGAAAGAATTTTCTCTTTTAAATCAAATTCTTTATCTAAAAGCTCGTTTCTGTATTTATAAACGGTTTTTCTTTGTTCGTTTGCGACATCATCGTATTCTAAGATATGTTTTCTAGCTTCAAAATGCAAACTCTCGACTTTCTTTTGCGCATTTTCAACAGCCCTTGTAACCATTTTCGATTCGATACTATCGCCGTGTTTAAGCCCAAGCCTATCCATGATATTTTTGATTTTATCGCTACCAAAAATTCGAAGCAAGTTATCTTCTAAGCTTAGGAAAAATCTACTCTCGCCCGGATCGCCTTGACGACCTGAACGACCACGGAGCTGATTATCTATTCGCCTACTTTCGTGGCGTTCGGTACCTAAAATATACAAACCGCCCAAATTTCGAACTTCATCGTCTATGCGAATATCAACACCCCGTCCTGCCATATTTGTTGCGATTGTTACTGCGCCTTTTGCTCCTGCTTCTGCGATGATTTGCGCCTCTTTTTCGTGGTTTTTAGCATTTAGCACGGAGTGCGGAATTTTCTCTTTTACCAAAAGACTATGCAGTTTTTCGCTCTTTTCGATACTTGCAGTTCCCACAAGCACAGGCTGACCTTTTTCGTGCAGTCTTTTTATTTCATTTATCACGGCTTCAAATTTTTCATCTTCTGTTTTATAAATCAAATCGTTTTGATCTTTGCGAATAACAGGCACATTTGTAGGAATCGAAACAACTTCAAGTTTGTAAATTTGAGAAAATTCAGTCGCTTCTGTTTGAGCAGTTCCTGTCATACCGGCTAGTTTTTCATAAAGTCTAAAATAGTTTTGAAATGTAATATCGGCTAGGGTTTGGCTCTCTTCTTTTATTTCAACGCCTTCTTTGGCTTCGAGTGCTTGGTGCAAACCTTCGCTAAAACGGCGTCCTTCGCTTAATCTACCTGTAAATTCATCGACGATTACGATTTCGCCGTCCCTAACGACATAATGCACATCTTTTTCAAAAAGATAATTTGCCTTTAAAGCCTGATCTAAATAGTGGCTCAAAACGGCATTTTCAAGGCTATAAAGGTTATCTACGCCAAAAAGCTTTTCTGCTTTTGAAATTCCGCTTTCTGTCGGCAAAATCGTTCTATTTTTTTCATCTACGACAAAATCGCCGGTTGGTTTTTCTTTTGGATCAAGCGGTGCTTCACCACGAACAAGCTGTTTTGCAACTTCATTTGCTTTGATATAGCCATCAAGTGTGCGGTTAGTCGGACCTGAGATTATAAGCGGTGTTCTAGCTTCGTCAATCAAAATACTATCGACTTCATCGACGATAACGAAATTATGCCCCCTTTGAACCTTATCTTCGCTGCTAAATTTCATATTATCACGCAGATAATCAAAGCCGTATTCGTTATTTGTGCCGTAGGTTATATCGCAATTATAAGCTTCTTTTCGTTTTGTATCGTCGTATTCGCCGCCTACGATAACGCCGACACTAAGCCCTAAAAAGTTATACAAAACGCCCATTTGCTCGGCGTCTCTTTTTGCCAAATAATCATTTACGGTTACGACATGAACGCCCTTGCCAGTCATCGCATTTAGCACGACAGGAAGCGTTGCAACAAGCGTTTTTCCTTCGCCGGTTTTCATCTCTGCGATATTTCCGTCGTGCAAAACCATACCGCCTATTAGCTGAACATCAAAGTGGCGGAGTCCTAAACTTCGCTTTGAAGCTTCACGCACGATGGCAAAAACATCGTATAAAATTTCATCTATTGAAATTTCTTCTGCTTGGACTTTTGCCTTAAATTCATTAAAAACTCCGCGAAGCTCGTCATCGCTCATTTTTTCATATTTTGGTTCAAGTTTATTTATTTGTAAAGCTCTTGTGGCATATCGTTTCACAACTCTATCATTTTGTGTGCCAAAAATTCCACGCATAACTGATTTAATCATAATTCACCTTGTATTGTAAAAATTTAACTTGGTATTTTAACACAATTTTATTTTTTATTTAATTAAATACTCACAAAAAATGGCTATAATATGCAAAATTTTCAAATTTAAAGGAGATAAAATGAAAAAATTTATCCTATCTTTATCAATTTTATCAAGTTTTATTGTGGCAAATCCGCTTGAATTTAAAACGCTTAGCTCAAATTTCAAACAAAGCGTAACAAGTGAAGAAGCCAAAATCGAATATGCAGGAAACTTTATCGCCACAAGAACAAATGCTTTTTGGCATTATGAAAGCCCGAATTTAAAGGATATTTATTTCAGTTTTGATCGCGTTGTCGTTATCGAGCCGGACCTTGAACAAGCCATAATAACAACGATAAAAAACACGCCAAATTTAACCGAAATTTTGGCAAATGCAAAGCCAAATAAAAATGGAATTTATGAAGCTAAATTTGATGATGTAACCTATCAGATCGAGCTAAAAAACGAGCTTCCGCACACTATAAAATACACAGACAAACTTGATAACAAAGTCGAAATCACTCTTTCTGGGACACAAAAAGATCAAAAAGTAAATGAAGCTTTATTGATCCCTGAAATTCCACAAAATTTCGACATAATCTCGCAGTAAATTTTTTAAAATATTTGGAGAGATTTAAAATCTCTCCAAAAAATTTATAATTTCGCTTTTAAAAGTTCATTAACCTTGCTAGGATTAAACGCTCCCTTGCCTTCCTTCATAACCTGCCCTACAAAAAAGCCAAAAAGCTTGTCTTTTCCGCTTTTGTATTCTGCGACTTTGTCCGCGTTTGCGCTCAAAACTGCGTCTATGATAGCGATTATCGCGCCGTCATCACTAACTTGTTTTAAGCCAAGTTTTTCGATTACGCTATCGACGCTTTCATCATTTTCCATTAAGAAATCCAGCACCTCTTTTGCTGCTTTTTGGCTGATTGTGCCGTCTTCAATGCGGGTTAAAAGCTCGTTCATTTTCGCGCTATCCACTGGGCTATTTTCGATAGTTACGCCGTTTTTAAGGCGGCCGTTTAGCTCGACATTTAGCCATGTTACGCATAGTTTTGGCTCGCGCCCTGCGTTAATCAAATCCTCGAAATACTTCGCATTTTCATAGGTTGAGATGATAACTTCTGCGTCTTTTGGTTTGATACCAAGCTTTTCGACATAGCGAACTTTTTTCTCATCAGGCAGTTCAGGGATATTTTGCCCCTCTTTCATCATCTCATCATCGACTATCACAGTTAGCAAATCAGGATCAGGGAAATAGCGATATTCTGCGCTATCTTCTTTACTTCTCATTGATTTGGTTACAAATTTATTCGTATCAAAAAGCCTAGTTTCTTGATAAACTAGCTCGTCGTATTTGCCGTCTTCCCAAGCTGAAATTTGGCGATTTACTTCATATTCTATGGCTTTTTGGATAAATTTAAATGAATTTAAATTTTTAATTTCAACGCGAGTGTAGAGTTTATCATCGCCTTTTGGGCGAATTGAGACATTTACATCGCAGCGAAAAGAGCCTTCTTGCATATTTGCATCACTTATATTTAAAAAGCGTAAAATCGAGTGCAGTTTTTTAAGATATGCCACAGCCTCATCACTAGAACGCATATCTGGCTCACTTACGATTTCAAGTAGTGGCGTTCCTGTGCGATTTAGATCAACCAAACTTCGTCCATCTTCGTGGCTGTTTTTACCTGCATCTTCTTCTAAATGCGCCCTTGTGATACCTATGCGTTTTTCATTTCCGTCGATATTGATAAAAAGTTCGCCGTTTTCTACAATCGGCACGGTAAATTGTGAAATTTGATACGCTTTTGGCAAATCAGGGTAGAAATAGTTTTTTCTATCAAAAACGCTTTTTTCATTTATAGTCGCATTTATGGCTGTGCCAAAGCTAATAGCTTTAATAACTGCTTCTTTATTTAGCACAGGCAAAGCTCCCGGCAGTGCTAGACAAGTCGGACAAACATTTGTATTTGGTTTTTCGCCAAAGCTAGTAGCACACGAACAAAAAATCTTAGTTTTAGTATTTAACTGACAATGAACTTCTAAACCGATTATAGTTTCAAACATAACGAACCTTTTTCAAAAATTTTTGCGACATTTTACAACTTTTTGCCTAAATTTACTCTTCCCACTGAGAGCTTTCATCTTTGTGTTTTAAATCAAAAACATCGATTATAAGCGATAAAATCACTATTAAAACAATACCCGGAAGCGTACAAGCAAAGAGAAATTTAAGTCCAAAAGGTAAAAAATGCATAAAAAAATAAAATGCACCGAGAAAGAAAATCCCCCACGATGCACCTAATATAAAATAAAGAAAATTTCTTTTAAATTTGAGATTAATGCTCATCTATCACAACAGCACCCGCTAAATAAACATAGCTTAAAACCATGAAAATAAAAGACTGCAAAATCGCCATAAATGTTAGCAATGCTAACGGAACCATTGGTATAAAAGCAGGAACCAAAGAAAGCATAACTAATAAAAATAAATCATCGCCCTTGATATTTCCAAAAAGTCGGAAAGAAAGCGAAATAATGCGTGAAAAATGAGAGATGATTTCAACAACAAACATTAAAGGTGCTAAAACTTTAACAGGACCCATGAAATGTTTTAGATATTTTACGATTCCGTTTTTGCGAATACCTTCAAAATGGTAATAAACAAACACACAAAGTGCCAAAGCAAGGGTTAAATTTAGGCTTGAAGTAGGAGATTCAAAACCCGGGATTATGCCCATAACATTTCCCACAAATACAAGCAAACCGATAGTTGCGATTAATGGCAAATATTTTCTAGCCAACTCTTCACTTCCCATTGTATCTTTTCCCATATTCAAAACACCGCCAAGATAGGCTTCGGTTACATTTTGGATACCGCGTGGAACAAGCTGCATAGATCTAGTCGAAAAATACGCAATCGCTATGATAATCGCCACAGCCAACAATAGGTGAAAAATATAGATAAAAGTGTGATTGTAAGTAAATAAACTACCCGCAAAAAGAAACATATCTT
>JAFUFY010000075.1 GCA_017469645.1 Campylobacter sp. | reverse complement strand
TCGGCTACTCGATTTTTATCTCATTTGCCCGATTTGTTCGTAGGATTTGTATTTTCGTTTTATTTTCTGATGGCTGCATTTTCAATATATTTTTATTTGAAAATAAGGTATGGAAAAGAATAGGAAATGATTTACAGGAAATAAAACAAGAAATTTTAAATAAAAGAACATAATATTTTTTATATTAAAATACGATATTTTATATTTATTTAATATAATTTATTGTAAAATACTATAAAAACGATTAAGGATATATATGAAAATAGCACTAATTAATAAGAAAGGTGGAGTTGGAAAAACTCCGTTTGCGTTTAGTATCGCAAAAGACTTTGACATGTTTTTGCAAAGCAATGATAGCTCTTGCATCGAAGAAATTTATAAAAACAAAGCCTTGATTTCAGATGAAGTTAAATTGCTTGATAACTGCGTTTATGATTTTGGTGGCTATACTGCAAGTGGTGTCATAGAAATTATAAAGCAGTGTGATTGCGTTATAATTCCTTGCTTACCGACCTTTAATTCATTTTTAAGAACACTAGAAACCATAAACGAAGTGAAAGAAATAAACAAAAATATCATTTTATTGGCAACCGCATTCAAGGATGACAAAGAAAAAGAATTTTTGATAAGTGGTTTGGCAGAATATAAAAAAATGCCAATATTTTATTTTAAAAATTCAAAAATCGTAAATAATGCGGTCAATACTGGTATGTCGTTTTTTGAACTTTTTGAAGAAAATTCACTTTCACAACGAAGTTATGTAAATTTTATTGAAGAATATAAGCGATTACTTGATAAAATCAAAAGTTATAGTAAAAAATAGAAAGGATTATCTATGGCAAAAAATTTAGAATTAAATATTCACGACGCACTAAAAAATCAAAGTGCAACAACAAAGACTTTTGAAAACGCTGATAAAAAAGCAAAAAAATATAAAAGAGCTACTACACAAATCAACATTTATTTGAGCGAAGAAGAACTTAAATATGTTGATAAAAAATGCGATGAGCTTTTTCTATCACGAGTGAGTTTTTTTAGAAAACTTTTGGCAGAAGAAATGAAAAAACAATGAAATCTCAATTTGAAAAAGAAGTCAAATTTTGCAAATTCTTTTTGATTTTTACCTGCGTTACTTGCGGAATTTCTGCATACATACATCGTAATGATATTGATGCTTTGATTGGTCTTGCTTTTTTTGTGATTGTTTTCGGCGGTATAACACTTTATGCAATGATTGTAAGGATTAAATATTTGAAAGGTTTAAAATGAAAGTTACTTTATTTATAACAATTTGGGCTGTCTGTGCTATGTTTCTTGTTTCTTATATTTTATTAGAAAAATCGTGCGAAGCAAAAGCTAAAATGCAAGACTTACAATTTTCTTTTGGAGCTTTGCAAGGTTGTATGGTTAAAGGCGAACAAACAAATAATAAATGGATAGATTACGATAGATTTAGAAGCATAACTCAATAAACTATTTATTATATTAAAATAATATCTTTATATTAATCTAATATAAAAGATATTATTCAATTTCTTTTTCTTTATCGGATTGTTTTTGTTGTGGCGTGTCTTTTTTTGTAGTAATCTTAATTTCACTATTATCCGAACTATGAAATATACCTTGTGGCGTTTTTACTTTCCATTTTGTTTTTGTAAATTTTTCTGTTTCTGTTTTTGTTTCAGTTGTTTCTTTTTCAAATAGGCACTCGCTACCAACTTGAAGTCCATTTTCTTCTATAAGATTTTTAAGTTCTTTGCCCCAAATTGTATATTTTTTACCACGATGATTTTGCATTGTAACGAAAAAGCTGATGGCATTATTTTCATCATTATTAAATTTTGCTTCGCCAAATTCTACTATTATATTCATCGGCTCATCTATTTTTTTGTAATCGTTTGGCGTAAATTTTTTAAGCGGATTTAGTATTTTTTCATTTCGTTTTTCGATACTTGCGTCCCAAGTCTTTTTATACATTGTCTTTTGATACCACTCATTTGTTTTTTTGTCTTGTATTTTGATTTCTACTGGTGTTTCGCCTGTAATAGCAAATCTAACAAATTCGCCTTTTTTGATATTTTTTTCTTCGATAACTCGTTCTAAATCATCAGCCCAAATTTCAACATCTTTGCCTTTGCTTGTTCTGTAACGCACAAAGTAACTCATTTTATTGTCCGTATCAAATTTGTAGTGTGCTTTTCCAAAATTTATTACTTCGTAGTGATGTGGTTTATGTTCTGATTTTTTATAATCACCTTTAAGATGGATTGGTTTGTCATTTATAAATTCGTTTGTTTGTGGATCAATATTATTTTTTAGTGTAGCTTTTGCTTCTACATTTAATTCTCTTAAATTTTCAGCAAATTTTACTCTCATCATAGCTAGGTCAGATTTTTTTGGATTTATTCTTTTTCCATAAATATCTTTAACTTTCAAAACCAAATGACAATGTGGATTATCGGTATCGCCGTGAAAGACTATTGCATAGTGATTGTTTGGATAAAGTTCGTCAATAGTTTTCATCGCACTTTCTTTTATTTTACTAGGCGGTGCATACTCTATATCACGCATTGAAAAGACTATATGTAAAGCTTCTCTTTTTTCTTTCAGATTATTGTCTCTAATAAAACTCTCTGTTGGAATATCTTGTCTGTAATCGTTAAAACTATCTGCTAAATTTTTTAGATTTTCCTTGCCTTCAAAAATCTCATTTGTGTTTGTTTCTACTTTCAAGTTTCCAGCTCTTGATATGTATCGTAAGTGGGCTTTTAGACCTTCAAAATTTCTATTAGCACCTGTGATTTTTACAACAACTTCTGTCTGTTTTTTTGGTGGTTTTTTTGTAGCGTATGAATTAGATTTTCTAACCGAATTTTTATATGCACCGATAGTATTTTTAAATGAATAAGTGCTTTTTGCTTTGCGGTCAAGTTCTGTAAAAACTCGTTTTGCTTTCCACTCATCATCATATACTTTTTTCTTACGCATTTAAACTCTTTGTTTGTAGGATTGTGTTGTAATAAAATATAAGCTCTTTTATGTAGCCTATGTTTTCATCAATGCTTTGCAAGTGTGGCTCAAAAGTTTTGTAATTGAACGAAAAATTGCGATAGTCTTTTTGGTTTAAAATTTTTACTATTTGATTTAAATTTGAACCAAGTTTATTAATACTTCCAATTGCATTTTTTAAATCTTTCATCTCGACATTGTTAAAGAAATTTTGATTTTTATATATTGCATTTATCGTTATAAATTTTACTTCTTTACTGACAGAATTAAATCCATTTTTCTTTGCAAGTTTTAATAAAATTTGATATTCATCATCGCTAAAATTTACTCTTAGATTTTTTGCTTTTTGATTGCCAAATTTAAACTCATCTACGCTGTATTTTAAAAAAGATTTTTTTTCTAAAAAATGATACAAAGCAGAATTTATAAACTCCGAAAAACTATAATTCGATTTAGTTAAAAACTTTTCAATTTCTTCTAAAATTTCACTTTCTATTCTAAAACTCTTTTTTACTTTTTTCTCATTTTCTATTTTCATTTATTTTCCTAATTTTTCCTTATGAGCTTCGCAGAATTAATGCCTTTTAGGTTTATTTTGTCGGACAAAATGACCTAAAAGGCTATCCTGTATTACTAAAAACTTTTACAACAAAATTATAGC
>JAFUFY010000074.1 GCA_017469645.1 Campylobacter sp. | reverse complement strand
TTTTAAAATCTCAGGTAGGTAAAAGCAAGTTTCCATATTTTTTAAATTTACCGCTGCTTGTGCGGTAGTTGCCTTGCATAAAATTTCTCCCGTATCAGCGTTTTTTATGGTGTATTTAAATTTAAGCAAACTCTCAAATTCGCTCAATTCTACTTCAACGCAAATTTCATCATCAAACATCACAGGACGCACAAATTTAAAATCCATTTTCACAATCGGATAAGCGTATCCGTCATTTTTCATATCGATATAAGTGTAGCCGATCTCACGCAAAAACGCACACCGCGCCATTTCGCAGTATTTGACATAGTTGCCGTGCCACACCACGCCCATGCTGTCAGTATCATAAAACTCAACTCTAAATTTATAGCTCTTTTTCACCTTGCCCCCAAAAATCAAAAAAATTATACCATTGCGCGGGATCGCTTACGCATTTGCTCTCTAAATCCGCCACATACGCTCTCAAAGTAGGCATTACAGAAGCGATTTTATCGCTTTTTAGCTCCACGCTTGGCAGTTTTTTTGTTTCAAAAGTATATTTTTTGCCTACTTTGTAACACCAAAATGAGTAAATTTCAGCCTTTAAAATCCCTGCTATGAGATACGCACCAATGCTAAAATTCGCCGTTTTTCCTAAAAATTTGGCACTTGTGACCTTTTCGCTTTTTATCGGCACACGATCTGCCATTATAGCGATATGTTCGCCGTTATCTAGCAAATTTCCCAAATTTAGCATAGTTTCAATATTTAGCTCATCGACCCAAAAGACATTGATTTTCCCGCCACTGATTTTATCCATAAATTCGTTAAATTTGGCGTTGTTTGCGCGATACATAAAGATATTTATTTTCGTGCGACCAAGTTCGCTCACAAGGGCTTTTGCCACTTCGATATTGCCGTAATGGCTAGTTAGCAAAATTTTCCCCCGTTTTACGCCGTCTAGTTGTGAGCGAATTTTTTCTAAATTTGTTCGGTCGATTTCTATGCCTTTTTTATTTGTCCAAATGGCGATTTTATCGCAGATTGCAACGCCAAAATTATAAAAATTCGCATACGCGTTGCCGCTTATTTTCCCGCCACTTTGTGCGACATTTTTTCTAAAATTTATTATATTTTCTCTTTGGTTTTTTAAAAACAAAAAATACACGCTAACCACGATAAATACGATACACTTAACGATAAAACTAGGCAGTTTTGTAACCAAAAAAAATGTCGCTTTTAAAAATAAACTTGGTGCGACTTCATTTTGCTCTGCCCAGTGCTTAGCCATGAAATGCCCTTTTTGCCAACCACGGCAGAAGCGTGAAAAACAGCCTTGCGTGAGTTAGTGAAATTTGAAAATTATCCCTAAACATGCGAAAATGGCTAACTCCGCCCTTCTCGTAGCGAACTTTTAGCTCGATCCATTTCAAGGGTATTTTTGCGCGACAAGCCAAAACCAAAATTTCTATATCAAAGCCCATGCGATCGTTTTTTACGCTTGGTAAAATTTCGCAAATCTCTTTTAAGGGATAAATTCTAAACCCGCACATGCCGTCTTTTATGTCGTTTGAAAGCGAATTTATAGCGCACCAAAAATTTGTTATTTTTCGTCCGTAAAAACGGCTTTTTGGCGCATTTTCATCATAAATCGGATTTGCGCATATTAGCGAGTGCGGATTTATTTGTGCGGTTTGCAAAAAATCGTCGCATTTTGAAATATCGTGCTGAAAATCAGCATCAATCTGAAATGCGTGAGTGTAGCCCTTTTGCAAAGCGATTTTAAAGCCGTCTTTGAGCGCAGCGCCCTTGCCGCCGTTGTTTTCGCGAGTAAAAATTTCAGCTTTTAAGCCGATTAGTGCATTTTTGCTAACTTCATCGCTACCGTCATCGATGATTAAAATTTCGCCCATTTTTGATAAATTTTCTACCAAATCGGCGATTTTAGCGGGGTGGTTGTAGTAAGGCACCAAAAAAACAGGCTTAAAGGCTGATTTTTCCATTGCAACACTCTTTTTGACTTTTGATTTTAAAACTTAGCGTTTTTTCTTTTTTCTCAAAAGTTATGGTTATTTCGTCATTTGGGCGGATAAAGTGCATAAATTTTATGCTTGGGATATGGCTTAAATTTTGCAAATCATACCCTAATTTTTCGGCACAAATTTGGACAAAACGAAACTGCATAAAGCCCGGAACCAACGGAAAATTCGCAAAATGTCCGTCAAAATAAAAATCACTTGGCTTAATTTTTGCTCTAAATTCATTTTGCGAAATTTGTGTAAATTCAGGCATTTCGTAGCTCTCGTAAGCTTTTATGAAATCATCTTTTTTTACTTTACTTTGCGCAGAATACGGGACTTTACTGACTATTTTAAAATACCTTACAACCGAGCCAAAATCATATTTTAGATATTTTTTTAAGTTTTCTACGACGCTTTTTTTGCCGTTTTTTCTAAACTCTTCTTCGCCGCTCTCGCTTAAAACTATCAAAGCCAAAATTCGCTCAAATTTTGGGTGAAGCCCTAGTTTGCAATCTTTTATAAGCTCATTTTGATTTAATTTTTCTTCTATGGCGTCCAAATTTACGCGGTTTTCGCTAAATTTGACAATCCTATCAAGGCGTCCGTGCAAAATAATATCATCACCTCTAATCTCGCCACTATCGCTACTTTCAAACCTTTTGCACCAAGGCGAAGTTATGATGAGTTCGCCTTGATTGCCCACTTCTAAATTTACAGGCTCAAATTTTTTAAGCCCGGCTCCTAAATTTACCCCTACAACGCCCGTTTCGCTAGATCCGTAAATATCGACGATTTTGGCGTTTGTGATTTTATTTAGCTCATCTCGCAAATTTTTGGGAAGCCTAGCACCTGCTGAGATTATCATCTTTAAATTTGCTATTTTTTTGGCGTTTTTGTGCTGATAAAGTGCGTTTAAAATAGTAGGCGATGAGATTAAAATAGAGCCATTTAGGCTTTGATCAAAAATAATTTCAGGGTAGTTATACTCGCCTCCATCAGACTTCGTGTCCAAAACTAACGGCAAGAAAAATTTAAATGTCAGCCCAAACATATTTTGGTGAGTTACACTAGCTAAAAACTGCTCTTGGGAGCTTAAATTTAGGGCTTTTGCTAAATGTTTTGCTTCTAAGACCATATCCAAAAGCGATTTTTGAATATTTTTTGGTTTGCCCGTGCTTCCGGAAGTTTTTAGATAAAAAATCTCGCTTCCGCTTAAATTTAACTCGCCAAATTCGCCTAAATTTTCAAACTCAGTGCAAATCCCAGCAAATTTTTCATCATCAATGCCAAAAAAACCGTCTTCAAAATGATTATCTCTTAAAAGCTCAGGCTTCGTATCTGCTAAGAGTGCCCCAAAAAAGGCGACCGCAAACTCGTCCATATCGCTTAGAAAAATTTGAGTTCGCTTTATGTTTTTATTTTTTAAAACAGCTGCAAATTTGCAAATTTGCTCCGAAATTTCACTTAAATTTTGTATAAATTCACGCATTTTTTATATAAAACTTCCTAAAAATAATCTCGCCAAAAAGCAATATCCCTATAAAAACATAAGAAATCGCCCCACAATAAACACCCCAGTAAATTTTGTTTTCAAAACACGCCAAAATCGCACTTATAAGCCCATTTATCGCAAAAAAACCTATCCAAATTTTGGTTAAATTTCTTGTATAAATCAAAGCTTTTGGCTCTAAATTTTTTTCTTTTAACATAGCAAATTTAGTTATCATCGGCGTTTGCTTTAAGCTAAAATAAAAAATTGCTCCCAAAAAGGCATTTATTAGCACAGGATAAAGATATTTTATCCCATAAGCACTAAAAACCGCACAAAGTGCGAAAAAACCGCACAAAACAAAGCTAAATTTACCAAATTCGCTTAAATTTTTGCTTTCGCTTTCAAAGCCAAATTCCAAAATCCCGCGCAGTCCCCATAAAATCGCCATTATAATCAATAAATAAAGACTAAACTCTCTAAAAAAGACAATTCCAAAAGGATAAATCACGCTAAAAAGCGTAATTATCGCCTTTAAAAAAGTTTTCAAATTTATTCGCCGATTTGGTATTTTTTCGCCACGACCTCAACAATATCGCCAAGCGTTTTTATGGCTTTGAAGTCTTCTGGCATTAGTTTATGACCTGTTTGTTTTTTGACAAAATCAACCAAATCAATCGCATCAATGCTATCGATGTCTAAGTCTTCATAAATCTTAGCATCAAGCGAAATTTTGCTTTCATCTATCTCAAAAAGCTCAACCAAAGCCTGTTTTAGAATTTCAAAAATCTGATTTTTATCCATTTTATTTCCTATTTTTTGATATAAAATCTGCCAAATTTACGACATTTGCGAAAATTTCTTTGACATTTTCAGTTTTTGAGTTTATAACAATGTCATATTTTTTTTGGATCAAAAGCCCAAGTTCAAGCGCATCGACGCTATCAAGCCCAAGTCCTTCTCCAAAAAGCGGTGCATTCTCGTCGATGTCGCTCACGCTCATATCTTCAAGGTTAAGCCCTGAGATAATCATCTCTTTAATCTCTAAAATAAGATCACTCATAAATCTTGCCTTTCATATAAATTTTGCATTTTTTCGTGTAATAATCTAACTCGAATCGGATTTGAACGGGGTTTTTCAAATTCGCTCAAATCTAAATTTTCTAAAATATCCACTTCATATTTTATCTTATTTTGTGGCGTATCATACCACGATTGTCCTTTTTTTAAGCTTTTTGGCGACATTTTTATGCCTAGTGCAATTAGCTCTTTTGCGCAGTTTATGGCTATATAAAATGCACCTTTTTGCATACAAATTTTATCTTTCGTGCGAGTGCCTTCTGGGAAAATTATCAAATTTTCTCCATTTTGCAACGCTTTTTTTGATAGTTCTAGCATTTTTTCATTTTCTGTGTTTAAAATATAATTTGCCGATTTTATCGCCCCAAATAAAAAAATATTTTTTGCTAAACTTGCCTTTACTATGCAATTTGCCCTGCGTATGTGAGATAAAAGCAACACAACATCGAGCAAGGACGGGTGGTTTGCGATGATAATAGCACTATCTTTGCGAATAAATTTTGCTCTAAAATCTATTTTTGCGTATCCATAAAACACAATCAAATACAAAAACACTCGCCAAGCCACAAAAACCAAATCCCTAGCAATGTTTTCTATGATTTTAAATTTGTTTAATCGCAGTATTATTACGGGAATAAAAAAGAGATTTCCAACCATGCAAATAATGCCAAAACTTGCAAAGCATAACGCTACACAAACTCGCCTAAATAGCAGTTTCATCGACCCATTTCCAGCTTAAATCTTGCTCTTTTGTAACCCAAGATTTTTTGTGATTTTTTAGATTTAGCAAAAATTCAAAATCGCTATTTTTAGTCAAATTTGCTAAATTTGGCTCGTTATTTGGTGAAATTTCAATGCTAAAATTTTTGCCTTTTTCTACCACGACCAAAATCGCATAAATCAAATCATTTTCGTTCATAAGTTCATTATTTATGCTCTCAAAATAGCTAATAATCGCTATTTTATCAAATTCATCAAATTTAGCTACGGCATTTAAAATTCCGTTTTCTAAACTCAAATTTGCAGATACTGCCGAAATTTCAGCCCTGTTTTTGGCAAAAATCGCATTTTGTGCCACAATCGCATTATGAACGCTAATGCAAAATGAAGCAGGAGAGAGCGGTTCAAGTTTAGCTATGCTAGATTGCAAAGAAAAACATCGATTTATCTCGCCGTGCTTTGAGCTAAAAATCACAGGCATTTCATCGCACTCTTTTAAGAGCGAAATGCAAAATCTCGCCCCCTTGCTAAGTCTTCTTCGCTCAATAGGGGCGATATGCGTTAAATCTGGACTTTTTTTGTAAATTTCAAGCTCACCTAAATTCGAGCCAGTATCGATAATGGCGTCGAATTTGGAAATATTAAAATAGACTTTATTTTGCAATTTAACCCCTAAATTAAAATGGCTAAAATTATAGCAAAATATCTCTTAATCTTAAATTGTTATAAATCGGCGTAAATTTGCAAAAAATGCAAATTTACGACCATGAAATCGACTTTAAATCTATATTTTCGCTTTGTATAAATTTCGCATAAACATCGTTAAAAATGATACCCATGCACTCTTTAAAACGCGGATCGTCTTCTTTTTCGATAGCTTGTAAGATAGCTTCTTTTGCCTTTGAGCTATCTTTTGTGTCATCGCAACTACTCAAAGCAGAAATAAATTTTTCATAAAGCTCTTTCGCATGAACATAGCTCATCAAAAATTTTGCTTTTTGCAGAACTAATTTTTCAAAATTTGTATCGCCGATTAACGATTTTTGTTCTAAATTTACAAATTCGTCATCTTTATCAAATTTTTCTTCTTTTTGTTTTTGTTCGACTAGTCCAAGCGCATTTGCCAAACCATAAATAATACCGGCTGGATGCGGCGGACAGCCAGGGATAAAGACATCAACCGGAATTATATTTTGCACACCGCCCCAAACGCCGTAACTATCATGGAAAATTCCGCCGCTTATGCCGCATGCGCCTAAGGCTACTACTATTTTTGGTTCAGGAACTGCTTCATAAGCTCTTAAAAGCGGATAATACATCTGCCTTGTAACAGGGCCCGTTACAAGCAAAATATCGGCGTGGCGCGGGTTTGCGACAAGCTTAAAACCAAATCTTTCAGGATCCCAAAGCGGAGAAATTCCTGCAAAAATCTCTATCTCGCAACCATTACAACCGCCACAATCCACACGAAAAACGCTAAAACTGCGTCTAATTTGTTTTAAAAATTTTAATTTATCATCGCCGCTCATCACTCAATCCTTTGATAATCTTTTTCACGCATTGCCGTAGAAGTATTCTCTCGTTTGCAATCAGGGCAAATTTGCGTATAGCTTAGCGCTAATTTTTTTCGTTTGCTACTCATATTTGACGAATTTATTTTATTTAATGCAGATTTTATAAACCTTTTTGAAGTAAAAGGTTTTTCGCATTTTGTGCAAATTTGAGCTTCCATTTCGCCTTGAACTAACAAATCATTTTTGTTAAAATTTACGCCTAGTTCAAATTTATCGCTTAATTTTATAGCTCCTGTCGGGCAAACTTCTTCACATCGACCACAAAAAATACATCTGCCTGTGTTATATCTCCATACTACGCTTTTGTCTTCTATTTTAACACTTATGGCATTTGGCGGACAAGCAATGCCACATGCGGCACAGCCTATGCAAAAAGAGTAATTATATTCGGGTTTGCCACGAAAATTTTCGCTTACTTCATAAGGTTGCAACGGATACGGGCTTGTAACTACACCGCTTTTTTTCAATAAATCAATTATTTTCATCTAATTTCCTTTTTGGCAAATGCTTTTAAGCTCTTTTCCGCTTAAAATCTTGCTTTTTCCGCTTTTTATATCGACTATGGTTAGCCTTTCGGTGCATGAATAACAAGGATCTAGGCTACATACGATAAGCGCGGCATCGGCGACAGTGTAACCACGAAGCTGATGAGCTAGGGCTGGCCAGTTGCTAAATGTAGGAGCCTTAACGCGCCATCTATAAACCTTTTGGCTTCCGCTTTGCATTATCCAGTGTATGTCTTCGCCGCGTGGTGCTTCGATACAGCCGATTGCATAGCTATTTGGCGTTATACGATAATCACTACTTACGATAATATCGCCGCCCGGCATCAAGTCAATACATTGTCTAATTATGCTGATAGCATCTATCGTATCGTGATAACGAACTTTTACTCTACCATAAACATCGCAACTGGTTTCGGTATTGATATTAAATTTAAGTTTTTTCGTAAAATCATCAGGGTGATCATAACGAACATCTCTTTTAAACCCGCTAGCTCTTATAGTAGGTCCTACTGAGCCGTAATCCCTGCCAACCTGCGGATCTAAAACGCCAATTCCCTTCCAGCGAGACATTTGTCTTTCATCATTTATAATAACATCCCAAATTTCATCAAATTCTTGTTCGATTTTAACAAGCAAATGAAGCATTTGTTTTATCTCTTTTGCTCTAATATCTCGTCTCATACCGCCAACGGCAACAGTTCCGTAAGTTTTACGACCGCCTGTAATGATTTGAGCTAAATCAAGCGTATATTCACGAATTCTAAAAACATGCATAAATGCAGTGTAGTTTCCTGTAACTTCACACGCTAAACCGATATTTAGCAAGTTTGAGTGAAGTCTTTCAACTTCTGCGCTCATTATACGAAGCGCTTGCGCGCGTTCAGGGATTTCTAATCCAATAGCGTTTTCTGTGGCTCTTGCCATAGCGATAGAGTGCGCAAAACCGCAAATTCCACAAACTCTCTCGGCTAAAAACGCCATTTGAGTGTAGTTCATACGATTTTCGGCTAGTTTTTCCATGCCTCTGTGCTGATAATACAGCCTATAATCCGCATCTACAATCGTATCGCCGTCACAATAAAGCCTAAAATGCCCCGGTTCATCAGCCGTGATATGAAGCGGTCCAAGCGGAATGGCTTGGGTATTTACTCCCTTTGGCTTTTTAAATTCATAATCAGGCTCCACGCTTAGTGGATCTGGACGAAATTTATAATTCATCTCATCTTTTCTAAGCGGATATAAATCTAGCGGCCAATCATCGCTCATAGCAAGTCTTCTTGGATCTATTAGCCCTTCCGCTCTAAGCCCAAAGAGATCAAAAGCTTCTCTTTCATACCAAACAGCAGCCTTAACTAGCGGTGTAACTGACGGATAAACAGGATCATCAGCCGGAATTAGAGTTTTAACGGTTATAAAGCATTTCTCTTCTAATTCATCATCTTGGCTAAATTTAGAACCCTCCATAGAAAGCACATAATAAAGCGCAAAATGTTTATTTATAGACCTTTCATCGTTTGCTACCATTGTCACTAACCAACCGCCGATACCATAATATAGCTTATTTACCACAGCAGGCAGGTCGTTTCTATCGACCAAAATCGTTATTTGTTTATCGGTTTGTCTAGTAGTTTCAAGTATGTTAAATTCGCTTTCGATTTGACTAATGTATAAATCACCTATCATCTTAAATCCTTTATTAAATTCACGCTCAAATCAAGCAAATTCCAGAAAAACTCAAATTTCCAAAGTCCAAAAGCGATAACAAAAAAGCCTAAAAATATAAGCGGTAAATTTTCGAACAAACTCATCTCTTTATCGTATTTTAACTCGCTTTGGTTTTTGCCAAATGAAGCTAAGAAAAAGTGTGAAAAGTCCGCTATGAAAATAACTGCTAATGCAATCGCAAAAATAATCGCTACGACATATCGCTCTGTCAAAATTGCTTGTGTAAAAGTCATAAATTCGCTTACGAAAATCGCAAAAGCTGGAACTCCAACAAGTGAGCAAATCGAAATTCCAAAAAATACACAAGTAAGTGGTGCAGTGTAGGCTAGACCGCCCATTTTGTGCATGTTGTTTGTTTGGTAAATTCTCCAAGTATTTCCCGTGGTAAGGAAAGCTAGGGCTTTTGTAAGGCTGTGAGCCAAGCAGTGGAAAAGTGCTGCTGCTACACCTATCTTGCCCCCAACTCCCAAAGCAAATGCGATAACGCCCATATGAACTACGCTGTGATAAGCAAGCATGCGTTTTACATCGTGTTGAGTTACCAAGAAATACCCAGCCACATAAAGTGTAATCACGCCACTTACAAGCATAGTATCCATTACAAATTCCATACCGACTGAATTTGCAGCGATAAAATAGTATCTAATGAGAGCTAGCATTGCCACTTTTAGCACTATACCGCTAAGCACGGCAGAAGTCGGAGATGGACCTTGCGCGTGAGCATCAGGAAGCCAAGTATGAGTTGGAACAAGACCTGCTTTTGTGCCAAATCCAACAAGAGCTAGGATAAAAATAACCTTCATCGTAAGCGGATCGATTTTTTTATCAATCAAATCCGTAAATAAAATCCCGCCGCTTGAATAAAGCAAAATAGTAGCTAGCATAGCAAACGCTAGACCAAGAGAACAGACCATTACATATTTATAACCGGCTTCTACGATTTGTTTTTTCTTGTTATAAACAACCATAAAAACGCTACTTAGCGTTGTCGCTTCGACCGCTGCCCACATAATAGCAATATCATTTGCCACAGCAGAAAGTATCATAGCAAATGTCGTGATATAGGCTAAAACTAGCATTTTTTTGATTTTTTTAGGACTTTCATCTCTCCAACCAAGATAAGTAGGAAAATATAGCGTTACCAAAGTCCCTGTAATGCCGATGATTGTCAGATAAATTCCACCCAAGCTATCTAAAAACAGCATTTTATTTAGCGCGAAAAGCGGAGTAAAGCCTATCAAAGAGATAGCTTTAAATATAACCGCACAAATAACGAGCGCAAAGGCTAAATTTGCGATTTTTATCAGCCTATCAGGCACGAAATAAATCAACGCCGCACATATTAACGGCAAAATAAGCATTAAATATATTATCATATTAACCCTTTAACTCACTGGCTAAATTCGTATTTTGGCTACCAAAGACCTCTTTGTATCTAACTGCCAAAATAGCCATAATCGCGATTCCAAACACAGCGTCGCTTAAAATTCCAAGCTCGACTAGCGAACTAGCATTACAAGCGTTTGTGGCTAAATTTAGATGAACCGCGTTTTCTATCAAACAATAAGCCAAAATTTGTTTTAAAAACGACCTTCTTAAAATAAATCCGCAAACCCCAATCCAAAATGTAAAAATCGCAGCGCAAATGACAAATTCATTTTGAATAATTGCAAATTTCATAAATATCGGCGTTAAAAGAAGCGCCAATCCAAGCGAAAATGCAAAAGCTATCACAGGCGATAAGAAAAATCCTGTATATGGATCATTTTCGTATCGCATATCGATTTTACTAAGAGCATAAAACAAAATCGCAGGAACCAAAATAACCTTTGTGATAATCGCAATTACCGCCCAAGAACGAAGCTCATGAGCATCAAATTTAGCTGCCATAATAAAAAATAGAGTTACTAAACAAATGGTATTTAACGCATAAAGAGAAATTGAAATTTTATAATCCCTAAACGAAAATACCGCCAAAGAAATCATCATTAAAAGTATCGCAAATGCTTCCATATTAAACCCCCGCAGCAAACAAAATCACGCTTAAAACGCCAAGTCCTAACATCCACGAAGCGTTTAATTTCAAAGTCGAAAGCATTGCATACCTAGGACCGAAGTTATCGATTAACACAGCAGCCGTTGTGGCAAATTCGACCAAAATCACCGTAAAAATGCAATCTAAAAGCAAATTATTAAACCCAAAAGGAATAAAAATTTTAACAAATAGGCAAATTACGGCAAATTGTTTTAGCATAGCGCCAATGTCGATGAGCGCTAAATCTCTACCGCTAAATTCAGCCACGACGCCTTCTTGGACCTCTTGTTCTGCTTCTGCTATATCAAAAGGCTTTCTTGACATTTCGATATAAACAGACCATAACAATACAATTCCTGCTATTATAAATGAAATTTTAAATCCAATTTCGCCGTTAATGACTGCATTATGAATAGTGGTTAAATTTGTAGTTCCAAACATAACACAAACCACAATCAAACCGCAAATCATAATAGGCTCAGCATACAAGGCTAACATATTTTCTCTGTTTGCGCCGATTGCCGCAAATGGGTTAAGACTATCAAAAGCCGCTAAATTTAGTATAAATCTAAATGCGACAAGCAGATAAACAATAACAATTAAATCTGAAATGCTCTCACACCTAGCAGCCGTTAGCATTACCAAAAATGCTCCGATTGCCACAAGTAGATATGGCGTCCATTTAAAGACAAAATGGGCTGAATTTGGAGCCGTTCGCTTTCTGCGCAAAAGTTTTAATAAATCATAATAAGTTTGCCAAATCGGCGGTCCTTGACGAGACTGGATTTTTGCACGCAAACTTCGACAAATACCGTCAAATAGTGGCATCAAGGCAAGAGCTAAAAGTAGTTGTAATATCATAGTTTGCCTCCAAAAAAGTAAAATATTCCCACGCCTAAAATACCAAGATAAAGCACCATATAAAATGCGTAAGTCGCACTCTTGCCGTTTTGCATAATGGCGATTTTATCGGCTATTTTCATATTAATATCGATTATAGGCTTATAGATATACTCCATAAAAACATCTTTTACGATAATACTATAAGACGAGCCTTTTTTACGCATTTTTATGCACATAAATTTAGCCAAAACTCGTCTTAAATCACCCACGGCTGTGTTTGAATTTGGTAAAAATTCACTTTGGAATTTAAATCCGTTTGCCCACGGATCGCTTAATTTTGGTTTCTCAAATGGCGATTTAAAAGCTAGTAAAATCGCAAACGGCAAAATAAGCATAGCAATCAAACATAGCCAAAGTAGCGAAAATGACATCGTTGTGGCGTCCGCATTAGTCGGTAAAAAGCTACAAATTTCTTTGATTAGTATCGGTGAAATTAGAGCAAAAATAACACAAAATGCAGATAGTATCACCATAGGAATCAGTGAAAAAATAGAAGCTTCCTTATAAGAATCTTCTTTTTCTTTTCCGCTAAAAACAAGTCCGTAAAATTTAACAAAGGCAAACGCACAAAGCACACCAGCTAATGTCAAAGCGATAGTCGAAATCGCAAAGATTAGTTTAGAATAAAACGAACCTGTATTTGTAAGCAAGGCTTTATAAATCAACCACTCACTTGCAAATCCGTTAAACAGCGGAATCGCAACCGCACTAAAAATGGCAACCAAAGCACATATCGCACTTATTGGCATAAATTTGGCTAATCCGCCAAGTGAGTTGATTTTTAGTTTTTTGCTTGCGACATATACATTTCCTGCCGCAAAAAACAAAATTGCTTTAAACACGCTATGGTTTAGGCTGTGAAAAATCGCTCCTGCTAAACCAAACGCCGTTAAAATAGCATTTTGTGTGCTAAGTCCGTAAAGTCCTGCACCAAGTGCTAACAGGATTATTCCCATATTTTCAACCGAACTATAAGCGATAAGTTTTTTATACTCGTTTTGAAGTGTAGCAAAAATTATGCCCCAAATCGCTCCAAATCCACCCAAAATCATCATAGCTAAGGCAAAAGAAGCAGGAATTTTTGCAATCAGCATAAATTTAATCAAACCAAAAATCGCAACTTTGCTCATAGCAGAGCTAAAAAGTGCCGAAACATTTGAATTTACATGCGGATAAACTATCGGACTCCACACATGAAAAGGCGCTAAACCTGCTTTCGTTCCAAATCCGATAAAAAGCAAAATGCAGATAAAAAGAGATGGAGAATTAAAATTCCAATCACTAAAATGCAAACTTCCGCTAGTATTTGCCATAATAAGCATCGCAATAACTAAACAAAATGCACCGACTTGTGCTACTCCAAGATAGAGCATAACGCTGTAATTTGAGCTTGGGGTATCGTTAAATTTAAGCATTAGTGCAGATACTAGTGTCATTAATTCCCAAAGAACGATAAATCCAAACACATCGTTGCTATTTAGAACCATTAACATGCTAAGCATAAAAAAGCTAAATAGTGATGAAAAAACTGCAAAATTTACCTTGAAATTTTTTAGGTACCCAAGCGAATAAATTGCACTCATCGCCCCTATAAAGCAGATTATAAAGCTAAAAAAAGCCCCAAGTGGCGTTAGCATAAAATTTGGTTCAAACAAAAATCCTTTTAAGCTAAATTCGTATTTCGAGTTTAGATTTGTTATAAAATAAAGCGCACCTAAAAGCGAAATAAGCGCATTTGAAACAAATCCAAAATAAAAAGCTATTTTTTTGGATTTATAAAGAATTAAGCTTATTATTCCGACACATAAATAAGAAAAAAATAGAAATTTAAGCATTGTCTTCCTTGTCATCCGTTGGATTTTGCAAATTCGCCGAATTCTCGTCTTTTTTCGGTTTTTCTTGCGAATTTGCAGAAGTTTCGGAATTTGCAGCTTCTGCATTAGGAGTTGCAGGTGCAGGTTTTGGTGGTGCTTTTGGCACAAATTTTTCTACATCTACCTTTTTTCCGCTTATTGCGTGGATAAATTCCTGCATATTTTCCGTATCTTTTAGCTTTTTGCCGAATTTATGGTTGTCTTTAAAATCCAGCATAATAATAGCACCTTTTGGACAGGCTTCAACACAAGCAGAACCTTCGACTCTACCGTCGCAAATATCGCATTTTACGGCGATATTAGGAAATCCGGGCTGAGATAGATCGTTTTCATCTCTATCTACGCCAAAAACATCCATACAATCAAGACTAATCGCACCATACGGACATGCTACCGTGCAAAGCCCACAGCCTATACATAAGTGCTCATTTAAATGAACGAAATCGCCCAAATTTTGTAAAGCACCGCTAGGACAAACGACCGCACACGGAGCATCGTCGCACTGACGACATTGATTTGTAGAAGAAGTTTTTTCTACTTTGGAAACCTTAATTCTGGTAATCCCTAGCTTTCCGCGTTTTATAGATTCTTTAACGCAAGCCTTTTCACAGGCTTTACAGCCTATGCAAAGACTGGGATTTGTAATGACAAATTGATGTGTTTTACTCAAAGAATCGCCTTTTATTTAAAATAGACTTAAAATTTTTATTAGTCTTTGAAATTTACTTTAAATTTAATAAATAAAAACTTAAAAAATATACATATATATTTAAATGTTATTTAAAATATTTGCGTTTAGTAAATTTTATGAAATTTAAATTTCTTTGATTTCTAAATTTTAATAGTTTTCTTTGTTTTTAAGAATTTAATAAACAATAAAAAGTGTGTTACAAAAGTATAATTTTTATAAAATTTATTCATTAATTTATTTTTTGACATTTAAAGATAAAATAGTTTTTTGTTGTAAAATTTGATTATAGTTATTATTTTATATTATCAAAATATATTAAATATTGATAAGATAAATTTAAGTTTTTTTGTTGTAAATTTTCAACATAATTTCGTTTTAAAGGAGAAAAAATAAAAAAAATATAGCAAAAGCTATTAGCGAGCATGCGGTCTTTGAGATGTATTCAGGTTACATTTATTTACAAGCTTCTTTGGTTATGGAGCGTGAAAACTACAAAGGCTATGCTGCGTGGTTATTTCAGCATTACAAAGAAGAATTTTCTCACGCAGAAGATTTCATTGCATTTTTGCAAAAACGCGACATCACGCCTGAGCTTGGGGATATTAAATTTAGCCCAGTTGATGTTAAAACTCCGCTTGAAGTAGCAAAACTCATCTTAGAGCACGAGCAAAAGGTTACGGCTCGTATTTCAAAACTGCTCGAACTAGCTAGAAAAGAGGGCGATTATGCTACTGAGATTTTCTTGCACTCTTACATAAGCGAACAAATCGAAGAAGAAGACATTGCCAAAAATAATCTTGATAGATTTGTTTTAGCCGGGGACAATGCATCTGCCAGACTTAGCGTGGATTTGACATTTTCTGGCAAATAAAGGCTAACTTGGCGTATAAATTCCGCTTGGCTTTTGAATTTAGCTGGGCGGAATTTTACAAAAAAGATTTAAATTTATCAAATTTAAATCTTTTTTAAGCACTCTTTGAATATAATAATTTTTCTTTTTCGTGGTTGGATAGCTCAGTCGGTAGAGCAGCAGACTGAAAATCTGCGTGTCGGCAGTTCGATTCTGCCTCTAACCACCACTTACTCTTTTTAACGACTTTCACAAGACTTCACAAAGCACCATTTTAAGAGAGTTTAAAGCATATTTTGATTAAAATCATTTTCAAGGAAAATCACTGATTTTCACAAAAAAAGCTACACAAATAACACCATAAAATCACCACAAAATTTTTATGGTGCTTTTGTTCGTAAAAACGATTTTAAGGGGCTTTGCTATGAATACATACGAAACCGACAGCCAACTAAAAAATTATAAGTTACCACAAGGCAAAAAGCAAATAGATTTAAAAGACAAAAAGACAGAAAATTTATATTGCAGAATTAGACAAAGCGACAAAGACACGACAAAAACAACAAAAACCTTTTTATATAGCTATCGTATAGGCGAAGCCGTTAAAAAAATTACAATAGGCAAATATCCAAGCATTAGCCTAAACGAAGCAAGGCTAAAAGCAAGAGAGTATCAAATCGCAAGGGATAGGGGCGAAACGATAAAAAGCGAAAAGGAAAAAGCCCTTACATTTAGCGAAGTAGCTAATCAATGGCTAGATATAAGCCAAAAGGCAAAAAGCACACTAGCAAAAGATATAAGCAGACTAAACACGCACATTTACCCTTATATCAAAGACCACAAAATAGACGAACTTACTCGCTTTGATTTAATCCAAGTTATAGAAAAAATCCAAGCCAAAGCAGAAATTGACGGCAAGGGGCTAAACACTTCTTATAAATGCTTTTCGATTTTAAACGGAGTTATGGATTTAGCAGTTAGCAAAGGCTATATCCAAATTTCACCACTTTATGGAGTTAAATTTAACAAAACTTTCAAAGCCCTACCAGAGCCAACACCACGCAAGGCGATAACAGACGAAACACGCATAAAAGATTTTCTAAAAGCAGTTAAAAACGCAAATTTTATATTTTTTCATACAAAACAGGCTTTGTTATTTGGACTTCACACGGCTTTGAGAAATGCAAATGTTCGCCTTTTGCAGTGGGATTATGTAGATTTCAACAAAAAAATTTTAACCATACCGGCTAATGAAATGAAATTAAAGCAAGAATTTATTTTGCCTTTGAGTTCGCAAGCTATGGATATTTTAGACGAAGTGAAAAAATATAATAGCAAATTTGGGATAAATTCGCCTTTTGTTTTTATCACTCCAAAAAATAGCGATAAACCTTTAAGCGAGAACGCTTTAAATTTAGCCGTTAAAAGTTTAGGCTTTGGCTATGAAATGCACTTTCACGGACTTAGAAGCACATTTTCGACCATTTGTAACGAGCATACCAAAGAACACGGCTTAAACTATGAAGTGATTGAGCTTTGTATCGACCACAAAGAGCGAAAAAATGTCCGAGCCGTTTATAACAGAAGCGAACGACTTAACGAAAAAAACGAGTTAATGCAGTGGTATAGCGACTATTTAGAAAATTTAGGCAAAGAGTAAAAAAGGTTAGGATACATAGAATTTTTTATGTATCCTTTTGTGTAAAAAAAAATAGTTATT
>JAFUFY010000073.1 GCA_017469645.1 Campylobacter sp. | reverse complement strand
GATTAATTTTTTCTACTTTTGCACTTTTTGTCTCGATAGTTGTTGTCATATTTGTTTCTTCCGTACTTTTATAATGAGCATTATCATTATAGCATATAATTTGCATTAAACTAAAAAAATCAAGGAATATTTGAAATCCACCTGATGCTATCATTTGGATCGGGGTTTTATAAATAATATTATATATAAATTTGCATGTATCTCCAAAAAACCATAAAGCAACCATCGACATAGATAAATTACTTGCATTCTTTTTTCGACAACTTACAATTATTTGAGGTATTAATGTGCTTGCTTCCGATACAACACTTATTGTTCCTATTACGTTTACTAATACTTTATCATGAATACCAATTACTCCACATATTAAAAGTAATATTATAATAACAAGAAACATAAATTTATAATATTCTATTACACTTGACCAATTCCATATTTTATTTGGACTTATTGTGTCAGACCAATCAATAATATATTCAATTATTTCTTTATCATCTTTGGGTTTTATATCATTCAAATTTTTTCTATCTTTATTTGATTCAGTATCATGATATTTTATCCATAAATATATTAGATATACTTGAAAAATAATTATTAGGAAAGATTGATATAATAAAGTTATCTTAAAAGGTTTTCCTATCCAAAAAAACACCCTTAATATTTGCGACATATAAATAATTAAGCATATCGATTTCGAAAAGCCTTTTGATGATTTCGTTTTTTTAAATTTAAGAGATTGTAAAAAATAACCTAAAGATGGACCTGTAACCATAAATATATCTATTAAAAATATTATGAAGCCTTTAAAAGTAAAAAATTCAGCTGTTATTTTATCTTTTATTTGATTAAATTTCATTTAAAAATTTAAAAAATTAAACCAAATTTAGGCAAATTTATCAATCTACAAACAACCCATACAAAATTTTTAAAATCGTAACAGCGACAACGAAAAATAGAATTTTTCGCACGAATTTGACATCTTTTTTCATAACCATATTTGAGCCAAAGTATCCGCCAAGCACCTGCCCTACTGCCATGACACCACCAAGCAACCACAAAATTTGACCGCCGATGATAAAAACTATCAAAGAAACAATGTTTGAAGTAAAATTTAAAACTTTTGTGTGAGCAACTGCTTTTTTCATATAAAGCCCCAAAACTCCAACAAGTGCAAGTGTCCAAAACGACCCAGCTCCCGGACCAAAAAAGCCGTCATAAAACCCAAGCAAAAAGCCAAAAATGATATAAAAAGCTCTGGCGTTCATCTTTGCGTTTCGCTCTTCTTCGCCTAAATTCGGCGAAAAAATCATATAAACCAAAAGTGCTAAAAGCAAAAACGGGATTATGTAATTTAAAAATTTTGAATCTATCAAAAGCACAACAAATGTGCCTAAAATCGCTCCAAGTAGCGTAAAAACAATGCCAAGAGCTATTTCTTTAAAATCCACATAGCCTTTAAATGCGAAATTTGCAGCAGCCGTAAAACTACCAAAAGTGCCTTGAAATTTGTTTGTAGCTAGTGCGGCATGTGGCGGAACACCGATAGCAAGGAGCGCAGGAAGTGCTATCATGCCACCGCCACCTGCAATCGCATCAACAAAGCCCGCAAAAAACGCAGCCAAAAAGGCAACCACAAAATGCCAAATTTCAAATTCCATTTTTTCTCTTTCAAATTTAAATAAAAATTTGCAACTAAATTTGCAAATTTTACACTTTTATATCCTTAAATTCGCCACTTTGACCCAAACGATAAAGCGCAAAATCATATTTTATCGGATCGTTTTTATCAAATTTACGCAAAGCTTTTGTTAGCAAATTTACCGCTTCAAAATCATAACTTTTTCGCTCTATTAGCCCCAAATTTAGCGAAACTCGGTGCGTATGCACATCAAGGGGAATAAGCAAATCTCTCTGACTAATTTTTTCATAAAAACCCAAATCAATGTCGCTTTTTCGTACTGCCCAACGCAAAAAAAGATTGTATCGTTTATACGGCGAGACGGGCTTATCTGTAAAATTTCGACCGAAAAAAAACTCGTAGCCAGAGCTTTTATATGAATTTAATTTGTAAATTTGCGAAATTAGCAAATTTATGCCATCTATTATCTCGCCTTTTTGCGAAAGTCCTTTTAAAACGCACTCTTGGATAGAAATTTCATTTTTTAGTCGTCTTAAAGTGATAAAAATTTCAGCCACATCTTGCGAATTTTGAAAGCGATATTTATGGTTTTTTAGCTCTTTTTTTATCGTGCTTTCACTGGCATTTAAAAGCGAAAAATCTAACGAATTTAGAAATTTTAAAATTAAATTTGCATTTCCGTAAGCAAAAAGCGCACAAATAAGTGCGATAATGTCGTCATTATGGAGCTTTGCGACTTGCAAGGGATCGGCTTTTGCAAATAAATTTTCATCGCAATTTTTCAAATTTGCATGAAAATCCAAAAGCTCTTTTAAATTTGTAAATTTATCCATTTTTTCTCACAAAAAAACTGATTGTCGTAGCACCAAATTTGCGTGATTTTTTAAGGCAAAACTCGCCGATAAATTCGTCAAATTTAACGCTACTTTGGTATTCTAGGCAGATTAAATAAACAAACTCAAATTTAGAAATTTCTTCGATAAATTTGATAACTTTTTGATAAATCAACTCAAATCCGTCTCGAATTTCAAACGGCGGATCTATATATAAAATCACACTAGAATTTTCATCTAAACTTGCCAAAATTTGCGGAACTTTTGCAAAGCAATCGCCGTGCAGGGCAAATTCAGCTACACCCAAAGAAGCAAAATTTGACTTTGTGATTTCGTAAGCTTTTTTATCAAGTTCAACTGCATAAACACTTTTTGCGCCGTTACTTAGAGCTTCAAGCGCCATAACGCCACTTCCGCCAAAGCACTCGATAAAAATTTTCCCATATAACTCCGTGCGTAAGCTATCAAAAACGCTTCCTTTGACTATGCTTTTTGTGCTTCTAGTTGTCGCTAGGCTAGGCAAATTTAGCTTTTTGCCTTTGTAAATTCCGCTTGAAATAGCCGTAAAAATGGGCTTTGGCATTAATTTTTGCTCTCTTTGATGATTTTTATTAACTCATCTTTAAAATTATCAATTAAATCAGAAATTCTATCTTCTAGCGAATTTTGAGAATTTGATAAATCTGTCAAATTTGATGAATTTTGCGAATTTGTCGCCATTTGCAATTTTTGAAACTCTTCATTTTGGCTTAAATTTGCATTAAATTTGATAATTCTATCGTATTCAAGCAATTTTTCTACCAAAATATCTTTATTAAAAGGCATTTTTAAATCACCGTTTTCATCGCCGACTAAAAAAAGCGGTTTTGGCGTATCTTTTTCTTCGTCGCTGATTACCATATCGCATTCATCGTAACTAGCGATAAATTCGCTCAAAAACATTTCTAGTGATTTTTGCAACATCAAACAACCACAATCGATAAACACTTTCATTTTCGCCCTTTTAAATTTGATTAAATTTCTTTAAGCACAGCCTTTAAACGCTCAAAACCTTCTTTGATTTCGGCTTTTGTGATATTTAGCGGCGGTAAAAATCGCAAAGTATTTTTGCCAGATTTTAGCACCAAAAGTCCGTTTTTTAGGGCTTTATCAAAGATAATGCCAAGATTTTTTTCATCTTTTAAAACTAGCCCTTGCATAAGCCCAAGACCAACCCTTTTTTCAAAAATTTCAGGGTTATCGCTGACGATTTTATCTAATTTTTTTCTAAAAATTTTAATAGTGCCGTCAAGTTTGCCCGTAACTTTGAGCTTTCCAAGCTCGTTTAGCGTAGCAAGTGCAGTAGTGGTGGATAAAAAATTTCCGCCAAAAGTGCTTCCGTGTTCGCCGGGAGAGAAAATATTTTCTTTTGCTAATGCCGCACCTATTGGAACGCCACCTGCTAAACCTTTTGCAAATGTGATAATATCTGGCTTTATGCCATAAATTTTGCTAGTTACAAACTCACCCGTGCGAAACACACCACACTGAACTTCATCGGTGATTAAAAGCAGTTTTTTCTCTTGCAAAATTTTTGCTAATTTTTGCACTTTTTCTTTATCCAAAGGCATTATTCCGCCTTCGCCTTGAACTAGCTCTATCATCACGGCAACAGTGTTTTCGCCGATATTTTCGATGATTTCATCAATTCTGTCAAAAAATTTAAATCCGTCGATATAAGGGGCAAAAATTTCAGGGTGAAATTTATCCTGTCCTGTGGCGCACAAAGTAGCTATCGTGCGACCGTGAAATGAATTTTTCAAAGTTAAAATTTCATATTTTTTCTTTTCAAATTTGGTTGTGCCGTATTTTCGCGCCATTTTGATTGCTGCTTCGTTGGCTTCGGCACCTGAGTTGCAAAAAAACGCATAAGTTTCAAAACCTAAAAATTCACTCATTTTTTTAGCAAGCCCCTCTTGTGGTGCGATTTTATAGATATTTGAAGTGTGAAGCAAAGTTCTAGCTTGTTTTGAAATGACTTTCGCAAGTTTTTTATTTGCATGACCAAGAGAGCAAACGCCGATTCCTGAACCAAAATCGATATATTTTTTGCGTTTATCATCAAGCAAAACTGCCCCGCTTCCTTTGACAAAACCCACATCAACTCTGCCGTAATTATCCATTAAAAAATTCATTTTTCATACCCCACTTTCGGTAAATTCCAAGATCTGTAATATGCAAACACTCTAATCGTAACGCCCAAAATAAGTAACGCGATAACGCTAAAAACATTTGCAAAACCAAGTTTATATAGGCAAAAATAAGCTAATCCTACGCCCATACTAATGGTGCCGTAAAGCCCCGTGCGAAGTAGCCACGGAACTTCGTTTAACAAAACATCACGCAGTATTCCACCGCCTACGCCGTTTGCAAAGGCGATTAATACCACGCCAAAGACATTGTAGTCGTGATTTATCGTTACCATTGTGCCAACCAGCGAAAAGCTTACAATGCCGATAGCATCGGTAAAAATAAAAAAGAATTTATCTTCAATATCCTGTTTTTTATGTAAATTTAGCACAACTGCCAAAATCATCATAAAAATAACGATGATAACGGGCAAATAGTTTGAAAATGAGTAAATTTCGCGTCCTACAAGGACATCTCTGATGATACCGCCGCCAAGTGCGGTCAAAAATGCTGCGATAAAAAGCCCAAGCCAATCACAGCTTTTTCGCACACCAAATAAAAATCCGCTTAGTGCAGCAGAAGCGATACCGATATAATCAGTAATAGTTAAAATATCCATAAATTCCTAAATTCTGCGTAAATTAAAAAACAGCACATTACAATAAACAAAAAGCCGAATTTGCGAAAAATTCACAAATTCGGCACATATTGATCCGACAAGATAAAACAAATTACTAAAAATGCCCCATAATCATCTTACAAAGCGGAGCAAATACCGCCAAACAACCCACAAAACAAACTATAAAAAATATCAAATTCGCATAGCCTATCGAAATATTTGCGCAACTTGGTTCGAATTTACAATCGCCTTCTAAAAGCGCAGGATTTGCCAAAGTAGCCTTATCGCCTAAAAATTTAAAATAATTTTCTTCTATCTTTTTTTGCTCGGCTTTTGTGATTTTTCGATTTTTATAACCTTTAATCTCTTCTGCAAATTCGCAAATTTGCGCTAATTTGTTTATAGCGTCATTTTCTCCCATAAATTCAACCAAATAATCGACATACGAATCGTTATTTATATACTCTAAATCACAAAATTTATCAATCTCGTAAAGCATAAGCTGAATTTTTGCCGCTTTAATTCTATTTTTAGCAGCCTTGCTCGCTTTAATCCAAAGCAAAGAAAAAACGATTCCTAAAAATGAAAGTAGCAAAAACAACAAAATATAGCCGTGAGTTAAGGATTTTATCATATTTCCGCTTTGTGCGGCGTTGTTAAATAAATTTAGTGCAGTAAGAGCAAAAACGATATAAATAACAGCTAAAAATCCAAACAAAACACCACAACCCCGTCCCGAATTCCTAATCGCAAAGCCGTAATTTCGAGACAATCGGTTCCAAATTTCAATATCTGAAACTTCATCTTTTAGCATACAAAATCCTTTAAAAATTTAATATTTTTGTAATTATAGTAAAACAAAATTTAAAAATATTTGATTTTTGCACAAAATTTAGCCAAATTTACTCTATTTTTTGATTTTCGATATAAATAAATGGCTCATTTTGGTAAAATTTTCTTATCTCATCATCGATTTTAACGATACGACGAATATAATTTTCTAAATTTCCTCCGCGTGAATAAATAATGCCTAAATTTTCTCCGCTTACTGCGCGAGAAAGTGCCACATAAAGCTGTCCGTTTGCAAAAATGTTATTTATATCGCAAACTAAATTTCTTATACTCATACCTTGCGATTTGTGAATTGTGATTGCGTAGGCTAATTTTATGGGAAATTGATAATAACTTGCTAAAACAATCTCTTTTATCTCATCATCTATTCGCATAAATTCGCTCAAATCATAGCTTTGGCGTTCCACTTCGACAATTTTTCCGTCAAGTTTTGCTACGACGATACTACCAAGTTTTCCATCTTTTTCTTTGAATTCTTCGATGATTCCTTGTTCGCCGTTATAAAACTCTCCCCAGCGATTTGTCGTAAAAATCACCTTCGCACCGACTTTTAGACGCAAATTTTCACTCACGCTTAGACTTTTTATCCATTTTGCGATTTTTTCATCATTTAGTGCAAAATCATAAATTTCATAGTATCCATCTGCCGCCACTAACGGCGAATTTATCGCATTTAAGCGAAGTGCGTTAAGCTCGTCAGCTTCCCTATTTCGCCCAAAAATCATTGTCGAACTTGATTTTGCTCCGCTAAAATCTATCAAATGAGATTTTAAAAAATCAATCATTTCATCATTTACCACGCCAACACGCAAATTTGAAAGCATTTTATATAAATTTTCATCTTGCGTTCGCTTTGAGCCTATCATTTCGATATAAGCGAAATTTAACTGCGCCCAGCCGTAAGACGAAAACGCGTAAAAGCCCGAAAATAGCGAGTTTTGCGGTTTTTGCGTTTCATCTTTTTTTTGCACCGGGGGAAGCTGATAAAAATCACCCACGACAAGCACTTTTCCGCTAAATTCGCTATTTATTAAACGATAATAAACAAGATCAAAAACTTCGGCACTTATCATCGAAATTTCATCGATTACTATGAGTTTTGCGGTTTTTAGGATTTTTTTAAGCTCTGAAATTTTATCTTTTTGCTTTTTATCCAGCTGTTTTAGTTCGTCTGCGTTTTTGCAAATTCCAAGTTTAAAAAAACTATGAAGCGTTACGCCGCCGATTTCAACTGCGCTTATGCCTGTGCTTCCAAGCACGACAACGGGCTTTTTTGCGCCTTTGTAAGCGTTGATTATATCTTTTGTGATATAACTTTTCCCGACGCCGCCGCCACCTGTGATAAAAAGATTTGATTTTTCTAACTTTTCAAGAACGAAATTTAACAAGTATTATCCTATTTTTGGCAGAATTATAGCCAAAATTTTTTAAAAGGGATAAAATTTGAGATTAAATTTAATCAAATATTTGATATTTTTGTTTTTTGCGCTATTTTTTACGGCATGTTCGAGCAAATTTAGCGAACCAATCGAGCCGTTTTTAAGACTAGAATTCGAACAAAACGCAACGATTTTGCCAAAAATAAAAAGCGGTTTTAACGCAGATACCAAGAAATTTTTAGAAAAATATTTTGCCGTTTGGAATTTAGAAAAACCGACAAATAAACTTGCCTTTACAAAGCTAAAAATCGAAGCACTTTGGGGACTAAAATACGCAGATAAGGCTTATGCGAGATTTGATTCGCACGGCACAAACTACGACGAAGCGTTTTTAAATTCTATCAAATTTAACGCAAATGAAAGCGAATTTGGCAAAATTTGGCTTCCTGCGATTACGACAAATAACGCTTTGCTTCGCAATCTCCCAACCAACGCCCCGATTTACGGAAATCCTAAAAAAGCAGGCGAAGGCTATCCGTTTGATTATGCTTCGGTTTCGGCTCTTAGTATAGCTTATCCGCTTTTAGTGTCGCATTTTAGCAAAGACGGCGAGTGGGCTTTTGTGCAAAATGACACGGTTTGGGGCTGGATACAAAGCTCAAATTTGAAAATTTTAGATGAAAATTCGGCCGAAATTTATAAAAATTCAAATTTTTTGACTATTTTAAAAGATAACGCGCAAATTTATGATGAAAATAATGCCACAATTTTTTTGGCTAGAAGCGGGACTATTTTGCCTTATGATAGCGAAAATAACGCCAAATTTAGCGGTAAATTTTTAAGTAAAACGGGCTATAAAAAATATTTTGTAAATTCTAGCGACGCTTCAAAATTTCCTGCCAAGTTAAATAATGAAAATTTGCAAATTTTAACAAATTCGCTTATCTCGCAAAGTTATGGCTGGGGCGGAACTTCGTTTTTGCGAGATTGTTCTTTGATGACAAAGGATTTTTTAGCGAATTTTGGAATTTGGCTTCCTAGAAACTCAAAAGCCCAAAGTAACGCAGGTTTAAAATACGAACTTAGCGAATTTAGCAACGCCGAAAAACTAGAATTTATCAAAACGAAGGGCATTGCATACCGCACCATACTTCATTTAAACGGACACATTATGCTTTATGTCGGCGAAATTAACGGCGAAGTAGCGGTTTTACACAGCATTTGGGGGCTAAGAACGATTGATGATGGTCGCGCTCTAATCGGCAAAACAGCCCTTACCACGCTTGAAATCGGCAAAAATCGCCCCGACATAGCAAAAGATAGACTTTTGCTTTCTCGTATAAGCGCAATGACGATTTTAGGGGAATAAAAAAGTTTGCAAGTGTCAAATTTAACACTTGCAAATAAAATTTTTAGGATTTTGCAAATTTAACAACCGCTTTTGCAAGTTCTAGTGTAGGATCAATAAAAACTTTGTTTGATTTTATAAGCGGTAAAAAGATTGGAATTTCAGTGCAACCTGCTATATAAGCATCCGCTTGTGTGTTTTGCAAAATTTCTTCAAATTTACTCACAAATTCGGCAGTTTTTCCGGCTTTTACACCTTTATAAATGCAATCCATGAGCAAATTTTGCATTTTTAAATTTGGCAAAATAGGATTTAAATTCGCATTTTTTAGCGGATTTTCATAAATTTTTGCCTTTATCGTGCCGTCTGTCGCTAAAATAGCGATATTTTTCGCATCGCTAAAATCACGCAATATCGCTTCAACTGTAATTTCTGCGATATGTAAAATTTTTACTCCCGTTTGTTTTTTAACATCTTCGGCAAAAAAATGTGCCGTATTGCACGGCATACAAACAGCTTCACAACCTGCGCTTTTTAAACGATTTGCACTCTCAACAAGTCTAGGCAAAGGATTTTCTCCTTTGCCTAAAATAAATGCGGTGCGATCTTCGATTTGCGGATAGCTATCGATCAAGAGCGGAATATGCTCTTGATCGCACTTTGCAGGAGTTTGGCTTATGATTTTCATATATAAATCAGCTGTTGCCAAAGGCCCCATGCCACCGATAATACCAACTCTTTTCATTAAAATTTCCTTCTCAATCTTTCCATTTTTCCATGTCTAATTCGTTTTCTGTTTTTGCCACATATAGCGAAGCTACAACATCACCGGTTACATTCATAGAAGTTCTACCCATATCCAAAATAGCGTCAATTCCTAAAATCATACCGTAAGCGATAGCGACATTTCCGCTAACTTGAACACCTATTGATTCTAAAACCAAAAGAAGCATTAATGCTCCGGCTCCCGGAACCCCAGCCGTGCCAATAGCAGCCAACATAGAAGTTAGAATGATAGTAAAATAAGCACTACTATCTAGATCTATACCACAAGCATTGGCGATAAAAAGCGTGCAGACACCAAGATATACAGTTGTGCCGTTCATATTTACGGTTGCACCAACAGGCAAAACAAAGCCGTAAATTCCTTTTGGAATTCCCATTTCTTGGTCTGCCGTTTTCATAGTAATCGGCAAAGTTCCGTTTGAACTTCTAGTTACAAATGCAGTAACCATCGGCTCTCGCACTTTTTTAAGGAATTTTACAGGACTTAATCCTAAAAGCAAACAAATTCCGCAATAAACCACAAAAACTTGAAGCGCTAATCCAACATATAGCGCAATCGTAGTAGTAGCCAATGAACCAAATGCAGCCACTCCTGCTTTGTTAAAAACAACAAACATTAGTGCAAAAACACCGATAGGAGCATATTGCATAACCCAACGAATAACTTTAAACATAATTTCGCTCATACCGTCGAAAAAATTAAAAACGGTATTTGCTGAATTTTTTATGCGTTCATCATCGCTATCGCGACAAAACGCAAGACCTATACCAAAAAATAAACAAAACGCAATGATTGGCAAAATATCGCCTTTTGCGATAGATTCAAAAGGGTTTGTAGGTATGATATTTAGCAAAATTTGCGATAGCTTTGGCGCATTTGCTGCCTTTTCGACAGCTTTTGACGCATCGCTTAGATCTAAACCACTTCCCGGACTAAAAACAAAAGCACAAGCCAATCCGATAACAATAGCAAATAGCGTGGTAATTGCATAAAAAATAATCGCTTTTATACCCACGCGTCCTAAATTCGCAGGAGAAATGCTACTTGTACCGACGATAAGCGAACATACTATAATCGGCACCATAATCATTTTAAGCATTCGCACAAACAAATCACCAAATGGAGTCAAAAAGTTAATAAGTCCATCGGTTTTAGGTATGAGCATACCAAGTACCGAGCCTAAAACAAGGGCAATCATAATACGCCACAGCAAACTAGAATTGAAATAAAAAGATAAAATTCCGCCTTTTTTTACGACTTCTTGTTTAGTATTTTCCGACATACTAGCTCCTTTAAGTTAAATGGACTAAACAATTTTACAATTTTTTCACTAAATTTAAAGAACAAAATAACTTGCAAGGAAAAATTAATTTCCTTGCAAATTTGGGTTTATATTAGCGCAGGTGCTACAATGAAACCTAGCGCAACAGAAATGGCTACCATTATAGTTCCAGGGACAAAGAAAGAGTGGTTGAAAATATATTTTCCTACTCTTGTAGTACCTGTATCGTCCATAGCGATAGCTCCTAGCGTAGTCGGATATGTAGGAAGCACAAATAAGCCTGAAACAGCAGCAAATGAAGCAACCAAAATCCAAACTTGTCCTGCATTTTCCGGACTTGTCATGCCAAGAGCAGCAGCGATTGCCGGCATCATAACCTTTGTTGTAGCAGCTTGTGAATATAACAAACAACTTAGAAAATATAGCGCAACAGCAAGAATAAACGGATATTGAATAACTATATCTTTTGCCACCTCTTTGATTCCGTCAAGGTGTCCATTTACAAATGTCGTTCCCAACCAAGCAATACCGACAACGCAGATAACAGCCTGCATACCGCTTTGGAAAGTGCTTGTGCTTAGAAGTTTGCTTGTATCTGCTTTACACAATACAACAAAAGCAAAACCGACTGTTAGCATACAAGAAATAATTCCCAAGTCTCTTGTCAATGGCGGTTCTTTTATAAGTCCGACACTTCCTGAAATAGCCAAAGCATAGAAAACTACAACCAAAACGCCGATTGCAAAAATAGCAACCGATCTTTTTGCGTAAGGTTTAATCTCTTTTTCTTGCATACCTTTGTTTGCTTTAACAAGACCTTTTGCTAATCTTTCTTGGTAGATAGGATCTTTTGAAAGATCAAGATCATAAAGTTTATTTACTATAAAAGCTGTGATTATCATAGCTACAAATGTGGTAGAGATACAAATTAGTAATAATTTTGGATAACTAACACCCAAAGGCTCACAAACACCTGTCATAGCAACAAATGCAGCTGAAATAGGAGAAGCAGTGATAGCTACTTGACTTGAAACAACAGAAAGCGCAAGCGGAGCAGAAGGTTTAATGTTTTGCTCTTTTGCAACTTCTGTGATAACAGGAATCATAGAAAATGCAGTATGTCCTGTACCTGCAAAAATAGTTAGCAAATATGTAACAACAGGAGCTAAATAATTTATATATTTTGGATTATTTCGCAAAATTTTCTCCGCAATGGAAACGAGATAATCAAGTCCCCCTGCAACCTGCATTGCCGTAATGGCAGAAATAACTGACGCTATGATCAAAATAACATCTAGTGGTATATAGGTCATTTTGGTTTCCATGCCTAAAAGCACAGTTAAAATAATCAAACCTAAACCACCTGCGTAACCTACGCCCATACCGCCTAGACGAACGCCTAAATAAATCGCACCCAACAGGACGATTAACTGTAAAATCAACATAATGTCCATCTGAAATCCTTTTATCCTTTTTTATATTTTTAGGGGAAATTTTACTTTCCCCATTTTATTACTTTATTTTTTACCTTTAAATTTATCTTTGTCTTCTGCCGTCATATGCGGATTTAACAAATTATCAGGACGCAAAATATCTTCGATTTGCTCTTTTGTTAATAATCCACGCTCAATAGCGATCTCTGAAACACTTTTTCCTGTATTTAATGCTTCTTTTGCGATACTAGCACTATTTTCATAACCGATATATGGGTTAAATGCAGTAACGATTCCGATAGAGTTATAAACATAGTTTTTACAAACTTCGACATTTGCTGTAATCCCAAGAATACATTTTTCACCCATTGTTCGCATTGCTTTTCGTAGCATAGCAATTGAGTTAAACAAATCATAAGCGATAATCGGCTCAAATGCGTTTAGTTGCAATTGACCGCCTTCTGCGGCTAGTGAAATAGTAACATCGTTTCCGATAACTTCATAGCAAACTTCACTAACGACTTCTGGGATAACAGGATTTACTTTGCCCGGCATTATCGAGCTTCCCGGTTGCATTTTTGGTAAATTTATCTCATTAAATCCGCATCTTGGACCGCTTGAAAGAAGTCTTAAATCGGCACAAATTTTGCCAAGTTTTGTAGCAACTCTTTTTAAAACGCCTGAAATTTGAACATATGCACCGGTATCTTGCGTAGCTTCGATTAAATTTCCTGCTTTTATAAAAGGTCTGCCTGTAACTTCTTGCAATTTTGCTTCGACTAATTTTGGATATTCAGGGTGCGAATTTATACCTGTTCCGATCGCAGTTCCGCCTAAATTCATCTCTCGCACCAAATTTCTTGCTTCCATAACTCGCTCGATGTCTTCGCCAAGCATTACGGCATAAGTTTTAAATTCTTGCCCCAAAGTCATAGGAACGGCATCTTGCATTTCGGTTCGTCCCATTTTGATGATATTTCTAAATTCGTGAGCCTTTTTATTAAAACACTCAACCAAAAATCGCATAGCATCGGTTAGCTCGCAAAGTCTTTCATAAATAGCCACTCTTAGCGCCGTCGGATAAGCGTCATTTGTGCTTTGTCCTAAATTTACATGATCATTTGGGTGGCAGTATTTATACTCGCCTTTTTTGTGCCCCATGTGTTCAAGTGCCAAATTTGCGATAACTTCGTTTGCGTTCATATTCGTGCTAGTTCCAGCTCCCCCTTGTATCATATCTACTACAAATTGATCTATAAATTTACCGGAAATGATTTGATCGCAACCCCAACAAATGGCTTCTTGAATTTCCTTATCTAAAAGTCCCAATTCGCCGTTTGCCAATGCTGCTGCTTTTTTAACTTGCGCTAGGGCTTTTACAAAACCCGGAAAATCTTTTAGTTTTTCGTGGCTGATATTAAAATTTTCAACCGCCCTAAAAGTTTGCACACCATAATACAAGCTATCGTCGATTTCTAATTCGCCGATAAAATCGTGTTCTTTTCTTGTTGCCATGTTTTCCTCCTGACATTAAAGATTTAAGATTTTCATCTTTCTAATGAAATTATATGATTTTTTTTTGCTAAATATGGCAATCTAAAAACATAAATTGAAACTTAAATTTTTTTTGTTTTTTTATTTTTTAAGTTTAAAGCTGAAAATATTCTAAATTTAGGATAAATTTTTACATTTTTTTGCCATAAATTTCGCTTTTTAGCTGAATTTTATATTAAAATAGAACTTTCTTAAACTTTCAAGCTTAAAAAACAAAGTTTTAAAATTGAAAATTTTTTTTT
>JAFUFY010000072.1 GCA_017469645.1 Campylobacter sp. | reverse complement strand
CTTTGAAACTATACTTTATTTGCCAGTTGTCTTTGTATTTTAACCAATTTTCAAAACCCCCAAACCTGACGCTATGATTTTTACTTTTAAACCAAGCTTTTGGTCTGTCAAAATTACTATTTTTGCATTGATACTTTTTGCCAAATTTAAAAATTTTCTTTAAAAATTCATCTGTAAAATAAACCTTAATGTCATTAAATGGATTTTTGTCATATAAAAATTTAAATTCACTAAGCGCGTAGTTTGAATCGCCTTTTCGCTGTTCTAAAAATTTATTTGTATCTAGCGAGTAGATAATTTTTTTCAAATTTTTATGTTTAAACGCAAAATCCAAAATTAATGCCCTTTCATAAAAATCACTTGATGAAAGCGATAAATTCATAAATTTCCCGCCCAAATTTGCGTTTGCTTCTGTGGCGGAACTGTTTTCTAGCATAGAAGTGCCAAAAATCAAGCTATCGAAATCATAGTGTTTGATTAGTCCTGCACTTGCTAATCGCATGTTACCCCAAATTTCGTTTTTGCAAAAATACGGCTTGTGATACAAATGAAGTGGATCGCGATACCAAATAATGAATAAAAATGCAAAAATCATAAAAAACGAAAAACCAAAAAATATAAAAACAAATTTTTTACTTTGCATTTTTATCCTTAAAAATTAAAATATATAAATTCGCTATATTTGCTGATACTCATAGATAAAAGAGCGATTAAAAATATAATAGCAAAATATATTGTGTTAGAAATTTTTGGTTTATTTTCTAAAATTTGAAGTGAATTTTTGAAACAAAGCACTAAAACAAAAGCTAAAATAAGATAAAGAGCTAAAAAAGATAAATTTAAATTTATCGCCTTGTCTGTTAAATTTAAGATTTTATCAAATTTTACTCCATTTACCCCAACCATACCTTTTAGCACTTTTAGGGCATCTTCAAATGAATTTGCTCTAAAAAATACCCAAGCGAAATTTACAAAATTAAATGTGATTATCCAAGCTAAAATTTTTGGTAGTTTGATTTTTGTAAGCAACCAAAGGCGGTGGATTACCAGTGCTATGCCGTGCAAAAAGCCCCAAAATATAAATGTCCAACCAGCTCCGTGCCAAATTCCGCCGATTAAAAAAGTAGCAAATAAATTTAAGCAGGTCCGAGTTAGCCCCCCCCTATTTCCACCAAGCGGGATATAGATATAATCACGCAAAAATCGCCCCAAAGTGATATGCCACCTACGCCAAAAGTCCTGTATATCACAAGCTTTATAAGGTGAGTTGAAATTTATAGGAAGTCGTATGTTAAAGAGTAGTGCAGCACCTATCGCCATATCGCAGTATCCACTAAAATCAAAATATAACTGAAAAGTATAAGATAGCGAAGTCTGCCACGCCGTAAAAAACTCTAAAACTTCCATTTTATCAAAACCCTGTGTGGCATAAACGGCAAATGTATCGGCGATGACGACCTTTTTAAAAAGCCCCATTGAAAAGATAAAAAGCCCTAGTAAAATGTTACCATGGTTTTTTACCTTATTTTTGAGTTTGGCAAACTGCGGCATCATTTCCTTATGATGAACGATGGGACCTGCGATGAGTTGCGGAAAAAACGACACAAACAGAGCGTAAGATAAAAAATCATACTCTTTCGTTTCGCCTTTGTAGCTATCGACTAGATAGGCGATTTGTTGAAATGTGAAAAATGAAATCGCCAGTGGCAAAGTGAGTTTTAAAAACTCAAATTCACTGCCAAAGATAAAATTTGCATTTAGTATGAAAAAATCAGCATATTTAAAATAGCCCAAAAGTGCAACATTTCCACAAATTCCGATGATAAGAAGCGCTTTTGGCGAGATTTGTTTTTTTAAATATTTGTGTTGCCAAAATTTCGTGATAAATACGAGCCAATCGTGAAATTAAAAACCATAGAAACTAAAATGAGTGGCAAATAAGCAGGGTTCCACCAGCTGTAAAAAAATAAACTTGCAACAACCAAAAATGCTTTTGCTGCTTCGCTTAATCTTTTGTGATTAAGCCAAAAATATACAAAAAATGTTATCGGCAAAAAAGCAAAGATAAAAACCGGGCTGTTAAAGAGCAAATTTGATCCTTATTATTTTACGATATTTTTTAAAGTTCCGATTTTTTCGATTTCACAAAGCACTTCATCGCCGCTTTTTAGGAATTTTGGCGGTTCAAAACCCATACCGACACCGCTTGGCGTTCCCATAGATATGATTGTTCCTGCTTTTAAAGTCATTGCACTACTTAGCTCAGCAATTACAAAATGCTCATTAAAAATCATCTTTGAAGTGTTTGAATTTTGCCTTAGTTCGCCGTTTATAAAGCATTTTATATCCAAATTTGAGCTATCGATTTCATCACTTGTAATGATATGCGGTCCCATTGCCGTAAAGCCGTCTAAACTTTTGCCAAAATAAAACTGCTTGTGGCGATTTTGCAAATCTCTTGCGCTAATATCGTTTAAAATCGTATAGCCAAAAATGTAGTCTTTGGCGTTTTCCATGCTAACATTTTTTGCATCTTTGCCGATGATGACGGCTAGTTCGCACTCATAATCAAGCTTTTCGGTTACATCAAAATGCCCGTCTATAAACGCGCCGTCCCCGATAGCTTCATTTACTCGCTTTGAAAAATACACGGCAAATTCGCGTTTGCCGTCAAATTTAATATTTTTAAATTTATAGCTTTCTTCTGCGTGTTCCATATAATTTATGCCCAAACAAATTATGTCTTGGCGTGGCGTGATAATAGGGGCGAGAATTTGCACTTCTGTCCTGTTTTTTCCGCCTGTTTTTTGCGAAATTTCATGCAAAATTTGCAAATCTTTTTCGGTTTTATTTATGATAAAATCGTTCATATCGGCAAATTCTAAACCAAATTCGCCAAATTCAAAAATGCTCTCGTCTTTTCCTAAAACGCCCAACTTTTCATTTGGAATTTCAAATTCCAGCTTTCCTAAATTCAGTCCGCCTATGCCGTCGCTATCTGTTTCAATAAGCGTTTGCTTTGGATTTAAATCCCTAAATGTAACAAATCTCATTTATTTCTATCTTTTAGGTTATCTGCTATCAAAAATGCTAGTTCAAGCGCTTGATCTGCATTTAAGCGTGGATCGCACTGCGTTTCGTAGCGTTCTTCTAGCGTTTTTTCGGTTACATTAAACGCCCCGCCTATGCATTCTGTTACATCTTGACCTGTCATTTCAAGGTGAATTCCACCTGCAATGGTACCTTCGGCTTTATGAATTTCAAAAAAGCTCTTAACTTCGCTTAAAACTTTATCAAATTCGCGGGTTTTATAGTTATTTGAAGTTTTTACAGTATTACCATGCATAGGATCGATACTATATAAAATTTCCCTGCCCTCTTTTTTAAGATTTCGCAAAATTTGTGGCAACTTTTCGCCGATAATATCGGCTCCCATGCGAATTATCACATTTAATCGCCCTGCTTCGTTGTTTGGATTTAACGCATCTGCTAGACGCAAAATCTCGTCGCTTTCGATTTTTGGACCGACTTTTACGCCGATAGGATTTTTAATCCCGCTCATATAATGCACATGGGCATCATTAACGCCACGAGTGCGTTCGCCTATCCACACCATATGAGCAGAACAATCATAAGGATCTCCTGTTAAGCTATCTATGCGAGTTAGACACTCTTCGTAATGCAAAAGCAAAGCTTCGTGCGAAGTATAAAGCACGGTTTCGCTTAGACTTGGCGAGTTATCGGTATTTACGCCACATGCTTCCATAAATTTAAGCGTTCGCGAAATTTCATCGCTAAGTTCGTTAAATTTATCTTGCAAATCGCCCTTTTTAAGAAAACCCAAATTCCATTTATGCACTTCGTGTAAATTTGCCAAACCGCCCCTTGAAAAGGCTCTTAGCAAGTTTAGCGTAGAAGCACTTTGATGATAAGCTTCTATCATACGATTTGGATCAGGAACTCTTGCAGCTTCATTAAATTCAAAGCCATTTATAATATCGCCACGATAGCTTGGTAGTTTTACGCCACCAACTTCTTCAAAATCGCTACTTCTTGGTTTTGCAAATTGACCTGCTATGCGACCAACTTTTACGACAGGACAACCTGCTGCAAATGTAAGAACAATCGACATTTGAAGCATAACTTTAAACATATCTCTTATGTTGTTTGCGCTAAAATTTGAAAAACTCTCAGCACAATCACCACCTTGAAGCAAAAATGCTTCGCCTTTTGTTGCCCTTGCAAGTTCTTTTTTAAGGTTTCGCACTTCGCCCGCAAACACAAGCGGCGGTAATTTTTGCAATCTATCTTTTACACCTTGCAACTGCTCCAAATTCGGATAAGTCGGCTGCTGCAAGATATTATAATTTTGCCACGAATTTATATCCCAGCTCATATTTTTCCTTTTAATTTTAAATTTAGCGGATTATTTTACCAAAAATAAGCTTTTATTAAACCAAAAAACTTTAAAATACACGCAAAAAAAGCGAAAGATATGCCAAAAAATAGTCAAACAACAGCCCTTATTTTAGGAATTTCTACATTTGTTATGTGGGGCGTTTTTCCTATTTATTTTAAAATGTTAGAACACGCTAGCGCACTTGAAGTTTTGGCTCATCGCATTATTTGGTCGGTTGTATTTTTGCTAATCTTTATCAAATACAAAAATCGAATTCGCAATTTGCAAGAAATTTTTCACAACAAAAAAACGCTCAAAACGCTCTTTATAACGGGGCTTTTTATCGCATCAAACTGGGGAATTTATATTTATGCAGTAAATTCAGACCAAATACTTGAAAGTGGTTTGGGATATTTTATAAATCCGCTTTTTTCTATGCTTTTGGGGGCAATTTTTTTAAAAGAAAGGCTGAATTTAGCAGGAAAAATCTCAGTTTTTTTAGTTTTTATCGCTATCGCTATCCAAATTTACTCTCTTGGAAAATTGCCTTTTATTTCGATTATTTTGCCTGCAAGTTTTGCGATATACGGGCTTTTAAAGAAAAAACTAGCAGTGCCTTCAATGGAAGGGCTTTTTGTCGAAACTATGCTTTTATTTCCGTTTGCGCTACTTTACGGGCTTTTTCTTTGTGGTAGCGGCAGCGCAGAATTTGGACTAAATCACCTTGCGCCGATTTTCATTTTTAGCGGAATCGTAACGGTTTTGCCACTTATAACATTTAATCTTGCCGCACAAAAACTCAGCCTTTCGACACTCGGATTTATGCAATACATAAGCCCTACTATGCAAATTCTCATCGCAGTTTTTATGTATGGAGAAAATTTAGACTTTTACAAAATAATAAGTTTTATCATTATTTGGATAGGAATAGCAATAGTTTCAATAGATAATTTAAAGGGAGCAAAAAATGGTTAATTTTACAATTATTTTTTTGGTAATAGTAGGCGTAGCGCTCATAGTGCATAGTGAAATCAAACGAATCGTCGCAAAAGCTGAAATTTATGAACTCTCGCCACAAAACGACAAATACATAAAATTTTGCGATATAATCGATATGCAAATTTCGAATTTAAGGCTAGAAGAGCTTAAAAATAGCGATGAAAAAGATGAATTTTTAAGCGAATTAGCAAATTTAAGCAAAGAGTTGGTTTTTATCCAAAATATGCACTCGACAAACAAAAACGCAAAAGTTTGGGAAGAAAAATTGTTTAATTTTTTAAGCAAAATTGACGGCGTGATTGAAAAATATCTGCAAAACTCAACCGAAATTTGCGATAATCTAAAAGAAAAACTAATGAGCGAATTTAAGAAACTATCTTAGAAAATAAATCTAAAATACTTAAAAAAAGAATTTACGGCTATAAAACCGTAAATTCTTTTACAAATCTAAACTAGAATTTAAATGTAAATCCTATATTTCCACTATAACCTCTTTGTCTGCCTACAAAGCCTTTGGCACCTATATCAAATCTCAATCTTCCGTTTTCGAAGATATATCCGATTTCTCCTATGCCTGTTGAGCCTTTTAGGCTTGGACTAGCAATACCTGCACTACCAAATGCAGGGTGAGATACTATACCGTTAGCTTCACCGACAAATTCATATTCGTAAGCTGCACCTATGTATAGTGAGTTGTATTCACCAAATTTTAAGCTATCTCTAAATCCTACCCTTGCACGGTGCGATTCTACGCTATCAAATTCGACATTTATACCGCCTTGGCTAAATTTATTTTTACCTGTTCTTAGATAATAGTATTTAGCATATAGGTCAAATATATTGTTTTCAGAGAAGAATTCTCTACCTATACCGAAGTGTGCTCCATAGTAATTT
>JAFUFY010000071.1 GCA_017469645.1 Campylobacter sp. | reverse complement strand
TGGACATCTGCGTGTAGATTTCCTTTTAAAACAGGCGGCGTTCTGTGTCTTGTCCATAGTTTTACAACAGGAATAGAATCTGCATGTTTCACAACGAAATTTGAGAAAATTGAACCCATTTTTATACCATTTCTCCACATAAATCCGTTTGTTGTAACCATTCTAAATCCTGCAAAGCCCATTTTTTCTAGTTTGCTATGTTCTAGTAAGTCTGAACCTTTTGCTTTTTTCTTACCTTCACCTACTTTGTTGCTTCTTAGCTTTCTGATTGTTTCTGCCAACGGAATTCTTACAGGACAAACTTCGCTACATCTACCGCAAAGTGAGCAGAAATTAAGAATATCTGCGTTTTTTTCCATACCGAAAATTTGTGGGCTAATTACTTCTCCGATTGGTCCTGGATAGACTGCATGATATGTATGGCCACCGATTTTATCATAAACAGGGCAGTAGTTCATACAGGCACCGCACCTAACACATCTTAAAGCTTCGTAATACTCTTCATTGGTTAGCATGTCGCTTCTGCCGTTATCTAATAAGACAACATGGACTTCTTTTGGACCGTCTAGTTCGCCCTCTTTTCTAGGACCAGTGATAATGTTGTTGTAGCAAGTAATAGGCGCACCTACGGCTGATGGAGTAACAGGAGAGTGAGCGCTTACTACATCTTCAAATGTCTCTAAAACTTTTTCTATACCACAGATTACGATATGCACATCGGGGGCTGTGGTACACATTCTACCATTACCTTCGTTTTCTAGCAACCAAATAGCTCCTGCTTTGCTAATTCCAAAATTCGCACCTGAAATACCGATTTTCATCGTTCTAAATGCGTTTCTTAGGTGATTTCTAGCGATTGCATTTAGTTTTTCCGGTTCGCTCTCTAACGGCGCACCTAATCGCTCTTGAAAAATTCTACCGACTTCATTACGATTTTTATGAATCGCAGGAACAACGATATGCACAGGCGGATCTTGGATTAATTGAATAATCAATTCACCAAGATCGGTTTCCATAGCTTTGACACCCCTATCTTCTAGATAGTGATTTAGGTGAATTTCTTCACTAGCCATTGTTTTTTGCTTTAAAACTTTGTCCCCGTTGTGAGATTTTATAATTTGATAAATTATCTCATTTGCCTCACCGCCATCTACTGCCCAATGCACTTTCATGCCGTTTTTTGTAGCGTTTGCTTCAAATTCGAGTAGTCTTTCATCAAGCGTTGCAAGAGCGTTATTTTTAACAGTTTTTGCCCTACTTCTTAACTCATCAAAATTTTTAAATTTTGTAGTGCTAAGTCTGTTTCTGTTGCCTTGAAGAGTGTGCATAGCTTTATCTAAATTTTCTCTTAGTTGCTTGTCGGCAAGCTTTTGATTTACTAATTTTTCATGATTCATCATAGCTTTTCCCCTTCAATTCTTTTTATTAAAAAGTCATACAAATGTATTGCTTTTACTTTTGAGCCCATTTTTCCCATAGCTCCGGATATATTTAACAAGCAGCCCCCGTCACCAGATACTAAAAATTCAGCTCCGCTTTCTTCGATATACTTTATTTTTTGACTTACCATTGCGTTTGAAATTTCAGGTTCTTTTACCGCAAAAGTTCCGCCAAATCCACAGCATTCTTCTTCTCTTTCTAAATCTATTAATTCAACATTTTTAAGTTGTGCTAATAAATTTTTTGCAGATTGAATTGACTTTTGAACTCGCAAGGCGTGGCAATTTGAATGCCAAGTAATTTTTACTTTTTCGCCTTTATCTTCATATTTAGCTTTTAAAACTTTGTCTAAATATTCACATAAATCATAGACCCTAGAACCAAATTCTTTGGCTTTGCCTTCAAACTCTGTCCCCTTAAATAGCTCTACATAATCATGCTTCATCATTCCGGCACATGAGCCTGACGGAACTATGACAGGATAGTTGTCTTTAAAAAGATCCATGTTATATAATGCTATTTTTTTGGTATCTTCAAAATAACCTGTGTTATAGCTTGGTTGTCCGCAACAGGTTTGATCTTTTTTGAAAATAACCTCTACGCCTTCTCTTCTTAAAAGTTTGATAGCATTTAAGGCAGTTTGCGTGTAGATTGCGTTACCAAGACAGGTTGCAAAAAAATAAACCTTACTCACCTTTGCTCCTTTCCAAAAATGATTTTGTCAAAAAAAATTCAACAAGTTAATTTTATCATAAATTTAGAAATTTAAACTTTAAACAAAGGATAAATTTATGCTGAATATTAAATAAATTTTTTAAATTTATGATTACTAACGAAATATTTTTTGAAAAAGAGTGCATGATTTGGTTTAAAATTAAATTTGACTAGCAACATAAGGTTTCGTGTTTGTAGCATTTTACCAATTTTATGTTTTTTAAAGCGGGAGAAGATTCTACCTTAAAGATAGAATCTTCTCTTACATGAGAGTTTGTTTATAGTAATATTGTGCCGACAATAACGGCTAATATTACATAGAATATGCACGGTGCTAAGTTATAGGTAAGACATCTAGCCTCGCCTTTACCTAATAACCCAACAGTTGCACAAACAGCAACGATATTATTTATACATATCATATTGCCTATGGCACCGCCGACATTTTGAAGCGCAACGATAACTTGTGTTGGTAATCCAACCAAAGTGGCAGTTTCAAATTGAAGACCTGAGAAAAGCATATTCGAAACAGTATTTGAACCAGAGAAAAATGCTCCAAGCACACCGACTAGTGGTGCAACTACAACATAGGCTTGACCAGAAATATCGGCAAAGAATTTAGCCATAAGTTTTATCATTGAATAACCTTCAACGCCGACATTTAACATAATTTGAACCAAGGCTAGACCCGCTGCTAATGGAATAGCCGCAGCAGAGACTTGTTTAAAGGTTTTGCCCCAAGCTTCTTTTACATCTTCACTACTCATTTTGTGTAAAAATATAGTGAGAATAGCAACCAAAATAAAAGGAATAATACCCGGTAAATAGCCGTAGTTAAAGCTATATGCAGTTCCGGGAACACCCAATAATAAGTTATCAGGAGCAGTAAATAAATTTATTTTCCAGCTTTGAAGGATAGGTTTTAATCCAATCGCAGGGATACGAGTAACAACTAGTATCAGCGAAATAAGAATATATGGTAGCCATGCCATAAATAGTGACATATCTTTTTTACCACTCTCTTCTTGTTTAGATTGAGTCATACCTATCCAAAATTCAGGCCACTCTGCACGAGGGGCAAAATCCCAATTGTCTTTTGGCGTCATAAATCCAGCTTTTGCAGATGCTATAAGGATACCAAGAGATATAAGACCAGCTAAAAGAGAAGGTAGCTCAATACCCATAAATTTTGCAGCTATCAAATAAGGAACTATGAAGCTTAAAGAAGCAAGTAATGCAAACGGCAATGCGCCAAAAGCATCCTTGAAGCTTCTATTTTTGCCAAATAATTTTGTCATTATCATAACAACTATAAAAGGGATAAAAATAGCACCTATTGAGTGAATAATGGCAGTATTTGTGCTAACGGTAGTTATATATGTATCTATGTTGCCGCCGCCTTTTTCTACAAGCTCTTTAACGGTAGTTTGCACACCAAATGTCGGAGTTCCGACAGCGCCGTAACTAACAGGTGAACTATTTAAAACTAGACATGCAAGAGCTGCACTAAGAGCAGGAAATCCTAGGCCCACAAGAAGTGGAGCAGCTAATGCAGCAGGTGTTCCAAAACCAGCAGCACCCTCAATAAAGGCACCAAATGCCCAACCTATAATCAATACTTGAACACGGCGATCGGTTGAAATTTTATTAAAGCCGTTATTGATTGATTGCATGGCACCTGAGTATTTCATAGTGTTTAATATTAAAATAGCACCAAAAATGATAACTAAAATATCAAACGCTTTCAAAAAACCTAAAAGCACATACGCTAAAACGCTAGTGCCATCGGCATTCACACTAAATGCTGACAAAGCTATGCCGATAGCTAAAAACATGGCGACACTAAGCGAGAGCTTAGAGCTTAGTTTAAAGCCTATCATCATAACTAAAATAACGATAATGGGCAAAAATGCCAACAAGGTATGCATTGTTAGATCTCCTTTGCAGATTAAATTCAACCACTTGTTAATGATTTTTACATCGAAATTATATCAAAAATTAATAGATAATAAACTAAAAAATAATTTAAATTTTTTTATAAAAAAAAACTTTAAGCAAAAATTAATTTTATATGTCAAAATTCATATCTAAAAAATTAATTTCTTTAAATTTTACTTAAATTCAGTTTCTTATAAGTTTATTTTTTGTAAAATCACACTTTCAAATTTTACAAAGGCGGAAAACATGACAAAAATTACTAAGCCTAGCGAAGTAAAACGCGACTGGATCGTTATAGATGCGACAGGCAAACGATTTGGTAGAATGCTAACCGAAGTTGCAGTTTTATTGCGCGGCAAACACAAACCAAACTATACTCCAAATGTTGATTGTGGCGATTGCGTCATCATCATAAATGCTTCAAAAGCAGTTTTTACAGGTGCAAACAAAGGCGAAGATAAACTATATCATAGTTATTCAGGATATTTCGGAAGTCTAAAAAGCGTTAAATTTGAAGATATGTTGAAAAACAATCCAGTAAAACTTTACAAACTTGCTGTTCGTGGTATGTTACCAAAAACAAAACTTGGCAAAGAGATGATTAAAAAGCTTTTCGTTTATGAAGGAAGCGAACATCCGCATACTGCTCAAACAACTAAAAAAGGAAAATAATTATGGCAACAGTTTATGCAACAGGAAAAAGAAAATCAGCCGTAGCTAAGGTTTGGGTAAAACCAGGAAGCGGTAAAATCGTCGTAAATGGCATGGATTTAAATACTTGGCTTGGCGGACACGAAGCTATCAAACTAAAAGTTGTTCAACCGCTTTTAGTTACAAAACAAGAAACTTCTATGGATGTAACTGCTCAAACATTAGGTGGCGGTTACTCAGCACAAGCAGAAGCGTTAAGACACGGAATTTCAAGAGCATTAGCTGCTATGGATAAAGATTTTAGAGCTTTACTAAAACCAAAAGGTTTGCTAACTCGCGATTCTCGTGTAGTCGAAAGAAAGAAATTTGGAAAAAGAAAGGCAAGAAGAAGCCCACAATTTTCAAAAAGATAATGTTTTATTTCCCGCATTTTTGCGGGAAATTTTATCAATGATTTTTTTCAAGCAAATATTAAAGTTTATTTGTTTAAAAAAGATTTTAATTTTTGTGATAAAATTACAAGATAAGTTTTTTTTTGAAAGGATGTTTAATGAAAAAAGTTTTACTTGCATTAAGCTTATGTGCTTCAACTGCTCTTATGGCAAATGAAGCAAATTATGGTTGGGAAATTACTCCTACGGTAGGTGGAAGTTTGCATGAAGGAAATATGGACCTTGATCAAGCTTTCGTTTTTGGTTTGAGACTTGCTAAGAATTTAGAAAATTCTTTCATCGATCAAATCGAACTTGGTTATGACCGCTCAAATGGCATTGGTTTGGATGAAGCTACAAGTACAGAAGAGCCAGATGCAAACTACTATTTTGCAAATGTTGTAAAAAACATTGTAAATTTCACTGATAATTTAAAACTTTACGGCTTACTAGGTCTTGGTTATATGGATTATAACGCAAAAGTTTCTGGTGAAGACTATGATAGTGGTTTTGGTCAATATGGTCTTGGTCTAAAATACTACTGGACAGACAATTTTGCAACAAAACTTGAAGCAAGAGATGCTATCAGATTTAATGACGGAAATCACATTTTATTCTACACACTTGGCTTCGCTGCTGATTTCGGTAAAAGATATGCAGACGCTGCTCCTGCAACAGGTTGCGCTGATGAAGATAATGACGGCGTATGTGACAATATGGATAGATGTCCTGGCACACCTGCTGGCGTAGTTGTTGATGAATACGGTTGCGAAAAAATCATTAGATTAAATCTAGGCGTAAATTTTGCAACAGATAGTGCAAAAATCAGTCCAGAGTATCTAGAAGAAATCAAAACAGTTGCTAACTTTATGGGAGATAATCCTGATTATTCAGTTATCCTAGAAGGACACACCGATAGCACAGGTTCAGCTGCTTACAATCAAAAACTATCAGAAAAAAGAGCTGCTGCTGTTGCTGGTGCGCTTCAAAATTTCGGTGTTGATGCTGCTAAAATTTCTAGCGTAGGTTACGGTGAATCTCAACCAATCGCAACAAACGCTACAAAAGAAGGTCGCGCTCAAAACAGACGCGTTGATGCAAGATTTAGACGATAATCTTGTTTTTTTTTGATACTTTCTAGGCGAGAGTAAAAACTCTCGCCTTTTTTTATTTTCTATGAAACCAACGATTTTATTTGATCTAGATGGAACTTTGATAGATTCTACTTCTGCGATTTTAGCAGGGTTTTATCATGCTTTTGATAAATTTGATTTTGCTAAACCAAAAGATGAAGCCATAACTTCACAAATCGGCTATCCGCTTGATATAATGTTTGCAAATTTGGGCGTTAAAAATGAGTTTATTGATGAATTTGTAAAAGCCTATAAGGAAAAATATTTGCAAATTTATTTAGATCAAACGACTTTGTTGGACACTGCTTACGAAGCGGTCAAATTTGCAAGTGAATTTGCCGATCTTGGCGTGGTTACAACCAAAACTTCAAAATTTTCTCACATTTTGCTTGAACACTTGGGAATTTATAGGTTTTTCAAAATCATTATCGGCAGGGAAGATACGATAAATTTAAAACCACATCCAGAGCCTATTTTAAATGCTTTAAACAAAATGCAAAAATCTAACCAAAATGCTTTTATGGTGGGCGATACCATGCTAGATGCAATCTCCGCAAAAAGTGCGGGTATAAAAAGTATCGGTTTGCTTTGTGGATACGGAAGTCAAAACGAGCTTGAAAAACATTGCGATTTTGTTTGCAAAAATCCCTTAGAAGCAGTAAATTTGATAAAAAATTTACTTTAATTTTTTTAGAAATTTAGAAACCATTCATTTTTTATAAAAATTCAAAATAATTTCTACTGCCATTACAAATGTCTTTTGAGAATTTGTTTAAATTTGCCTCCGTTGTCATTGCGAGAAATTTTCGTTAGAAAATTTCGTAGAAAACAAGCGAAGCGGCGAGAATGAGAAACACGAAGTAGGTTTGGACGAGCCGTAGGCGAAGTCAATCCAGCCAACGCCGTAAGGCGTTTTAAAATAGCTAAATTTTCGGTTTTTCTTTGGATTGCTTCACTTCGCTATGCTCGTTCGCAATGACAAATCAAACAAATTTATAACCAAATAAAAAAGGGAAATTTGACAACTTCTGCCAAATTTCCCTGAATTTAAGAGTTAAATTTTATTACAAATAATTAAAATTTAATCGTAACTCCAAGATTTCCGCTATATCCCTTTTCTTTTCCGACATAGCCTTTTGCGCCAGCTTCAAATTTGATTGAACTATTTTCATAGACATAGCCGATTTCGCCGATACCTGTTGAACCTTTTAGTTTAGGAGCAGCTATGTTAGCTGTGCCAAATGTTGGTAGGGTTAAATTTCCTTTGCTTTCGCCGTCAAATTCATATTGATATGCTAGACCTGCATAAAGCTTACTTGTATCGCTTAGTTTTATGTTATCTTTAAATCCAACTTGCGCTCTAAGCGAAGTTACGCTATCAAAGTGAGTATTTACTCCACTTAGAACTAAATCATCTCCTGCTGTTTTAGAGTAAATTCCTCTTGTATAAATGTCAAGTTCATTTGAATTAGTTAGTTCAAAGATTTTTCCAAATCCTAAATGAGCTCCATAGTAAGTAGAACTTATATCAAATTCATCATGTATGCCTTTGTCATATTCAGCTTTTACTTTTCCTACTTTTGCACTAACTTCTGTGTAGAAGTTATTTGTAGTTTTAAATTTAATAAATGCTCCGCCGCCCATTAACTCAGTTTTTCCTTCTCCTTGTAAGCCGTTATCTAATGTGCTTTCAAATTTGCCTTTTGCATATTCTACAAATAATCCTGTTGTTAGAGTGCCTGAGTTGTAGTAGTCATTTCCTGCAATTCCAACAATAGCGTTAAATCCTTTTACATCTATGTGAGAACCTGTTTTATATCTTTTATCGCTTCCGCCAACAAGTGCAAATACATTAGCTTCTCCTGTGTTTGCATTATTTGAAATGCTATTTAAATTTGCATTGTTTGATGAATTTGCAATATCACTTAAATTTGATAAAAATAGATTTGTGCTTTCATTTACTGCTATGCTTTGAGATAGTTTTCCTTCTAGTAGTAATTTAGCATTTTCATCGGCTGTTATGGTTGAACCACCACCAGAGCTAGAACCACCAGAGCCACCAGAGCCAGAACCACCTGAGCCAGAACCACCACCAGTTGAACCACCACCAGAGCCAGAACCGCCGCCTGAGCCGCTAGGAGTGCCGTTAAATGATAGGTCTAAATTTTTGCCGGTGCTATCAACTGCGATTTTACCTGTTACATTGATTAGTCCTGCGATATTTACATTTGTTAAATTTGCTTTGCCGTTGGCTTCTGCAAAGCCTGTTATGCTTCCGGCTGTTTGGATAAGATGAATTTTATCATCTTTGCTTGTTATGCCTGTGGCGTCTTTTAGGTAGGCATTTACTTTTGTGCCACTCAAATCAACAGAATTTGCGACTTTCAAGGCAGTTTCATCTTTGGCGACATTGCTTGGCAAATAAAAATTTATCTCTTTTGCCTTTAAAGCAGAAATATCATAAATGTCCATTACCATAGCATCGCTACTATCACCGAAATTTGCGGTTTTTACATCTATACTAGCTCCTGTATCAAATGTCGAACCGCCTTTTATGTCTAGGGTTGAACCACTACTTATCACGCTTCCGACATTATGAGCGTTTGTTAAATTTATGGTTGCAGAATTTGCGATATTTATGTTAAGTTTAGCATAGTCGCTATTTTCTAAATTTACTTTTATGCCGTCTTTTATTCCTGCTTCGTCATCGCCGAAAGTATCGCCCGCGATAGTTTCGGTTGAAGTCGTGGAGCTGATATACAAATCTTTTTCATCGCTACTTAGAAATATACCACCTTTTGCTAGTTCATATTGTGTTTTTGAGAGAACATTGATTTCTTTGCCCGTTAGATTTTGATTATTAGTTAGCCATGTATTATCTACCATTATTCCAAAGGCACTTTTTAGTAGATGATATGTATTATTGCCTTTGATATATGATTCTAAATTATGCACAGATATATCTGTGCGTGTTAGTTCTGCTCCGTTGCTTCTATCTGTTAAAGTTAAAGCCGTAAAACCATTACTAATAAGTTCTGGTTTTGGTAATGTAAATTTTACTTTGTTAAAGTTTCTAATACCTGCCGCACTAAGTTCTACCGGTTCAGTGTAATCGCCAATATTTAAAGCAACATCATAAATATTACCAAGACTATATCTACCAGCAATATCTCCTTTTACATTTCCACCAATATAAGTTATTGTGCTATATGAGACATCACCGTTAGTTTCTCCTGCATAGACACTGCCTTCGATAGTTCCGCCCGAGATAGTTATATCACTACCTGTAACTGCACCACTAGTGCTTATTCCGCCATAGACATCACCCTTGCTCATACCATAAAGAACAGCTTTGATAGTTCCACCATTGATCCTTATCGTGCTATTTCTAACCGAATCGTTACCAGTTATTCCGCCAACTAAATTCGCATTTATGATGCCACTTGCCAGTTGCAAGAAATTATTTTCTACTGCTCCACTACTAGTATTGCCGCCGTAAAACCGGAACTTATTACCAATAGCTTTATCATCGCCAATATCAATTTCTATATAATTTTTGCTGTGAGATAAACGCTCGATATCATTACCAGTCAAGTCCTTTCCTGTCGTTGTTGTATCTGTGGCACTATCATATAAATCATAAACAACTTTACCTTTTACGCTATCGTAATAAATAGTATAAGTATCCGCCAAAGCTAAATTTGGCACACAACTTGTGATAACAGCCGCAGCTGCTAAGCTTATTTTTAAATTTGTTTTCATTGTTTAGCCTTTCTTTCTGCTTTTTTATATATTGTGTTTTGTTCTGCTCGTTTATAGACCAAGCAAATACTTAAATTTGCTAACTTCATTTTTGCTCCTTTTATTGAAAATTTTCTTTTTATTTAAATTCTGTTAATTATACAATGGGGGGGGGGGGGGGTTAGTCAAGGGTTTTTTAAATTTTTGTGAAAAAATTTGGCATTGTGGGTAAAAATGTGTAAAATGTTAGCATTTTGAGATAATAAAAAATAAAATCGGTTTATTTACGATAAATTGCTATAATGCGAAAAAATTTTGCAAAAGGAAAAAAATGAAATTTAGCGGAAAAAATGTTTTAATAACGGGTGCAAGTCGTGGAATAGGCGCAGGAATCGCAAAAAATTTAGCAAATTTGGGACTTAAAGTTTGGATAAATTATCGCTCAAAACCCGAAATCGCAGACGCCCTAAAAAACGAAATCGAAGCTAATGGCGGAAAAGCAGCAGTTATCAAATTTGACGCGACAAATGAAGAAGAATTTGCAAATGCAATAAATTTAATCATAGAAAGCGACGGCGAATTAAGCTATCTTGTAAATAACGCAGGAATCACAAATGATAAATTGGCACTTCGCATGAAACTAGAAGATTTTACTAGCGTAATCGAAGCAAATTTAACTTCTGCTTTCATCGGCTCACGCGAAGCTTTGAAAGCGATGAGCAAAAAACGCTTTGGTTCGGTTGTAAATATCGCTTCAATCGTCGGTGAAATGGGAAACGCAGGACAAGTAAATTATAGTGCAAGCAAAGGTGGAATGATAGCGATGAGCAAAAGTTTTGCCAAAGAAGGCGCTAGTAGAAGTGTGCGATTTAACTGCGTAACACCAGGATTTATCGCTACTGATATGACGGATGCTTTGAGCGATGAGATACGAAAAAGTTATGAAGATAATATTCCGTTAAAAAGATTTGGTAGTACCGAAGACATCGCAAATGCCGTTGCGTTTTTATTAAGCGATAACGCTAGTTACATTACGGGCGAAGTTTTGAAAGTCAATGGCGGACTTTATATGTAGGTTTTTGTAAATTTTAAGGATAAATATTATAGAATTGAAAGTTAATTTTTTAAAAGGAGCTTTAAAATGGCAGTATTTGAAGATGTAAGAGATGTAGTTGTTGATCAACTTAGCGTTTCAGCTGACGCTGTTAAATTAGAATCTAAAATCATCGAAGATTTGGGTGCTGATTCTCTTGATGTAGTTGAGCTAGTAATGGCTTTGGAAGAAAAATTCGGTATAGAAATTCCTGATAGCGAAGCAGAAAAATTGCTAAGCATTCAAGATGTTGTTACATTTGTTGAAAATTTAAACAAATAATTAAAGGAATAGTTTTGAAGCGAGTGGTGGTAACCGGCGTCGGTATGATAACTTCTGTCGGCTCTGACGCACAAAGCAGTTTTAAAAATATTTGCGAAGGTAAAACGGGAGTTTGCAAGATAACTCATTTTGATCCGAGCGAATTTTCAGCTCAAATCGCAGCCGAGATTAAAGATTTTGATCCGACTAGTGTCGTTGAAGACGGCAAAGAAGTCAAAAAAATGGATAGATTTATCCAGCTTGGCTTGAAAGCTGCTAAGGACGCTATGGCTGATGCGAATTTTAAAGACGGTGAATTTGATAATGACGAATTTGGCGTAAGTTCTGCTGCGGGTATCGGCGGGCTTCCGAACATTGAGATAAATTCAAATGTCTGTTTGGAGCGTGGGCCAAGACGCATAAGTCCGTTTTTTATACCATCGGCACTTGTAAATATGCTAGGCGGATTTGTATCGATTTATCATAAGCTAAAAGGTCCAAATTTAGCTAGTGTTACTGCATGTGCAGCTTCAACTCACGCTATTTGCGAAGCCGTAAAATCAATTATGATCGGCGAAGCTAAAAAAATGCTAGTTGTCGGCGCAGAAGCAGCCATTTGCCCTGTGGGAATCGGCGGTTTTGCGGCGATGAAAGCACTTTCTACTAGAAACGACGACCCGCAACATGCTTCACGCCCATTTGACGGGGAGCGAGACGGCTTTGTTATGGGCGAAGGCGCAGCGGCACTTGTTTTAGAAACTTACGAAGATGCCGTCGCAAGGGGAGCTAAAATTTACGGCGAGTTAATCGGTTTTGGCGAGAGCGGAGACGCATACCACATGACTTCTCCAACACTTGATGGTCCATACAGAGCGATGAAAAAAGCTTATGAAATGGCAGGGAAACCAAAAATAGACTATGTAAATGCGCACGGAACTTCGACTTTGGCAAACGATAAAAACGAAACAGCGGCTCTAAAAGAGCTTTTTGGAAGTGCTGTTCCGCCTGTAAGCTCAACAAAAGGGCAAACAGGGCATTGTCTTGGTGCGGCAGGTGCGATAGAAGCGGTTGTTAGCCTACTTGCTATGCAAGAAGGAATTTTACCTCCAACCATAAATCAAATTTCAAAAGATAGCGAGTGCGATTTGGATTATATCCCAAATGTCGCTAGAAAAGCCACTGTCGATGTCGTTATGAGTAACTCATTTGGGTTTGGCGGCACGAACGGCTCTGTAATTTTTAAAAGGGTTTAAAAATGGCTAGTTATTTGGATTTCGAGAAGTCTATAAAACAGATTGATGATGACATTACAAGTGCCAAGATTAAAGGCGATGAAGATGCCGTTAAAATTTTAAAGGCAAATCTCGAAAAAGAAATAACAAAAGTCTATAAAAATTTAAACGAATACCAACGATTACAGCTTGCAAGACACCCTGACCGCCCTTATGCGCTTGATTATGTTAGGGCGTTACTGAAAGATTATTACGAAATTCACGGGGATCGCGCTTTTAGAGACGATCCGTCGATTGTCTGTTTTATCGGTATGATAGGCGATAAAAAATTTGTAGTAATTGCCGAACAAAAGGGCAGGGGAACAAAATATAAACTAATTCGAAATTTCGGTATGCCACACCCAGAAGGCTATCGCAAGGCGCTAAGAGTGGCTAAAATGGCAGAAAAATTTGGTTTGCCGATTTTGTTTTTGATTGACACTCCGGGGGCGTATCCGGGAATCGGAGCAGAAGAGAGAGGACAAAGCGAAGCCATAGCACGAAATTTGTGCGATTTAAGCGATTTAAAAACTCCTACTATCGCCGTTGTTATCGGCGAAGGCGGAAGTGGCGGGGCTTTGGCTATCGGCGTTGCAGATCGTTTAGCAATGCTACAAAATTCAGTTTTTTCTGTTATTTCACCGGAAGGCTGTGCTGCTATTTTGTGGAACGATCCGGCTAAAAGCGAAGCTGCTACAAAAGCTCTTAAAATCACGGCAGAAGAGCTTAAAAATCTAAATTTGATTGACGCAGTTATCGCTGAACCGAAAAACGGCGCTCACAGAGATAAAGCAGGAGCTGCAAAAGCTCTTGGGGATTATGTTTTAAATGAGCTTAAAGAATTAGAGCTTCTCTCGCCTGAACAGCTTGTAGCAAAAAGACAAGAAAAAATCCTAAATTTAGGGGCTTTTAAAGAATAAAATTGTCTTATTTTTAAATCAGTTTAGTTTTATTTTAAATTTTTTTGTAAATTTATAAATTTACTTTATATTAAGGAGAAAGAGTGAAAAGAGATATTGTTTTCGATATTTTGCGTGGTTTAGCGATTGTGCTTATGATAGCTGGAAATAGTATGGGGAATATTTTAGAAGAGCCGCATCCTTATTGGCTGCGATGCATTATGTCGGTTGTGGCACCAATGTTTATTATGGTTGCAGGAGCAATGGTTGCACTTGGGTTGGATAAAAAAAGCTATGATTTTATGCATTTTTTAAAGAGAGGCGCTATTGTATTTGGTGCTGGTATGTTTTTAGAAATCATAGTTTGGGGAACATGGCCATTTACGATTTTTGAAGTTTTATATTTAATTGGTGTTTCTATTCCACTTACATACCTGTTTTTACAAATAAAAAATGAGCCTATTCGCTGGTTGATTATTGTTGCTATTATAGCTGTTACACCAATTTTACAAAATACATTTGGTTATACTGATTATCCGACGGAATATACATTTCCAAAAGAACTTTATGTAGAGCCTGAAAATCCTACTAGTATTTTAAATCACTATTTTGTAGATGGTTGGTTTCCTATTTTTCCTTGGCTTGCATTTGCTTTTATCGGAGCGAATTTATATTCTTGGCGTCAAAAGTATGCACAATGGAGTAACAAGGGTAAATTTATGGTTCTTGCATTAGGATTATTTATGATAGTAGCAGGTGCTATTATTTGGCAAATTGTTCCACCTGAACTTGTAACAAGAGATGGTTATAGTGAGCTATTTTATCCGCCTACAATCGGCTTTATAATTTGGGCTTTGGGTGCAGATTTAGTTATATTTGTATTTGTCGATAAAACTTCTCAAAGTGCTATTTATAAGCCAATTATAATCTTTGGAAATGCAGCAATGTTTGTTTATATTGCGCATTATATGGTTATAGAAAGTGTAATGTTGCCATTTTTTGAAGGGGAAGATGCTGAACTTTTAAGTTTAGGACAATTCTTTATAGTAGATTTGATTTTTACGGCTGTTCTTTTTGTGGCAGCTTATGCATATTTAAATTGGAAAAAATCACTAGCTAGAAAATAAATTCGCTAACCGCCATAAGGCGGTTAGTTTAAATTTACGAGTTTCTACTCGTTCATAATAGATAATAACTCTTCGTTATTTTTAGTTTTTAGCATTTTTGCGTATAAAAATTTAAGCGCCTCGATGTCGTCCATAGTCGAAATCGCCGAGCGAATCGCCCAAATTTTTTGCAAATCAACAGGATTTTGAAGCAACTCTTCTTTTCTTGTGCCTGATTTTATGATATTTATCGCAGGGTAAATTCGACGATCGGAGATATTTCTATCTAAAATCATTTCGCTATTTCCCGTGCCTTTAAATTCTTCAAAAATAACATCGTCCATGCGAGAGCCGGTTTCTATCAAAGCAGTTGCTATGATAGTTAAACTTCCGCCAAATTCGATATTTCGTGCAGCACCAAAAAAGCGTTTTGGTTTGTGAAGTGCATTTGCATCAACGCCGCCGCTTAAAACCTTGCCGCTACTTGGGGCAACGGTGTTATAAGCTCGTGCCAAACGAGTAATACTATCAAGCAAAATAACGACATCTTTGCCCATTTCGACGGCGCGTTTTGCCTTTTCGATGACGAGTTCTGCTACGCGAACATGGTTAAATGCAGGTAAATCAAAGGTTGAGCTAAAAACTTCGCCTTTAACGCTTCGTTGCATGTCGGTTACTTCTTCCGGGCGTTCATCGACGAGTAGGACCATAAGCTCGACTTCTGGGTGGTTTTTTGAAATTCCGTTAGCAAGCTCTTTCATAAGCTCGGTTTTTCCGGTTCGTGGCGGAGCTGTGATAAGCGCTCTTTGACCTTTTCCGATAGGCGTAAATAAATCCAAAACTCGCCCAGTTAGCTTCATCGGATCGTATTCGAGTTTTAGTTTTTCAGTCGGGAAAAGCGGGGTAAGGTTGTCAAAAAGCGGTCGTTCTTTGGCTTCGTTGATTGATTTATAATTTATCGCTTCGATTTTTAAAAGCGCGTAGTATTTTTCCTGCTCTTTTGGCTCACGCACCTGACCTGTTACTATATCGCCCACGCGAAGTGCGAATTTGCGAATTTGAGACAGGCTAACATAGGCGTCATTTACGCTATCTGTGAGATTTGAATCAATTCCCCTTAAAAAACCGTATCCTTCGTTTGTAACTTCGAGAATTCCTGTAAATAGGACAAAACCGCCTTGTTTCGTCTGCATTTTTAGGATTTCAAAAACCAAATCTTGGCGACGAAATTCGCGCGGATTTTCAATGCCGAGCTCTTCGGCGATTTTAACTAAATTATCAAGATCAAGCGATCTTAGTTCTTCGATTTGATAGCCATCGACCGGTATATGCGTTCTAGCGTGTTGTTTTTTGCTAGGAGCAACATTATTTGTATTTGTGTTTTCCATTTTTCCTCTTCATAAATTTAGAAAATGTGGGATTGTAAGTTTCAAATGAGTTTTGAAGTTTTGATTTTAGTAAAATTTAGCTTTTTTGTCAATAAATTTAAATTTATCGTTATTTTGGGACTAGCTGACAAATTTGCAAATTTTAATAAGCAAAATTTTAGCAAATCAAAACAAATAAAGCTAACAGCTAAAAAGATTGTTAAGTAAAATTTTAAAAAATAATTAAAATTTCTAAATAAGTTGTTAAATTTATACATTCCCAAGCAACCTTTTAATATAATTTTCGTTTATTTTTTTATTAAAGGAATTACTATGCCCCACAAACAATCCCTTAAAAAAACTATTTCTATTTTTGTGGCACTGAATTTAATCCTTTCGCAAATTCTCTACGCTGTTCCTGTGGGTAAAACTACCATAGGCATAGATAAACAAGATAAACTTTTGCACAATTACGAAACAGACGATAAAAGCATAATAAGCGATCAAGAAAACAATCCTAATCTAACTATCGATAAGACAAATAATGGTGTCCCTTTAATAAATATAAACAAACCAAATTCAAAAGGCACTAGCCATAATATCTATAAAGCTTACAGCGTGACTAATAAAGGCGTAATACTAAATAACTCTAATAAAATAACCAATACTGCATTAGCAGGTCAGGTTATGCCAAATACAAACTACTCTAAAAACACCAAAGAAGCAAATCTAATAATAAATGAAATATCAGGTTCTGATATATCTAAGCTTCAAGGTATAACTGAAATAGCAGGAAGCAAAGCAGATATAATAATCTCTAATCCAAACGGCATTTATATAAACGGCGCAGGATTTATAAATGCAAATAATGTTAGGCTTACTACAAATGCCCCCTTAGAAAAACAAGCCAATAATGGAAAAATAGAAATCGATGGTCTTGGATTGGATTTAAGCAACACCAATAAATCAGAACTAATAGCTAGTGTTGCCAAATTAAATGCTCCCATATACAATGCAAATGAACTTGAAATAGCTCTTGGAAATAAAGAGAATAACAATAATGCAAATTCAAACGACAACTCTAAACAATACTCCCTTGACGCCAGTGCTCTTGGCTCAATCCATGCTAATAAAATAAAAATCATCTCAAATAATAAAGGCGTAGGAGTAAAATCAAATTCACAAATCATAGCAAATACAGATGATTTAATCATCAACTCACAAGGAAACATAGAACTAAAAGACGCGGTAGCGAATAAGGATATAAAACTAAAAGCAAAAGATAGTATAAAACTAAATGATACCATAGTAGCAAACAACGACATAAAACTAAAAGCAAAAAAAAGTATAGAGATAAATAATATCGTATCTGCAAACAATGATATAAATATAAAAACAAATACCCTAAATAATAAAGCAAACATAGTATCAAATAACAACATAGATATAAGCGTAGAAAATTTAAATAACAATGCAAATTTACCATCAAATTCAAACAACACTAACGCAAATTCAAATTCTATAAATTCGCAAACTGCAAATTCAAACAATGCAAATTTAAACCAATCAAATTTATCAAATGCTGATAATAGGGCAAAAATATATGCTAAGGAAAACCTAAATTTAAATATACCAAACTATACACACAAAGAAGGGGAGCTGCTAAGTGATGGTTCTTTAAATATAAACTCACAAACTCTTGAATTTCAAAAAGATCTTATATCAAATTCAAACCTAAACATAAACGCAAACTCTTTTATA
>JAFUFY010000070.1 GCA_017469645.1 Campylobacter sp. | reverse complement strand
GGTTGGGTGCAACTCCCAACTGCTACTTTAAATTCATTATATAGGTTTGAAGCGGTAATGCCTAAGGTGGTCAGAGGGCGGTTCGCCGTTTATGGATGGTAGGGTTCAATTCCCTTCTACCGCTTTAAATCTGTTGATATTTTCTACTTCTATTTTTCCGCAAATAAGTTACATTATTACCATCAAAGTGTGCGTGATTTACTCTTTACCTTGTTATCACAGAAAATGAAAATATTTTTTTCCCTTTTATGATATAATACGACTATTGAAAAACTTTATGTTAAATCAAGACTGCAATTGTGTCCAAAAGTAGCCGTTTTGGATAAATTCAGCCCTTATGGGTTGCGAGTATAGGTCTTTATCTCAGACATAAAGCCGAGAGATTGGCTAACTCTCTTTAAAAATCCAAGAGTTGATGATCGCAACGCAGTAGCGATAAGCAGTCCGCTCGACGGGTAGCTGGTTATATTGTGGGCGCAACTCCCACCACTCTTGGATTTTTACATTTTTCTTAATTTATGTTATAATATGCCAAAATCCAAGAGTTGATGCCAATAATGTAGTATTTGGGGTCGCCCCTGAAACACGGGATAACGGCTGTATTGTGGGTGCAACTCCCACCGCTCTTGGATTTTTAAAACAAAAAGTATCATAGGGTGGGCATCCTTGCCCACCAAAATAAAAATTTGCTTCCGTTGTCATTGCGAGAAATTGCGAAGCAATTTCGTGGCAATCTATAACTTTAATCAATCGATTTATTTCGATGTCGTCATTCTGAGCGAAACGAAGTGTAGCGAAGAATCTTTATTTAAATTTACTATTGAATTATTTTATCTTTTTTTGGTGGGCAAGGATGCCCACCCTACGATACTATTTTGCAAATTTGTTTAATTCGCTAAAAATATTCAAGACAGAGTGGGCGTAGTAAGGCATAAATTTAAGTGATTTGGAGCGAAGCTACCTTGTGTCGGTAGTAAGCAAACAAATCACTTAAATTTATGCCTTAATCTGTTCGGTATGGGGAATTAAAAGCTAGACTGGTTTCAACTTAAAAAATAACTCTACCAGCTTCCGCTAGCTCCGCCTCCGCCAAAACCTCCGCCCCCGCCGCTAAATCCGCCGCCAAAGCCGCCGCCGTGAGAAAATCCACCGCCAAAACCGCCGCCGTGAGAAAATCCACCGCCAAAACCGCCGCCGTATCTGCCAAATCCGCCACCCGAACGCATAGAATTTCGCAAAATTTCACTTGCTATGTCGCCCAAAACTATCGTGTCATCGCTGTTTCGTGCCCTGTAAGATCTATTATCCCTACTCATCATATACAAAATAATGAAAAAGAATATCATAAAAATAATAAAGCCAATGTCGGCTTCTTCGTCATTTTTGGCGATTTTTTCAAATTTTATATCGCCGTTTTCGATAAAATCCAAAATCGTTAAAACACCGCTAACTACGCCATTTTCGTAGTCCCCTACCCTAAAATGCGGTAAAATTTTATAATCAATTATCCGCTTAGCAATGCCGTCTGTTAAAACGCCTTCTAAGCCATAGCCCACTTCTATGCGAACTTTTCGCTCATTTGGCGCGACCAAAAGCAAAATGCCGTTGTCATACTTTTTTTGTCCCAAAGCCAAAAATCTAGCCTGTTCGTTTGCGAATTCTTCGATTTCATAACCGCCAAGCGATTTAACACTTACAACCGAGATTTGATTTGTGGAATTTTCATCAAATTTGATAAGCAAATCATTTAACGCTTCTTCTATCTGTGGGCGTAAAATTCCGGCTTCATCGATGACGGCGTGATTATTTGGCTGGGCTAAATAATCGCTGATTTTTGCGTAGCTAAAACAAAAACAAAACATTAAAAAAAGCAAAATTCTTTTCATTTTATCTCCACAAATTTTTCTTTAATGTCGTCTTTGTCATCGGCTGTTTTAGCGACTTTTGCGACCACTAACTCGCATAAATTTTTAACCGAATTTTGCAAAACTTGCCCTAAATTTTGTGAATTTACATTTTGGCAAAATTCGTTTATGATGTCTAAAAATTCGCTATTTGGTATAACTTCTGCGATATTTTTTCCACAGATTATGTGAGCGATTTTTTCATTTACGCAAACGCAAAACATAACCGTATCATCGCATTTATCGTATCCGAAAAGTTCAAATTTGCTAAACGCAAAATCGTAAGTTAGCCTAAATTTCATCATCTTTGGAAGCATAAATTCCAAAAATTTTGGAAATTTATAAAATAGAAATTTAAAGAGCAAAAATACCAAAACCACGATTTCAAATGCCGTTATTTTGCCGATTTGCGGAAAAAACATAAGCACGGCTCCCGTTATAAAAGCTAGTGTTGCTGCCACGCTCCACGAAAGCGGAGCATAATCAATCGCTTCGTTACTCAAAACGCAGATAAATTCGGCATTTGAGCGTTTTTCGGCTTCCGTTATAGCCCCCGTTATGCTAGTTTTGTAAATTTGCTCTATCATTTTTTATTTAAACGAAACTTGTGGCGCAGCCTGTTCAGCTTCACTAGCTGCGAAAACCGGCTTACTTCCGCCCATACCGACAAGTTTTGCGATGATATTTGTCGGAAAAACTCTAATGACTTTGTTATACTCTTGCACCACGCCGATATAGTCTTTTCTGGCGACTGAAATGCGATTTTCAGTGCCTTCGAGTTGTGTTTGAAGTTGCGTGAAATTTTCGTTTGCTTTTAGCTCAGGGTAGCGTTCAACCACAAGCATAAGGCGAGAAAGTGCCGAATTTAGCCCGGTTTGTGCTTCGTTAAATTGTTGTAGAGCTTCCATAGTTTGCGGAGCCGTGTTGGCATCGACATTTACGCTAGTTGCCTTCGCACGGGCGTTTATCACGCCTTCAAGGGTTTCTCTTTCATGACTTGCATAGCCTTTGACGGTTTCAACGAAATTTGGGATCAAATCGGCTCTTCGTTTGTATTGATTTTGCACCTGAGCCCACGCCGCATTTACATCTTCGTCCATTTTAACGAGCTTGTTATATGTCGGCACGGCGATAAAACCAAAAACAACGGCAATCGCCACCAAAATTCCAACAACTTTAAGCCAACCAAAACCGCCTTTTTTCTCGCTTTTTGGCGAATTTTCATAGTTTCGGTCGTATTCTACACCACCGCCATTTTGTGAATTTTTGTTTTCTAATTCTTCCATTAGACCCACCTTCTTTGGATTTTTTCATGTAATTTTACTAAAATTTCGTATTCAATCGTATTAAAAAATTTCGCCCACTCTTTTGCGTTGTCGATGACGCAAATTTTTTCGCCCAAATCTTCGCAAACGAAGCTATCCATCGACATTTTGCCAAGCATTTTTGCACCACCAGCCACTCTTAACTCGCCCTCGCCGTTGTAGCGAAAAACGCCGTCAGCGTATCCTAGGTCGTAAGTTGCGATTTTCATATCATTTGGTGCTTCAAATTTAGCCCCATAACCTACTCTCTCGCCCTTTTTTAAAACACGAGAGCTGATTTTATCAGCATATAGTTTTAAAACAGGCTTTAAATTTAGACTTTCATCAAACTGAGCGTAACCAAACTGAGCTATGCCAACTCGCACAAACTCATCATCAAATTCAGCGCTTCGCTCGATTGCAGCGGAATTGCAAGAGTGAAAAATGACATTTTCAAAGCCAAATTCTTTACATTTTTCTTTGGCGATTTTTTTAAATTCGCTAAAATTTTGCCTTTGCGTGAAAAAATCGCTTCCAAATTCATCGGCTTTGCGAAAATGCGTGTAAAAACCTTTCAGTTTAAATTCGCCAGATTTTGCCAAATTTAGGGCATTTTCAAGCTCATCTGTGCTTATGCCGTTTCGGTGCATCAAGGTATCGACGGCAATATGAATTTTCAAGCCTTTTTTTAGCGTTTTAAAATTTGAAATATCATTTATAGCATAGATAAATCGCTCGTCTTCGTTTCCGTTTGGAATATGCGATAAAATCAACACTTCATCAAAAAATTCAGCTATTTCTACGGCTTCGTTTAGTGTGCGAACAACGCCTTTTTTTATGCCAAGCTCTGCGGCAAATTCGCAAACCAGCCTTGCACCATGCCCGTAAGAGTTATCTTTGGCGATTAAGTAAATTTTTTCTATCCCGCCTACTTTGTCTGCGATTTGCGAAATATTATGCTTGTAGGCTTCTTTATTTAATAAAATCTCAGACATTAAATTTCACTCCATACGCTTCATAAAGATACGGCAAAAGTTTGCGTATAGCATAATCGTATTTATAAAATTTATTATAAATTTCTTTCATATCTGCCGTTTTTGCGTTTGCAAAATCAAAAACATCAGTGTCAGCAAATTTAGGAATTTTTTCATCAAAAAGTGCATAAAATTCGGCTCTATTTTTTAACAAATTCTCTATATTTTCTTTTACGATTTGGCTTTTTTCCATTTTTATTTTCCTGCGATTTCATTTAAAATTTTTAAAAATTCATCTTGCAATAAATCCCTAAATTCTGGGTTCTTTGCTTCAAATCTAGTTACTATTACAGGCGTTGTATTACTTGCCCTGACCAAAGCCCAGCCGTCATCAAATCTCACTCTAACGCCGTCAATATCGATAATATCAACGATTTTTGGTAAATTTGCAATCCCGTTTGAAATTTGCGTTTTTAATTTTTCTATAATCTCAAATTTCTCTTCTTCGCTCGTTTTAAATTTAATCTCATCGGTGCTATAAAACTTCGGTAGTTTGGCAAGTTCGGCTTCCAAATCAAAACCAAGCTTAACTAGTTCAAGCACTCTCATCATCGCATACACGCCATCGTCAAAGCCAAAATATCTCTCTTTAAAGAAAATATGACCGCTAACTTCGGCTGCAAGGTCGATTCCTAGCTCTTTCATCGCTTTTTTTATGTTTGAATGCCCCGTTTTTCCCATAAAGCTTTTGCCGATTTTATTTATCGTATCATACATAGCTTGCGAGCATTTTACTTCGCCTAAAATTCGCGGATTTTTCATATTTAGTGCTAACAAACATGCTAGTTTGTCGCCTTTTATGTTATGATTTGGCGTTAAAACTGCGATTCTATCGGCATCTCCGTCAAAACCAAAGCCGATTTTATAGCCGTTTTTTGCCATTTCCTTTTTAAGGTCGGCTAGATTTTTTTCTTCGCTAGGGTCTGGGTGATGGTTTGGGAAGTTACCGTCAGGCTGTGGGTAAAGGATTTTTGCCTTTAAATTTAGTCTTTTGCAAATTTGCTCCACGCTGATTCCTGCTGCACCATTAGCGCAATCTATCACAAAAGGAAAATCAAAATCTTTCAAATTTGCAAATTCTTTTTCAAAAAAGTTTAAATAATCGCTTAAAATATCGAAATTCTCAGCCTTTGCATTTGTAGGAATTTTTTCGCCAGAATTTATAAATTCAGCCACTTTTTTACCTAAATTTTGCAAATCTTTCCCAAAAAAACTATCCGTGCCAAGCGTGATTTTAAAGCCGTTGTATTCTTTTGGATTATGAGAGCCTGTTATCATAATGTTTGCGTCAAATTTTTTTGTAAATACGCTAAAATAGCCAATCGGCGTTGGCAAAAGCCCGATATTAAAAACTTGTAAATTTGCGTAATTTAATCCGCTCACAAAGCTCTCAAAAAGCGAATTTGCACTAAGTCTTGCATCATAACCTACGCTAACTTTTTTTAAACCCCTGTTTGCTATTTCTTTGCCAAGCTCAAAGCCGATTGCTTTAACGCTAGTCTCGTTTAATTCGCTTCCAAAAATTCCGCGAATATCGTATTCTCTGAAAATATTTTGTATCATAAAAATTTACCTTTTTTATAAAAAATCTTGTTATTTTACCACTAACGGCTAAATAAATGATAAAATTACGAAAAAATTTAAAGGAAAAACTATGAAAAAAATATTTTTGACTTTCGTTTTTGCCATTTTTGCATTTGGCGATGATTATGAAGTCATCGATTCCGTGCCGACTTCGTGGCGGCTGCTAGGCAAAAACGACCGCATTGAAGTCATTTCGGTTAAAGACCCTAAAATAGAGGGCATTAGCTGCTATGTATCGTATGCCAAAAAAGGCGGCGCAAAGGAGATCGTGGGTGTCGAAGAAGATACATCTGATGCTTCTGTTTGGTGCGTTCAGACTGCACCAAAAATCATCATAAAAGAAAAACTTGAAAAAGAGGACATTTTTAAGAAAAAAAGCTCGATTTTGTTTAAAAAGACCCATGTCGTGCGTATGTTTGACGAAAAGGAAAAAACGATAATTTATCTAGCTTATTCTGACAGGCTAATTGATGGCTCGCCGAATAACTCAGTATCAGCCATAGCGTGTAATCAAGCAGTGGGAAGCGTTTGCGAATTTAGGTATTAATTTGATATGAAAACAAGCCTAGCTTTTAATTCCCCATATCGGAACTATTCATTGAGATTTTTTGCCATTTGCTTCGTCGATAGGCACACAAAGCCTTATCTCCTTGCAAACGCCAAAAAATCTCAATGACTACTCGCACTCTGTCTTGAATATTTTAGTAAATTAAGCAAATTTGCCGCAAAATCGTCGGCATACGCATATCAAATTTAAGTTGAGTTGTTTTGCAAATTTGCTTCCACTGTCATTGCGAGAATTTTTGCGAAAGCAAAAATTCGTGGCAATCGCCAGAGTAAAAATAACGAAAATGTAAATTTGCAAAATTCAAAGAATTCAAAAAAAAATCAACCAAATTTTAATCGCAATAAATTTGCAAAAAACCAAATTCTAAATTTAATCACTGGCGATTGCTCCATTAAACTTCGTTTTTCTCGCAATGACAATGGAAATGAAATTTGCAAATTTAAATTTTAAAGTAACAAACACACAAAATGACGCAGTTTAAAAAATTTTTAGCTAATAAAAAGTCTTTATATTGTAAAATCACTCGGTTAATTTTAAAAATTTAAAGGACAAAAATGAAATACTTTTTAAGCATTGGTGCTGCGTCGTTTTGGCTACTAGTATTTGCCATAGCTTGTGCCGTCGCAACGATAATAGAAACAGTTTATAGCACCGAAATCGCATGGGCGATGGTTTATAACACACTTTGGTTTGGCGCTATAATGGTGCTTTTGGGCATAAATTTGGCTTACAACATAGTAAAATACAATCTTATTAAAATCAAAAAACTTCCTGCGTTTTTATTCCATTTTAGCTTTTTATTTATCCTTCTGGGTGCGATTTTGACGCGATATTTCGGCTTTGAAGGAAATATCCACATTAGAGAAAACGAAAGCTCAAATTTGGTTTCGACAAGAGATTTTTATATCCAGCTTGTCGCCCACGACGAAAAGGGCGAATTCGTAAGTGCTAGTGAAAAAAACTATCTTTCGCTAACAGGCAAAACAAATTTTGACATCTCTCTTCCTTATAAAGGCAAGAGTGCAAATTTAAAATATACAAAAAGTGTCGCAAACGGCGGTATGAACTGGGTTGAAGGCGAAAACGGCGAACCACGAGTCGAGTTTTTATTTTCAAATAGCCAACACAAGCGAAACATTTCACTAAAACAAGGCGAAAATATCGAAATCGGCGACTTTGATTTTGCTTTTAATACTATGCCAAAACAGCCAAATTTCATCTATATCAAGCTAAAAGACGGCAAATTTTATCTAAATACAAACCTTGAAATCACGCAAACAAAAATGGCTGATATGAGTAAATCGGTTTTAGAAAAAAACACCGACATAGAGCTTAACGAGTTGGGGCTTTATAGTTTTGAAGATTTAAATTTTGCCCCTGTTTCGCTTTTGAAATCCGCAGTTAAGGGCTTTACAGAGCTTCCAAAAGATACTCACGGCGAAGAGGCGATTTTAGCGAATTTAAGCTACAACGGCGAAGAAAAAGAAGTTTATCTTATATATGGGCGAAGCGGAGAGAGTTTTAGCGTTGGCGGCGAAAATTTCGTTGTAGCGTGGGCGCCAAAAAGCGTTACGCTTCCTTTTGAGATGAAGCTAAAAGATTTCAAACTTGATCGCTATCCGGGCTCAAATTCGCCCTCAGGTTATAGTAGCGAAGTCAGCGTCATAGACGGCGAAAAAAGTTTTGATTATGAAATTTATATGAACCATGTGCTTGACTGGGCGGGTTATCGCTTTTTCCAAAGCTCGTATGATACAGACGAAAAAGGCACGATTTTATCGGTAAATAGGGATCCGGGTAAAATGCCTACATATATCGGGTATGGGCTTTTGATTTTGGGTATGCTATTTAACTTTTTCAACCCAAATTCAAGGTTTATAAAACTATCAAATTTGATAAATGAAAGCACGAAAAGAGAGAATTCTATGCCAAATTCGCAAAATTCAAAAACACAAAATTCAAAAAACGAGAATTTGCCAAATTCAAATTCTAACAGCGAAAATTCGCAAAACGAAAACCCACAACCAAAGAAAAAAAATAAAAAATCTAAAAAATCAAAAGGCGTGCTTACTGCGCTATTTTTAGCTTTTTTGATAGGAATTTTTACTCCAAATTTGCTAAAAGCCGACAATTTGCCACAAATCGACAAATCTCACATTAATGAGCTAAAAACGCTTGTTATACAGGGTTTTGACGGGCGCATGGAGCCGTTTGATACTGTCTCACGCGAACTTTTAAGCAAAATTTATCGCAAAGAAAATTTTCAAGGGCTAAATCACAATGCTGTAATGCTATCTTTTATGGCAAATCCTGAGTTTTGGAAGAGTGCTGAAATCATAAAAGTAAGCGAAAAAGAGTTAAAGAAAATTTTAGGCATTGCCGAAAATAAAACTCACGCTAAAATGGCAGATTTTTTCGAAACCGGCGAAGATGGGACGCCACGCTATAAACTTACAAAAATGGTCGAAGAGATAAATCGCAAACCGCTTGGAAATCGTGGTGTCTTAGATAAAGAGATCTTAAAAGTCGATGAGCGAGTAAATATCTTTTATATGTCGTTTGTGGGCGAATTTTTCCGTGTCATACCAAAGCTAAATTCGCAAAATAACGAGTGGTTTTCTTATGTCGGAGCAAATATGTATTTTAGCGGGGACGAGAAAGAAAAAGCGCTTGGAATTTTAAATAAATATTTTGATAGCGTGGTAAATGCACAAAAAACAGGCGACTGGGAGAGCGCAAATTCGGCACTTCGTGAGCTAAAAGAGTATCAACTAACCCACGCAAAAGAGATTATGCCGACAGATACGGCGATTAAATTCGAAGTGTTTTTTAATAATTTTAAAATTTTTACTCGCTTGATTCCTGTTTATATTTTAGCAGGACTATTTTTATTAGCCTTTGTTTTTGTGCGTATGATGAGCCCAAAAACGCAAATTTCGGGCGCATTTAAGGCTGTTTATATCGTAAATTTTATAGCTTTTGTGCTTCATACCATAGGGCTTATTATTCGTTGGTATATCTCAGGTCATGCACCATGGTCAAATTCATACGAGTCGATGGTTTATATCGCTTGGGCATTATCGCTTAGCGGTATGATTTTTTCTAAAAAATCGGCTATTTCTTTGGCGCTTACTTCTATAATGGCAGGAATTACGCTATTTGTGGCATTTTTAAGCGGTATGGATCCGCAAATTACAAATATCCAACCAGTTCTTAAATCATACTGGCTTACAATCCATGTTAGCGTTATCACGGCAAGTTACGGATTTTTAGGGCTTTGCTGGTTGCTTGGAATTTTTACTTTGATTTTATTTATTTTTCAAAATCCAAAGAAAAATGCCGAATTTTCACGCAACATAAAAGAAGCAACGCATATTAACGAAATGTCGATGATTTTGGGGCTTTGTCTGCTAACTGTGGGAAACTTTTTAGGCGGTGTTTGGGCGAACGAGAGCTGGGGACGATACTGGGGCTGGGATCCAAAAGAGACTTGGGCTTTGGTTACGATTTTGGTTTATGCAGCCGTTGTGCATTTTAGATTTATACCAAAACTAAACGATCAATACGCCTTTGCCGTAGCTTCTGTATTTGCATTTTCAAGCGTTGTGATGACATATTTTGGCGTGAATTATTATCTAAGCGGTATGCACTCGTATGCAGCAGGTGAGCGAGTGCCGGTTCCAGCTGTGGTGTGGGTTTTGGGGTTAGTGCTGATTTTGTTAGCGTTTTTTGCGTATTTTAAAAAGGATAATTCGCAGAAATTGTAAATTTGCTTTTTTGAAGTTGAAATGAGCCTAGCTTTCACGCCGAATTTGCAACGATAGACAAAACAAAGTCTTATCTTATGCAAATTCGGCGTGAAATCGTCGGCATAATTTGTAAATTTCAAAATTGCTTCCACTGTCATTGCGAGAATTTGCAAGGCAAATTCGAAGCAATCCAGCAACGCCGTAAGGCGTTTCAAAATCAAATATTACTTAAAATCTCTGGATTGCTTCGTCGCTTCGCTTCTAGCAATGACAATGGAAAAAAATGCATAATTTTTGGTGGGCAAGGACGCCCACTCTACTATACTAAATTTAATACGGCATATAATCATCCAAAGTAACAACTGGCTTTTTATTTTCGTATTTTACCTTATAATCGATAATCCAGCCTGGTATATCATCTGGTATATCAAAAGGCACTGAGCAATAATTCTCAAAAAATATAATCTCATTTACGAAAAATTCTCCCGTTTCTGCGTTGCAGTATTCTCTATACTCTTCACCCTTAGCACAAAGTGGTTTAAACTCCTTTACAATGGCGTTTTTAAGTTCTTGCAAAACTACTGAATTATCGCAGTTTAAAGCCGTTGTTTGTTCATCTTTTTTCTTATCACAACCACTTAAAAAAATGCAAATCACAGCCATAAAAATCACAAATTTTTTCATATTTCTCCTTTAAAAAAGCCACATTATAATGAAAAAAAAAAAAACGCAAGGTAAATATGCCAAAATTCACAAAATCTTATAAAATCCGTCTTTTAGGGCGATTTTTTTAGAATTTAGCAAATTTGCTAAATTTGCTTTGGAAAGTTCGCTAAATTTAGCTTTTACATCGCCTAAGCTTTGCGGACGGCGAATTAGCATTGATAGGATTTCATCTTCGCTAAAATCGAGCTTTTCGCTATCGTATTTTGGTTTTGCGACTATATTTACGCTTTGATTTTTCAAAAATTTGCTTAAAAATTCTAGCCTCTCAAAGCTTACGGGCTTAGCGTTTTTAAACGCAGGCGGACGATCAATCGTGCCTAAATCAATGCGAGCGGGATTTATTTTTTCAAGCACCAAATTTAGAGCTTCAAATTCGCTGACAGTATCATTTAGTCCTGCAACAACCAAAATTTCAATAACTAATTCGCCCCTAAATTCAGAGCTAAATTTAATCAAATTTGAGATAATTTCGTCCAAATTCACACTACTATGCGGATTATCAATTTTTTTAAAAGTTTCACTAACCACGCTATCAAGGGAAAATTTGCAAATATCGCATTTCAAAAACGCTTCGCGGTTTTGCGGAATTCTGCTTGAATTTGATAAAACTAGCAGTTTTTGAGGCAGTTTTAAAGCCTTAATTTCGCTTACAAGTTCGCCAAATTTAGGATAAAGACTAGGTTCGCCATTAGCCGTAAGCGTGATGACTTGGGTATTTTTAAATTTAGCCAAAGCCGTTTTTAGCTCATCAAGCACGGGCGAAATCTCGCAAATCTCGCTCATCTGCGAAATAGGCTTTTTGGCTTTTAATTCGCAATATGCGCAGTTGAAGTTGCATTGCTTCGAATTTGGACTTAAATCAATCCCAAGGCTCTGCCCAAAACGGCGAGAACTCACAGGACCGAAAATATATTTCATTATCTCGCGCTCATTTCATGCACTAAATTTATGAAATATTTCGCATTTTCCACAGGAATATCAGGCAAAATTCCATGCCCTAAATTGAAAATGTGCGGGTGATTTTTCATAACTTCCAAAATCTGCGAAACACCCTGTTTTATGGCATTTTTGTCATAAAGGCGGGTTGGCTCCATATTTCCTTGAAGCGTGTATTTCTGCCCAAGTTTTGCCGCAGCTAACTCTATCGGAGTGCTCCAATCCACGCCAAAAACATCGAAATTACCGCTAATCTTATCCAAATATCCGCTAATGCCCTTTGGAAAGACAATAATCGGCACTTGCGGGAATTTCGCCTTTAAATAGTCGCAAATTTCTAAAATATACTTCCAGCTAAACTCGAAAAACGCGCTTTCTTCCAACGCACTCGCCCAGCTATCAAAAATCTGCACGGCATTTACGCCATTTTTGATTTGATTTTCAAGGTAAAGTTTGGTCGCTTCGGTTACGCTTCGCAAAATTTCGTGCAAAAGCTCAGGGTTAGAATACGCCATTTTTTTGCAAATCGCATAGGTCTTTGTCGTGCCGCCTTCGATCATATATGTCGCCACCGTCCAAGGCGAACCACAAAAGCCAATCAACGCCTTATCATCGCTTAAATTTTGCCTTGTTAGCGCAACCGTATCATAGACATATTGCAGATTTTTCACGGCTTTTTCAGGGCTTAAAACCTTTAAATCTTCCAAATTTTTCAAAGGGTTTTTAAATTTTGGTCCCTCGCCTGCAACAAACTCCAAATCAAGCCCCATTTCAAGCGGAACAACCAAAATATCGCTAAATAATATCGCCGCATCGACGCCTAAAATCTCCACAGGCTGAATCGTAACTTCACTAGCCTTGCGAAAGTCCTTGCAAAGCTCCAAAAATCCGCCCACGCTTTTTCGCACTGCCATGTATTCTGGCAGATAACGCCCAGCCTGTCTCATCATCCACACAGGCGTATAAGGAACTTCTTTTTTCAAACACGCATCTATAAAAATCATCTTGCAACCTTTTTATCAAATTTAATCAATCTTTAACACACTTAAAAACGCTTCGCTTGGCAAATTTACTTTGCCGATTGCTTTCATGCGTTTTTTACCTTCTTTTTGCTTTTCAAGTAGTTTTCGCTTTCTTGTGATGTCCCCGCCGTAGCATTTTGCGGTTACATTTTTACCCATTGCTTTTACATTTTCTCTTGCGATTACTTTGTTTCCGATACTTGCTTGTATTGCCACTTCAAAAAGCTGTCTAGGGACAATCTCTTTCATCGCTTTTACCAAGTCCCGCCCCTTTGCAAGAGCTTTGTCTTGCGGGACGATGATAGAAAGTGCATCGACGGTTTCGCCTGCGACTTTAATATCAAGCTTAATCAAATCGCCCACTCGATAATCGCTTGGCTCATAATCAAAACTCGCATAGCCTTTCGTGCCGCTTTTTAGTTTGTCATAAAAGTCCATTATGATTTCATTTGTCGGTATGTCGTATTCGAGCAAAACCCGCTCAGGCGTGATATAATCCATTTTTGTTTGGATTCCGCGGCGATTGTTTAGCAAATTTATCAAATTTCCTAAAAATTCGCTTGGGCTTATGATTGTTGCTTTGACATACGGCTCTTTTATATAATCGATTTTCTGCACAGGCGGAAGTTCGCTAGGATTGTGAATTTGCACCATTTTTCCGTCAGTTTGATAGACTTCATAGGTTACGGTTGGAGCTGTGGCGATTAAATCAAGATTAAACTCTCGCTCTAAGCGTTCTTTAACCACTTCCATGTGAAGTAACCCTAAAAACCCCACACGAAAGCCAAAACCAAGCGCGAGTGAAGTCTCAGGCTCGTAGCTTAGTGAGCTATCATTTAAGCGAAGTTTATCAAGGGCGTCGCGAAGTTCTTCAAATTTATCGGTCTCCACAGGGTAAATCCCGGCAAAAACAAATGGTTTTGCCTTTTCAAATCCGCCGATTGGCTGAGAAGCTTTATTTTTAACAAGCGTGATAGTATCGCCGACAGCGACATCTCCAAGCGTTTTTAAACCCAAAACGACAATGCCGACTTCTCCACTTGAAATTTGCTTTGTTTTTATTGGTGCTAATGGATTTGGATACATTAAATCTAACACTTGGTGCTTTCCACCTGTTCCCATTACCAAAACTTCGTCATTTTTGCAAATTTTTCCGTCATAAATCCGCACTAATGCGAGAGCCCCAAGGTAACTATCAAACCAACTATCATAAATCAACGCTTTTAGCGGTTTTTCGTTATCCGTTTTTGGTGCCGGGATTTTTTGGATTATCGTTTCGATTAGCTCTTTTATTCCTCGCCCGGTTTTAGCACTAACTTCGATAGCTTCGCTACAATCAAGCCCGATAATATGCTCGATTTCATCTTTTACTCTCTTAGGATCAGCAGCCGGAAGGTCGATTTTATTTAGCACGGGGATTATTTCGAGATTGTTTTCAAGTGCGATATAGACATTTGCGATGGTTTGAGCCTGCACGCCTTGACTTGCATCTACAACGAGAATCGCGCCTTCGCAACTAGCTAGTGAGCGAGAAACTTCGTAGCTAAAATCCACATGTCCGGGAGTGTCGATTAAATTTAAAATATATTTTTGCCCGTTAAATTCATACTCTAAGCGAACGGATTGTGCTTTTATGGTGATTCCGCGTTCTTTTTCTATATCCATTGTGTCCATGATTTGTGAGCTCATTTGGCGATCTTCAATCGCCTTGCACTCGCTAATAAGCCTATCTGCGAGTGTGCTTTTGCCATGATCTATGTGGGCTATAATGCTAAAATTTCTAATATTATTCAAGTAAAAATCCTAAATTTTGATAAAATTCGTAAAATATTGCCATAAATTCAATTAAATTGCCATAAATATATGAAATTTACTTAATATATATAAATTAAATAAATTATATTAAAAAAACTAGACATTATTTAATTTTTATTTATTTTTTAGTAGTAGCATTTTACCAAATATTTTGATTTTTAAAGGAGTTAAAGATGAAAAAAGCATTAGGTTTATTGATGAGCGCAGCTTTGACATTTTCATGTGCAAATACGCTAGATCAAATCAAAAGCGCAAACACCATAAGGATTGGCGTTGCAGACCACTCTGCACCATTTAGCAGAATCAATAGAGACGGCGAATTCGAAGGCTTTGAAGTTGATTTAGTAAAAGAACTTGCAAGAGCTGTTTTAGGTGACGGCGGCAGAGTCGAATTTATCGCTATAAAGACAGCAGAGCGCGCAAAAGCAGTTACTGAAAATAGAGTTGATTTGCTTATAAATAACTGGTCTAGAACATCAGCCAGAGCCAAAGAAATGGACTTTTCTATCCCTTATCTTTCAGTTACACTAGCAACAGTATCTCCAAAATCAGCAGCTATCCATAAAGTCGGTGATTTAAATGGTAAAAAACTACTTATCATCCCTGATAGTAACTCTGATGTATGGGCAAAGAAAAATCCAAATTTAGGTCAAATTGTTTATTGCCACAGCAACAGAGAGTGCATGGATGCTTTGCTTGAAGGTCAGGGCGATGCATATATGCACAATATCGTTAATGTTGCGACTATTCCATTGCTACATGATGATTATGAAATAGGTATTCCAAGAATAGGACAAGTTTTGTTTGATTGTGTTGCTACTCAAAAAGGAAATGACGATTTGATTCATATCATAGATGAAAAGATTTTGGAATTGGCAGATAAAGGCTATTTCCACGACGAATATACAAAAACTTTCGAGCCATTTTATAAGGGTATGGTTGATGAAAAACTATTTATCCTAGAAGATATTTACGAAGCTTTCCAATAGGAATCTTTCATATTTCTAACCAACATTGCCTTTGGTAGTGTTGGTTTTTTTATGCCTAAATTTTTTCGTTTTTTATATGAAATTTTTAAATATAAATTTTATTTAATTAAAAATTTGTCACTTTTTTGTAACACAATTTTGAAAAAATTTTATTTTTTGTTTTTTTTTTTTTGTATCCTTCAACCAAAAAATTTAGAAAATTTTTGCAAATTTGTGTATAGAAAAATAATATAGATTTAGACAAATTTTTATAAAAAATAGAAAAAAAGTATAAATTTGCACGAATTTTTAAAAATTCATGCAAATTTTTCATCATAAATTTTAAATTTATTTTATAGCTTCGATGTCGATTGAAATTTTTATATCATCGCCAAGCATTGCAGTAGAGCTATTTGGAGCAAAGTTAAAGTCGCTTCTTTTGATTTTGCCTTCTAGGCTAAATCCGATATGTTCTTTGCCTTTTTGATCTGTTGTGCTTCCGCCAAAATCATAATCAAATTCAACCGCTTTTGTAACATCTTTTATAGTCAAATTTCCGATGACTTTATCACCTTTAAATTCGCTCATCTCAAATTTCATCTCAGGAAATTTATCGCTATCAAAAAAATCAGGCGCACTTAGGTGTTTGTCGCGCATTTCGTTGGCTGTATCGACAGAAGCAGTTTTTATAACACCGCTTAGTTTGTTTAGTTTTTCGCCTTCAAAATCGATAACGCCATCAAATTCTTTGAATTTGCCGTTAGTCGTGCTAACGCCCATGTGTTTGATTTTAAAGCCGACATTTGAGTGAGCTTTATCAAGCGCGTATTCGGCTGCATTTACGCTACCGCACAAAAAAGCAAGAGTTGCAACTGAGTAAATAATTTTTCTCATTTAATATCCTTTACAAATTAGAGTTTCAAAATTGTAATAAATTAGGAATAACAAAAGATAAACGAGAGCAAATTTTGAAGCAAATTTTCTTTTTACTTCGTCATACCAAGCGTTAGCGAAGAATTTAAAAAAGTTAAAAATTTACAAAAACTTATGATGATACCACTTTGTTGTCATTCTGAGCCGATAGGCGAAGAATCTAAAATTTTCAAAATAACTAATCAATAAATTTAAACGGAGATTCTTCGCTTCGCTCAGAATGACAGTGGAGAGAATTTGTTTAATTTGTCATTGCGAGTGAGTGAAACGAACGAAGCAATCGCCAGAGTTGAAATAATCAGAATGTAAATTTGCAGAATAAAAAATTCAAAACAATCAAATTTTATAAATTTTTGCTAAAAACCAAATAGTAAATTTAATCATTGGCGATTGCTTCGTTTTTTCTGCGAAAAAACTCGCAATGACAATGGAGAGAAATTTAGAATTTCAAAAACAATTCAATTTAAATTTGGTAATCAAATGCCGACGATTTTTCGTCATACGAACGAAAGACTAGACCAAATTTATCTGTCTGAGTTCGTATGACGAAAAAGCTAGGCTGAATTCAATTTCAAAAAATAAAATTCAACTTACAAAAAAGCTATTTTATATCAAACAAGCTATTTACACTCTCATCGTGATAAACTCTGCGTATAACTTCCCCAAAAAGCGGTGCCACGCTAATGACCTTAATATGCTCGTTTTCTTCTTTTAGCGGGATAGTATCTGTTACGACTAGCTCATCGATCGCGCCTGTTGCTATGCGTTCATACGCTGGACCACTAAGCACAGCATGCGTGCAATACGCCATAACGCTGTTTGCGCCGTTGTTTTTAAACGCTTCGGCAGCTTTTACGATGGTTCCAGCAGTGTCAATCATATCGTCGATTAAAACGACATCTTTGCCATTTACATCGCCGATGATATTCATAACTTCGCTTTTATTGGCTTCTTCGCGGCGTTTATCGACTATTACCATATCAAGACCAAGCTTTTTAGCAAAACTTCTAGCTCGTGCCACACCGCCTACATCAGGACTTGCGATGATAGGATTTTTAAGATTTTTAGTTTTTAAATACTCAGGAAACACGATAGAGCCGTAAAGGTTATCCACAGGAATATCGAAAAATCCTTGAATTTGCCCTGCGTGTAAATCCATAGTAACAACGCGGTCAATGCCTGCTGCTTGGATCATATTTGCTACAAGCTTTGCAGTTATCGGCACTCTTGGAGCAGCCTTGCGATCTTGTCTAGCATAGCCAAAATACGGAATTATCGCCGTTATACTACTAGCCGAACTTCGTTTTAGAGCGTCACTTAAAATCAAAAGTTCCATTAAATTCGAATTTGCAGGAGCACAGGTCGGTTGGATAATAAAAACATCTTTGCCCCTAACGCTTTCGCCTACTTGGACGCTGATTTCGCCGTCGCTAAAAGTTTTAATCGCACACTCCGATAAAGGAAGCGACAAATATTTTGAAATTTTCTTTGCAAATTCAGGATTTGCAGTGCCGGAAAAGATTTTATAACCTCGCATTTTTTACCTTTTTTTAAATAAAATTTTCGTCAAATTTTACATAAAACTTGCTTTTAAATTTGTTAATTATTCGCTTATTTTTTTGTGCGCTCCAAAAAGCCTATCAAGCTCCCTAACCAAACTATCATTTGTATTTGAAGTGCCGTTAGATATGGTGTTTTCAAGGGCTTTTACGGCTCTAAGAGTTTTGCTTATTTGCTCTTCTTTGTTATCATTTTTGACATAATTTAAAAATTTATTGCTTTCATTACTAACGCTATTTTGAGAATTTTGCGAATTCGTCGGATTTGACGAATTCAAATTTGCCGAATTTATCGAATTTGTCGGATTTACTGAATTTTGCAAATTCGAATTTGCCGAATTTTCTAAATTTTCATCATTTTTTTTTATATCATCGCCACTTTGCATTTTGATTGTTGCGGCATTTCCAAAAACCTTTCGCACAACTGCCATTATAGCTTTTGAAGCATTGCGAAGTGCGATTTTATCGTTATCTTTGGCATTTGAAAGCAAATGCAAAGTATCATCTTCAAATTTGATAAATTCAACGCATTTTTTAAATCTCTCACCCAAATCATAATCTCTATCATAAATTTTTTCCAAAAATAGCTCATAACTTGGAGTTTGATTGCCTTGCGAATTTAAAGCCGAATTTTGCAAATTTGCACTAGAATTAGATAAATTTTTTGCTTGATTTTGCGAATTTAGACTTGACACAGAAGTTAAATTTTTACTCAAATTTCCGTCAGCCACCGACGGTTTTGATGGCGAATTTATCGTTTTAGAAACTTCGATTAGCTCATCTATACTGCGTAAATTTACTGCTTCCATCATCATAAAAATCATCATAGATAGCGTAAATCCGTTATCTGCGCTAACGCTTAGCATTCCCTTTGCTTCGCTTAAAATTCTAAAAAATCGCTCATACATTAAAGTATTAAAATTATTTTTTACCCTTTTTTCTCTATTCTCATCGCTCTCGCTTGGGAAAAATTCATCTTTTAAATTTGCGATAATCTCGTCAATTATGGTCTCGGCACTATAATTTTCAATCTCTTTAACAATCTTAATCGCCTTAGTTCGATCCTGCTCTAAAACAACTTTTAAAATTTCATCGATTTTATCGGGGTCTAAAAGCCCTAACATATCGGCAACAGCACTTGCACTTACGCTCTCGCCGCTATAAATGATAGCCTGATCTAGCAAAGTAAGCGTATCTCTTAACGAACCGCTACCTGAACGAGCCAAAATTTCAAGCGCTTCTTTTTGATATTTTATATTTTCGTTATTTAAAATTCGCTCCAAATGCGCTACAACGGCGTTTTTTGGAATCGGCTTAAAGCGAAAATGCTGTGTGCGAGATAGCACGGTAACAGGAAGCTTTAAAGGGTCAGTCGTAGCTAAGATAAATTTGACATAGCTAGGCGGCTCTTCAAGTGTCTTTAAAAGGGCATTTGAAGCCTCTTTTGTAAGCATATGAACTTCATCGATGATGAAAATTTTAAATCTCGCACTCGCAGGAGAATACTTCGTCTGCTCGATAAGCTCACGAATATCGTCGATTTTACGATGACTAGCGGCGTCCATTTCGATAATGTCGATATGGCGACCTTCATTTGCCATAATGCAACTTGCACACTCTTCACAAGGATTTCCCGTAGGTCCCTTTTCGCACAAAAGGGCTTTTGCAAAAATTCTAGCACTTGAAGTCTTACCGCTACCGCGAAGTCCGCTAAAAAGATAAGCATGACTTAAACGCCCCGAATTTAACGCATGAGTAAGGCTTTTGGCGATAGTATCTTGTCCGATAAGTTCGTTATAATTTTTTGGTCTATATTTGAGTGCTAATGCTTGCAAAATTTCTCCTTGAAAAATGTAATATTACAAAAAATTTGATAAATTTCTAATAATTTTTCAAGAAAATTTGATTTTAATTGCCAGATAAAGAAATTGAAAAATTTTTATTAGTTTTTAAGTCAAACAAAGAATTTCATTATCTAAATTTACAAATTTCCAAACTAGAAAATTTGTAAATTTAAATTCTTTGTTTGTTTTGAAAATAAATTTATTTCAGATACGAACCTTGCTCAGTAGGAGTTGTTTGTATAGGTTTATTTTGTCTATCCCAATATACACCACCACCAAAGCTTTTATTAAGATAAGGATCATCTTCTCCTTTAATATAAGCAATAATAGCCATCATTTCTTTATCAGTTACTTTTAGTGCTTCTGCTTGCATTATCATCTTAAACCGTCCGCCATGTTCGCCATCATTTGTATAAGCCCTTAAATTAACAACCATTTCTTCACCACTCATATCTTTTAATCTTTGTGAAGTTCCGTAAGCTTTTTTCTCTCCATTTTCGCCGTGACATTTTGCACATTTTTGCACAAAAATTTCTCTACCTGCATTACTCATAGCTCCTACTTGACGATATCCACTCACAACTGCACCATCTGTAACGGGAGCTTTTTGATAAACATTAACAGACACATTTCCGTCTTTGGAATGCTTTTGAACTAGCTCTTTTAGCTCTCTTGCAAATTCGCCTTTTGCTTCAAAGACATAAGTATCATCATTTGCAAATAAAACTCCAAGTAAAAAACATACCAAAAAAGAAACTTTAAAAAACTTCATCTATCAACCTTTGTTTAGAATTTAAAAAGGGCGAAGTAAAAACTTCGCCCAAGATTTTATCTAATCTTAGTAAATGATTAGAATTTATATCTAGCATTTACTCTTACAGTTTGAACTTTGTCTTTTGTCATAGTAGCTATGTTATTTGTTCCTGTGATTACAGTTGCTGCATCTTTAAATTTAACTTCTGAGTAGTAAGTCGTAAAGTCTAGGTGTTTATTATAAGCATAGTTGATTCTTCCAACCCATTCATTTGCTTTAACTCTACCTTCATTCATACCTGTAAATTTACCATCTACATAATCAGCACTGATTTTTAAGCCTGTGCCAGGGATTTTATATCCAGCTTTAACGAACCAGTAGTCGTTTTTGCCGATATAGCCTGAGTAGCTCATTAGCTCTTGTTGGCTAACCAAAACTTCACCAGCTGAGATAAAGCCACCATTATCTTCAAATGAGCTTACACTAATACCGTTATCTTTTGCTTTATAATATACATAACCAGCACTTAGTTCTGCACCAAAAGGTTTAATACTAGCTTCACCGGCTGCGAATTTGCTATCAGTTACAGGAGTGCCTGCTGCTAGTGTAGCATCTTTAAATTCGCCGTCGAAATCAGAAAATCCGTATTGACCTTTAAGACCAATACCAAAATCATCCATTACATTGAAGTTAAATGCAAGTTCAGCTGCAAATAGTTTTGTTACATCTTCTAGGTAAGCATACCATAGTTGGAAAGATACAGGATCATAAGAACCGATAGCAGCTACGCCGTATAGGTTGTGATCTGTTGTAGTTTTACCATTTACTGCACCTAGTTTTCTTGAATATGCATCGCCGTCTTGTTCAAGAGCGTCTGCAAATAATGCTGCAAGAGTTAAGCCTTGGATATCTGTATTTACGATTTTGATACCGTCGCCATACATATCGGCTGTGAAGAATGTTCCTAAAACATATCTACCTGCTGTAATAGTAGTGCCGCCGATGTTATAACCTAGTAAAATTTGATTTAGCATAAATTTTCTACCAGCTGCTTGTGGGTTGCTTGTAGAACCGCCACTTCCTGCACTAGAAAGATCTTTATCTGCGCCTGCACCGTATCTGATACCTGCTAGGAAGAAGAAATTGTCATCGATTTTTGTTTTTGCATTTATGATTGCTTTATATTTCCACCAATCGCCATCGCCATTGTTTTTGTAATTTGAAGCTTGGTATCTTACGAAAGCCCATCCGCTTACATCTACATCTTTAATAGCTTCTTCCAAAGCAACAGCACTTGCTGTTGAAAAAGCACCTGCAGCTACTGCTGCTACTAAACTTAGTCTGAATAGTTTCATTAGAACTCCTTTAAAAAAGTTTTACGCTAGAATAATACCATAAAAGGTCTATATTTTTACTTAATTTAATCTTAAATTTACCGAAACATTGCCAAAAAGTTACCAAACATTTACCAAAATTTACCGAAATTAGGCGATTTTGTGTTTTATTATTTTTTTGTAACTTTTGCATGGGTCTATGATTTTTACGAAAGCGAAGAGATGAGAAATTATTATTATTCCGAACCAAAAGAAAGCCTTAAAAACCTTTTATGATTAAAAATATTAACTATAAATTCTAAAATTTTAAGCTATAATCTGTTTTATGGATAAACAGTATTTCATATATATCATCACAAACAAAAAATATGGCGTTTGCTACATAGGCGTTACAAACAACTTAAAACGCCGAATTTACGAGCATAAAAACAAACTCATAGACGGCTTTTCCAAAAAATATAATCTTACAAATTTAGTTTATTATGAAATTTTTGATAGCATCGAAAACGCCATTCTTAGAGAAAAATATCTAAAAGGTAAAAAACGAGAATTTAAAATCGCTTTAATTGATGAATTTAATAATTCTTGGCGAGATTTGTATGATGAAATTTGTTTTTGATTTTTTTTGTCGTTTCTCCGTCATTCTGAGCGAAGCAAGGCGAAGCGAAGAATCTAAAAAGAAATTTGCAAATTTGTAAATTTTAGAAATTTTATAAAGAGATTCTTCGCTTTCTTACGAAAGCTCAGAATGACGAAATTGTTGTCATTCTGAGCGAAGCAAGGCGTAGCGAAGAATCCAAAAAAGAATTTAAATTTATTAAAAATTCAAATTATAAATTTCCTTAAAACCACAAAAATTTAAAATTTCAGCCCATTTATAGATGAAATCGTCGAACTATCAAGCGGTATATATGATACGCTATCGCTGTGTTTTAGCTCTCCGGCGTCCATTTTTAGGTATGGTTCGACAACCGAGCCGTCTAAAACCCTGCCACAAAGCCCCGAGCGATCAATGCGAACTTCCATAACGCGCATTCCGTGGAAAATGAATTTCAAGCACTCTTTCTTTTTTACCTTAAATGCGCTATTTTTAAAATCCACGCTTGTCATTTCTTTGATATTTGTTGAGTAGCGACCTTGTGTGAGATTGTATGCGATAACATCGCTAAGAGCGGTTTTTAGATCTAGTTTAGCAGCGGCGACTAACGCATCATCACGCGAAGCACTTAGTCTTGGCAAAGCAACGGCAGCTAAAATACCGATAATGGCAATAGCAAAAATAAGTTCGATCATAGTAAATGCTTTTTTCATATTAATATGCTCCAAATTTTTTATTAATTTTACGAAATTTTTTTAAATTTAGCCATTAAATTTGCAAAAATTTAGGAAATTTGTAATTTATATTTGTTCTTTTATGAGATTCTTCGCTTCACTTCGTTACGCTCAGAATGACAGTCTCTGTGTCATTCTGAGCCAAGAGAAAGCGTTAAGACGCTTTCTGGGCGAAGAATCATCATAAATTTGCAAAAATTTATCAAATTTGATAAGATTTCCGCTTTTAAATTCACAAAATAGGATAAAAATTTGAAAAATTTATTTTTTAGTGCATTTTTGGCAGTAATTTTTTGTGGTTGTGGTTTTTTAGGCGGTAGCGTTTCGAATTTACAAAGTGCAAATGGCGTAAAATGCGAAATTTTAAGCTACGAACGCCATAGCAAAACAAACTATACATATAAATTTAAGGTTTTGAAAAATAACCAAATTTACAGGGCAAATTCGCCAAGATATTATTATAACAGCGGCGATATGGTGTTTGTGATGATAAAAAATGGCGTGATTATAAATATGCTTTTAGATCAAAGAAATCCGAATTCACAAACTCGAAACAGCGGTGCAAACGACGGGGAAATCGTAAAAAAAGTGCTACGACAAAACAATGAAATTTCAGTTCCAAAATCTGAAAATATTAGTTTTTAGTCCTATTTTTGGGCTTTTACCGAGTATTTACCGAAATAAAATATAATTTCGACATGCAAAAGTAAAGCAAATGTTAGAACTTCCTTTCAAAACTAAAAAGAGAGACCTTGTGGAAGGTTTCTCTTTTTTTTATGGCTAATTTTTGATTTTTAAGCACAATATTAGGTTTATTTGATATAATTTCGTTTCTTGCTTGGACAGATGGGTGAGTTGGCCGAAACCACACCCCTGCTAAGGGTGCAGCTTCTAACCGGGGCTCGAGGGTTCGAATCCCTCTCTGTCCGCCACCTACTTAAATTTACAAGATTTTAAAATCATGCAAATCATCGTCAAAACTATAAAATCAATACGGACTCCCGAAAAATGACTCATAATTTTTATAGAATTTATTGTAATATGGATTTGATTTTCGCTTTCGCATGCCGTAGTTGTAGCACTCGATTGTGTCTTTTATGTTTTTATTTTTGGCATTGTAGCATTTTCGTAAAACTTTGGCGCATTTTGTGAGATTAAAAACCGGATTAAAAGCAAATGGTATTTCGTTTGTGCTAAAATTTACCGAATTTAGCTGCCCCAATCCGACATCGATATTAAAACCGCTATCTATCAGATTTTTAGCAATCGCCGTTGCGTAAGCTTCATTTATAGGATAAATCGTAACAACCCATTTAGCGCGATTTAAGCTATAAACGCTAGTTTTTATGATGATATTTGGGGTTTGAAGTTTTGCAAAATGATCGGCATTTGCTTTATTTGTCAAAAAAGAGATGACAAATGGGTTAAAATCGCTCTCAATCTTTACAATCGTGTATAAAATTTCAGGCTTTACGCCCTCTTTTTGAGCCACGAAATTAATCGAATTTAAAATATCATTTGGCGTATAGGCAAACATTTGCACCGAAAAAACAAATAAAAAAAGCAATTTTTTCATAATTTTTATCTAAATTTTCCAAAAATTTTTTGTAAGTATAGCAAAAATTTAAAATAAATTAGCTTTTTTTATGAAATTTAAGTAAATTTTTATTATCTTGGCTGTATAATTACAATTCTTTTGCAAAAGATGGCAAAGGAAAGGTCGCTTAGCTCAGTTGGTAGAGCGCCACCCTTACAAGGTGGATGTCATAAGTTCGAGTCTTATAGCGACCACCATTTTATTATTGTTTTGTGCGATGGTAGTTCAGCTGGTTAGAATGCCGCCCTGTCACGGCGGAGGTCGTGGGTTCGAGCCCCATTCATCGCGCCATTTAGGTGTCTTGCTAGCTCAGTAGGTAGAGCATCTCCCTTTTAAGGAGGGGGCCGTTGGTTCGAATCCAACGCAGGACACCATTTTTTTACTCAAAATTTATGAAATCCGAAAAAAATTGGTTGTTAAATTTAAGATTTAGCGTGGTTTTTGCGATACTGTGTCAATTTTTTTGAATTTCAGAAATTCGCAAATTTGACGCAGTATCTAAGATAAATTTATTCCAAAAGCTCGGCTCTAATATCTCCAAAAAGTAAAACATTTTTCAAAATAGCTTTATTTGCGTATCCGCGTTCGTTTAAACTCAAATAAAGCTCGCCCCTAGCGCTAGAAAATATTTTTTGATTTATAAAAACGATATACGGGTCAAATTCGCTTTCAAGCTCATTTTGAACGGCGGTTTTTTGCTTATCTTGTGGGATTATTATGTCAATTCGTCCGTTTTCATTTTTCGCACCGACTGCGGTTGTGTAGAATTTGTTTGATGAGTGTTGGAGTTTTGAAAAGTTAAAAAATAGGCTTAAAAGGTCGTTTGTGGCATAATATCCGAGTTTTTCGTTTGAAATATCCATTTTTTCGCCTTTATAGCCACTTTCTCGCTTTAAATTTACAGCCGAATTTGCGTGATCAAATGTAAAAATTTTGCGCGAAATTCGCTCTTTGCCTTTTTTATTACGATTTACTTCGTGCGTGTAAATATCAGGCACCAAAGTATTTCCTACGATTTTGCCTTTTGAGTGAAAATATTCACGGCGATTTCCGCTAATGGAGTTTGTAAGCCCTGTGGTTTTGGCCTCCAAAGTGATTTCGTATATTTTTTTGGCTTCATCTTTTACAAGCGTGGCATTTGCTACGCCAATCTCGCCAAAAATGCCGAATTTAACGGCATATTTCACGCTAATGTTTTCTGCAAATGCCAAATTTATCATCAATGCACCGAGTGCAAAAAATTTAAATATTTTCATAAATTTACCTTTTATCAATTTTTTAAAACCCAAACTCTATTGAATTTTAACTCTTAAATTTTATCGATATAGTTTAAATATGTGAAAAATCATAATTTAATGTAAGAAAAAAATTATCACAAAGCCGTTTTTGGCTTTGTGATAACTACATTTTTTCTTTTGCGCTTAGCCCCATTAAGCTAAATGCCGTGCGTATCGACAAGGCTACAACGGCAAAAAGTTTGAGTTTTGCATTTTCGTTTTCGCTTCCGACTACTCGGTTTTCATTGTAGTATTTGTGAAAATCAGCAGCCAAGCTTTTAAGATAATCAGGAATTTTTTGCAAACCCCTACTAGAAAAAGCTTCATTAAGCACTTCATTTAAAGCAAGTGCGTTAAATGCCAAATTTACGCCGTTTTCATCAAGCGAATTAAAATCAGCTTCCAAAATTTCATCGACACTTTTTTCTGCTTTTGCAAAAATTTGATTAATTCTTGCATGAGCGTAATTTATATAATAAATCGGATTTGAGCTATCTTCGTTTTTAAGCTCGTCAATGTCGAATTCAAGCGGTGTTTCGCCTTTTTTGCTGATAAACATAAATCGTAAATTATCCTTGCCGATAGCACCTAAAACATCGCTCATTAGCACACTTGTGCCGGATCGTTTGCTCATTTTAAACGCTTCGCCGTTTTTTAGCAAATTTACCATTTGCATAAGTGCGATTTCAAGGGCATTTTCATCATATCCTAAAAAATGAATAGAAGCTTTAAGGCGTGGTATGTAACCGTGGTGGTCTGCGCCCCATACATTTATGTAGCGGTCGTATCCGCGTTCAAATTTATTATTATGATAAACAATATCACCTGCTAAATATGTAGGACGCCCGTCTTCTCTAACTACAACGCGGTCTTTTTCATCGCCAAGCTCGGTTGATTTTATCCAAATTTTGTCGTCATTTTTATACATTTGTCCGCTTTTTTCAAGCTTTGAAATCGTGGCGTCAAGCTCGCCGTAAAGCGACTTTTCGCTAACCCAATTTTGTATAAAAATTCCAGCATCACTTAAATCTTTTTTGATGATTTTTAAAACTTCATCTTTGCCAAATTCGGCAAGCTCCAAAACTCTACTTTCATCGTAAAAAATTTCCTTGCCAAATTTGCTAACAACCGAATTTACAAGCTCATCGATATACTCGCCGCGGTAGTATTTTTCAGGATACTCAACGCTTTCGCCAAAAAGCTCTTTGGCTCTTAAAATCATCGAAATGCCGAGTAACTCGATTTGATTTCCTGCGTCATTTATATAATACTCAGTATCAACCCTAACGCCTAAATAATTTCCCACGCTTTGGAGCACATCGCCATAAACAGCACCCCTGACATGCCCTATGTGAAGCGGTCCTGTGGGATTTGCGCTGATATATTCAAGTAGAATTTTTTCTTTTAAATTTTCATTTATACCGGATAACGCCCCGTTTTTAGCAAAATCGTTTTTCAAATTTAGAGCTTTTTTGCTTAAATTTCCTAAAAATTTGGCTTTTAGGTGAAAATTTAAATATCCATTTACGGCACTTGCGCTTAAAATTTCGCTATTTTCAAATTTAAGAGCTAACTCTTCTGCTATGATTTTTGGGGCTTTTTTAAGCTCTTTTGCAAGTGAAAAAGCCACAGGCGAAGCATAGTGAGCTAAATTTTTATCTTTTGGTTTTTCTAAAATAATATCTTTTCCAAGAGTTTTTTTAATCTCTTTTAAAACTAAATTTTTCAAACATTAAGCCTTTTTTGTATCGCTGATTTCGGCTTCTTCGTCGCTAGTTTCAGTTTTTTTAGTTACTTTTTCAGGCTCGTCATCTTCCATCTCTTTTTTGAATGTTTTTATACCTTTGCCTACGCCTTTTGCTAGTTCAGGGATTTTTTTAGCTCCGAAAAGCAAGACAATAATAACTAAAATAATAAGCATTTGTTGGACACTTGGACCCATTTTTTCTCCTTTACCATTTATCTATAAATTCGCTTAAATTTGCATATTTTGTTTTGCATTTAAGCGAATTGAAGATAGATTTGAATTTTTTATAAGTTTCTTTTAAATTATCGTTAATAACCAAAAATTCGTAATCCTTGATATGTTTCATCTCGTCAGCTGCGTTATTTAGGCGTCGCTCGATGTCTTCTTGTGTATTTGTTCCCCTTTTTTCAAGGCGAGTTCTAAGCTCTGTGCTACTTTTTGTCGTGATAAAAACAGATGTAATTTCATCTTTAAATTTAGATCTTGCTATGTCAAAACCTTGAACATCAATATCAAAAATCACAACTTTATTTTCTTCAAAAGCTTTTAAAACAGGCTTTAATGAAGTGCCGTAATAATTTTCATGCACCAAAGCCCACTCTAAAAATTCGCCGTTTTCTATGCCTTTTTTAAACTCATCAACGCTTAAAAAATAGTAATCCACGCCATCTTTTTCGCCTTGACGAATTTCGCGTGTGGTGCAAGAAATGGAAAAATAAATATCTTTTTCTTCTTTCATCAAACGATTTATAAGTGTGCTTTTTCCGCTTCCGCTAGGACCTGAAATCAGTAAAATTTGCCCTTTCAAACTATTTATCCTTAAAAGCAATATTTAGATCAAGTTTTAGATTTCTTAATGCCCTAGCTAATTTTTCATCACTAGCAACACTCATTTCGAAAGCTTTTTTAAATGTTTCTTCTAGTTTTTCTTTTAACTCATCAATGCTCATTTCTTCGTCATTTTGAGCCAAAATTTGCTCTTTTTCGCTTTGATTTTCCTGTAAATTTTCATCTATTTGTGTTTCATTGGAAATTTCTGCCCGATTCGCTTCATCTTTTTCTTGCGAATTTACTTTATCGGATTTCATTTGCAACTCATCATCTGCAAATTTGCCGACTTCAACGAGTTTTAAATCAGAAAAATCCTGTTTTTGTGGTTTTTCTAGGGCTTCTTTTTTATCATCTTGCGACTGAGCTTGGGCTAAATTTTGGTTGTTTAAATTTTCGTCATTAGGCATTTTAAGAGCAATAACTTCATCAGAACTAATCTTGCTTATATTATCATTTTGTAGCTGATAAGCTAGTTCTTTTTCGCTAGAAGTGCTGCTTAAAAGCTCTATTGGTGCTATTTCGTCATTAAAACTATCATTTTTTGGTTCGCTTATTAAATTTATAGGAGCAAAATCATCGTCATTTGACGCTTCTGTCTGTGATAATTTATCATCATCTAGCGTTTCATCTTTTGCTTCATCGATTAAATTTAACGGCGTAAAATCATCATCGCTTGGTAGCTCCAAAGGCGGCAATTCATCATCATCAAAGAAATCTGTATCATCTTGCTCGGCTAAATTTAAAGACGCTAAATCAATATCATCGCCAAATTCTAACGGAACCAAATCATCGTCTGCTTCATCGATTTGCTCGATATTTTCTGACTTTTTGGTATCATTTTCTGATAAATCTAACTCATCTTTTTTTGGTTCTTCTATATCGCTCATTTGGTTTTCGTCATCACCCAAATTTTCATCATTTTGCGATTTAAGTGGAGCCACTTCTTCTTGATTTTGCTCTTTTTGTAATTTCTCTTCTTGTGATTTTTCATCATCTTGCGATGCTGTTGTCTCATCACTAGCTAAATCTTGCGCAGTTTCAGTCTTATCATCTGCAAAATCGCTTTTATTGATGCTATTTAAAATTTGGTTAAATTCATCATTATTTGCCGAATTTTCACTTTTTTCATTTTGCATATTTTGGATAAATTGATCAAGCGGAATATCATCGTCCATATCAAAATTTTCATCTATTGTTATTTTATTATCGTTTCCTTGCGGATTTGATGAATTTTCGGGGTTCGCCACATTTCCATTTTTTTCACTTTTTTCATTTTGCATATTTTGGATAAATTGATCAAGCGGAATATCATCGTCCATATCAAAATTTTCATTTAACGCTGTTACAGGCACGGCCAAATTCTCGCTAGTTTGTGCGGTTTGTGTCTCGACTTTTGTCTCAGCGATATTTGCCGTTTGAGAGTTTTCGGATTTTTGGCTAAGTTCTTTTAAGATCTCATCGAGCGGTCTATCATCATCTAGTATATCTATGACATTATCTATATTTTCGCTACCGCTAGGCATAATGACACCCCCTGTTTTAATTTTTTCTTGATTTTGTGTAGGCATATCGTCAATTTCTTTAACGATTTGGCTTATGGTTTGTATATCTTGCGCTATTTTTTCGCCCATAGCTTCGCTAACTTTCATCTGGCTTCCTGCTTCATCTTGCGGTTTATTTGCGTAGTTAGTTAAAAAATTTATCAAATCTATCGGCAAAAACGGCTTTGGCAAAGACAAATTTGACGAAAAGTTACCGATTAAATTTTTCGGAACCAAAAAAAGTGTTTTTGTTTTATCAAATTCCGAAATATCGCAACCATCATCATAATTTTTAATAATCAAATCATATTCATCTATGTCATTTGAGTATGGCAAAACTTCCGCATTTATGCGTTCGCAACAGATATTTACGACATTTGCGATCGAAGCATTGTCATTATCAAGTAAAATTTTCATTATAAACTCTCTTACGACAAATTAATAGGATATTTTAGAACATTTTTTATTATTAGTTGCTTATTTTTGGATAAATTTATGAGATTTTTTCTAATTTTTTTTCGTTTAAGCGATAAACCGTGGAGCATTTTTTGGCTAAATTTTCATCGTGCGTTACTAGCACGAGTGCGCCACTAACTTCTTGGATATAATCAAAAATCACGCTCATAACATCATTTGCGGTCTCTTTATCTAAATTTCCCGTTGGTTCATCGGCAAAAATTATTTTTGGTTTTTTACTCAGCACCCTTGCTATGCTAATTCGTTGTTGCTGACCGCCTGAGAGATCGCCTACACTTTGTTTTACGACACTTTCGATTTTTAGCTTTTGCAAAATTTTCTCATCGATTTCTTGTTTTGTAAGTTTTGCAGCTAGTTCTATATTTTCATACGCCGAAAAGCCCTTAAAAAGGTAGTGTGATTGAAAAATTATACCAAAATCATTTCTGCGAATTTTGATTTTTTCATCATCTTTTAGTGAGTAAATTTCTTTTTCGTTAAAATAAACTTCGCCGAAATTTGGCTTTAACAAGGTGCATAAAATGTGCAAAAGAGTGGATTTCCCGCAACCGCTCACACCCAAAACAGCTATGCTCTCTTTTTCGTGAAGTGATAAATTTATATTTTCAAAGAGCGTATAATCATACGCATGAGTAAGATTAACGCCCTTTAAAAGTTCCATTTTTAGCCAATTTGAGCCGCAACTTCGGCAGCAAAATCATCAACTTTTTTCTCTAAGCCTTCGCCAACTTCGTAGCGAACATAGCTTGTGATAACGATATTTCCGCCAAGTTCTTTGCTTTTTTCAGCGATAACTTGCTCGATAGTTTTTTTATCGTCCATTACGAAAAATTGACCAAGAAGTGTTAATCTTTGATCTAAGATTGTATTATCCGCAAAAAATCTATCGATTTGTCCCGGGATTATTTTGTCCCAAATTTGCTCAGGTTTATTTTGTTTTTTAAGTTCTGCTTTTAAATCCTCAGTAACACGAGCGATTACTTCATCTGTGATTTGAGATTTTGAGCCAAATTCAGGGATTTTATGAAGTGGTTTGCCAAGTCGGACAAGCTCTTCATTTTCTTTTTCTAACTCAGCTTTAAGCGCTACTACTTCTTTTTCGATAAATTCTTTATCAAATTCTTTATAGCTTATGCAAGTCGGTTTCATCGCTGCTGCGTGCATACAAAGTGATTTTAAAAACTCGCCCACTTTTGCTTTATCAGCTCCGCCACAATCAGCAGCTATCACAACAGCAACTCTACCGTTTGAGTGTAAGTAGCCACTTACTACTTCGCCCTTAATCGTGTCAAATCTGCGAACAACCAAATTTTCGCCAATTGTTGCAATTTGATTTTTTAGATAATCTTCAAATTTAACGCCGTCGATCTCACTAGCATTTAGCTCGTCGATTGTTTTTAAGCCTTTTGCTTGAATTTGATTGATTGTTTTTTTAACCATATCGACGAATTTTTCGTTTTTAGCGACAAAGTCAGTTTCTGAATTTACTTCGATTAGGCTTCCTGTTGTGCAGTCATTATTTATCAAAACTTGCGCTAAGCCTTCACTAGCTAGTCTATCAGCTTTTTTAGCAGCTTTGCCAAGACCTTTTTCGCGTAGCCAATCAACAGCCTTTTCCATATCGCCTGCTGTTTCGACCAACGCTTTTTTACACTCTAACATACCTGCTCCGGTGCTTTCACGGAGCTCTTTTACCATTTGTGCTGAAATTTCCATTATTCTGCGTCCTCTGCTGTTTCGAAATCTTCTTCGCTCATCGCTTCTTCTACGATTTCATCTTTTTCTTCTTGGCTTACTTCTGCTTTTTCTTCGCTTACTTCGCCGTCTTGGTCTCTTAGCGCTTTACCTTCATTGATAGCCTCAGCCATTTCTTGGCAGAAAAGTTGAACGCTTCTAATCGCGTCATCATTGCCCGGAATTGGGAAATCTACAACATCAGGGTCGCAGTTTGTATCAAGTGGGGCAACAACAGGGATTTTTAGTCTGTTTGCTTCTGCTACGGCGATTTTTTCTTTAACTACATCGATAACAAAAATCATATCAGGCAAGCTTTTCATATTGCGAATTCCGCCTAGATATTGCTCTAATTTCTCTTTTTTGCGGCGTAGCATTAGGGCTTCTTTTTTTGTTAAAAGGTTGATTGAGCCGTCTTCTTCCATAGCCTCGATGACTTCTAGTTTGCGGATTGATTGTTTGATAGTGCTAAAATTTGTTAGCATACCGCCCAACCAGCGATGATTTACAAACGGCATTCCGCATTTTTCAGCGTATTCACGCAAAGTCGCACCTGCTTGTTTTTTAGTGCCGACAAATAGCACTGTTTTGCCCTCAGCTGCTGCGTCGCGAACGACATTGTAAGTGTAGCGGAAATAGCGGATAGTTTTTTGCAAATCTATAATATAGATACCTTTTCTCTCGCCGAAAATGAATTTCTTCATTTTTGGGTTCCAGCGGCGTGTTTGGTGACCAAAATGAACGCCACATTCTAATAAATCTCTCATTGTAACCATGAGTTTTCTCCTTGTGGGACTAGCCCGAAATTTAGTTTCTTCCTCCGCATTTTTTAGCAAATTTAGGGCTTTTTGGGCGTGAAATTTGCTTTCACAACTTGCCAAATTTGCAACTAAATAAGGATAAATGCGTGTGAAATGAAGCGTGGATTATACTGAAAGTATGCTAAATTTAAGATAAATTTATGGTATAAATTTAGAGATTGAACCCAGCCTAGCTTTTTTGTGATACTTCGTTTGGACTTCGTTCGATAGCCAAAACAGGCTTATCTCACTCGTCCAAACTCGTAAGCACAAAAAATCGTCGGCATTTGTCGTTTAAATTTAACATTGAATTGTTTTGAAATTTCAAATTTACTTCCATTGTCATTGCGAGTTTTTGCAAAGCAAAAACGAAGCAATCCAGCAAATTTTAAATTCGCTTCCATTGTCATTGCGAGAATTTTTGCGTAAGCAAAAATTCGTGGCAATCGCCAAAATTAAAACTACCAAAATATGAATTTGCAAATTTAGAATTCATAAATTTAACCACTGGCGATTGCTCCGCCCGTTCGCTTCTCGCAATGACAATGGAGAATTTGCATAATTTTTGGTGGGCAAGGATGCCCACCCTACGATACTTCGTTTGATAAGCATACTATGTAAAAGTATATAAACACACCTTATTTATTATTTTTTTTATTGTCTGTTTATTTATTTTACTGGTATAGAATTACTCATCATATCGATATAAAATAAGGATTATATTATGGCGTTAAAAGCTACACCCATAGGCAAAAAACAAAACCCAAAAGCTGAGCGAATTTTTACAGACAGAGTTGAGCCAAAAGAAGCTTTTTTATCAGCATTAGAAAATTTAAATCAAAACGATTATTCTGTTTTAACATTTTATGGACTTGGCGGTATCGGAAAAACGGGCTTAAAAGAACATCTATGTAGCGTAGTCAATAATGATGAAAGATTGAAAAATAAAGTCATATATTCATTTGTAGATTTTTTAAAAGACAAATATTCCTTACAAGGCGAATTTTACAGAATACTTGCAGATAGATTTAGCAAACAGTTTCACATAAAATTTACAGCTTTTTCGTTAGCTTATCTCATTTATTTAAAAAAAGCCAACCCAAACCTAGAACTCAAAAAGCAAACACTTCCATTTTTAGAAGAAGGCGATATTATATCCGATGCGGTTAAATTTTTAAGCGAAAATGCGGGAGCGATTGCGAGTTTTGCGACTAAATTTACCGGATATCTATATAAAAAGTTTTCAAATATTATTGGTATTGAATTAAGTTTGGAATTAGAAAAACTAGAAGCAGACGAAACAACACTTTATGAAATCGAGCAAGAACTTCCTAGATTTTTTGCCTATGATTTGGATAAATTCAAAGAAAAAAATCCCGATAAAAAAGTCGCTATATTTTTCTATACTTACGAAATTTGTGCAAAAAAACAACCAAACGACGCAGATACTCTAAAACAAGATGAGTGGGTGCGAAATTTCATAGCCCAAAATCCAAAGATTTTATTTGTTATAGGCGGTAGAGAAAAACTTGTTTGGGATTTAGATGATGATTGGAAAGAAGTTTTAACGCAATTTAGGCTTAAAGAACTAAGCGACGATGATTGTAGATATTTTTTAAATCACTGTGGCATAACGAATAAAAAAATTCAAGACAATATTATAAAATCTAGCTACGGAGTGCCTTTTTATCTAGATATGTGCGTTGAAATTTGGGAAAATGATAAAAATATGGAAAGCTTTGAAAATATAAAACAACACGATATTACAGAAAGACTATTGAGATATCTCGATAAAAACGAAAGAGCAACACTTGAATTATTATCGCTTACAAACTATTTTGATAAAGAAATTTTTAAGTTAATAATAGATAGTTTTTCGACAGGTTATCCTGCTACAATGATAGACGAACTAACTAAATTTTCATTTATATCTAAAAACGATGATAAATACTACATACAAAGGCTTATGAAGGAATGCTTGAAAAATCAATGCAACGACGATTTAAAAAAAGATGTCAATAAACTACTTTTTGATTTTTTTGAAAATAAATTGGAAAATCTTAGCGTGAAAACCGCTTCTGGCTACTATATTGAATTTATACAAGAAGCATTTTACCATAAAGAAAATTTTGATGGAATAGAAAATGCGATAAGTTGGCTACTAGATAAATTTGAAATTTACAATAAAGCCAATCTGCTGTTTTATTGTATACATATTTTGGTAAAACTACTTGATAAAAATATCGAAAAGTATCAGCTTTTTGATATTTTTAATGCTCTTGGTATGGCATATAACTCTATATGCGATTATAATAATTCGCTTGAATTTTACAATAAAGCTCTTAAAATAACTGACCAAAAAATATCAGAAATAAACTATGTAGCTATTTATACCAATATGGGAAATTCCTATTGCGGTCTTGGAAAATATAATGAAGCTATTGAATATCACCAAAAAGCGTTAGAGATAAATAGAAATACTTTTGGAGACAATCATCCAGATATTGCTGTGTATTATAATAATCTAGGATTTTGTTATGGTGATATTTGTGAATATGATAAAGCTATTGAATATCACCAAAAAGCGTTAGAAATAGATAAAAATACTTTTGGAGAAAATCATCCAGATATTGCTGTGGATTATAATAATCTAGGAACTTGTTATAATGGTATTGGAGAACATAATAAAGCTATTGAATATCACCAAAAAGCATTAGAAATAAATAAAAATATATTTGGAAAAAATCATACAAATATTGCTATGAATTATAATAATATAGGAGTTTGTTATAGTGATATTGGAGAATATAATAAAGCTATTGAATATCATCAAAAAGCGTTAGAAATAAAAAAAAATATATTTGGAAAAAATCATACAAATATTGCTGTGAATTATAATAATCTAGGAACTTGTTATAATGATATTGGAGAATATAGTAAAGCTATTAAATGTCATCAAAAAGCATTGGAGATAAATAAAAATACTTTTGGAGAAAATCATCCAAATGTTGCTATTTCTTATGGTAATATAGGAGTTTGTTATAGTGATATTGGAGAATATGATAAAGCTATTGAATGTCATCAAAAAGCATTAGAGATATTTAAAAATACTTTTGGAGAAAATCATCCAAATGTTGCCACTTCTTATAGTAATATAGGAGTTTGTTATAGTGATATTGGAGAATATGATAAAGCTATTGAATGTCATCAAAAAGCGTTAGAAATAAAAAAAAATATATTTGGAAAAAATCATCCAAATGTTGCCACTTCTTATGATCAGCTAGGAAATTGTTATAGCGATATTGAAAAATACGATAAAGCTATTGAATATTACCAAAAAGCGTTAGAGATAAGAAAAAACATATTTGGAGAAAATGATTCTAATACAGCTACTAGTTACGGGGATCTTGGAATATCTTATTGTTTATTAAATAATTTTGACAAGGGAGAAAAATATCTTTTAAAGGCATCTGAGATATATGAAAATGTGCTAGGACATAACGATATAAAAACAGCTATTTCTTATGACATGTTAAGTGCATTTTATGATAACAATGGACAAATTGATAAAGCCATAGAGTATATTACAGAAGCATTTAATATATCTTTGTCTGTTTTGGGCAAAGAAAACGAGCAAACAAAAGACTTGGAAAATAGATTATCGTTACTAAAAAGAAAGCTTAAAATGGGCTTATAAATAAACTGTATAAATCCAAACCAAGGCTCCTTTCCAACCATCGAAAGTGCCTATAAATTACTATTTTTGGCAGTTCAAAGCAAATAAAATAATTCTAAATGTATAAAATTTACCCACAACTTACAATTTATTTCAACGAAATTTTGGAAAATTATGGGTGGGATTTTAGTATCAAATTTAGGTGCTTTCTTGGAATATATCCAAGAAAGCTTAAAGCGATTTACACAGTTAGATTGATGGTACCAAATTTTCATGATACTATATTTTTTATATATTTAGAATAGTTATCATTCAACTCATCAAATAAGTTTTCATTAAAACAATTTTCTAATAAAGAAGTAAAATTTTTTACAATATTGTCCATATTATCAGACAATATATATTTTATAAAATCAATACCACATTCTTTTTCTAAAATTTTATAACAACCATCTTTTTTTTCCATATTTATAACCCGACCAAAACCAGCTTGATTTAATTGCATTCTTCCTATCTCACTTATTTTTGCTTCATCATCTGTATAAATTCCGAAATATGGATCTTTATAATTTTGTCCGACATCAAAATGATAATAAAATTTATCGGTTTTTTTCTTTTTTATAGAAATACCTTCCCAAGCACTTCCTTTATATGTTTGTCTATCCAAAATAACATTATATCCTAATTTGTCTATAACTTTTTTAACTCCTTCTAAAAAATCTTTATAAATAAAACCTTTATCATATTTAGCAACTTCAACAAAATTTTCATATAATGTTGTTTTGTTTTGATTATAATCTTTTATTATTTGTTCTAAAAAATCATAATTATCCCTGGTCCATAAATTTTTATAACTTATGCAAATTTCCTTTATTACTTTTATATAATCTTCGATACACAAATATATTTTGTCTTTATCGTTTAATATTTTTAAACTTTCTTCTAACCATTTAATTATTTCCACATCGTAGCTAATGGCTTTGAAATAGGCAATTTTCTTATTATTTTGATCTAAAATTTCATTTTTATGAATTTTATACTCTCCCAAACTACGCTCTGTCGGCTCAATACAAAAAGGAGCAAGATATAAAACAAACAATTTTTCGCAACCTACATTTTGTTTATTTCTTAAACAATTAATATATTTTTCAAGTTGTTTATTGCCATCATTAGACCAAATTTTATTTTCTAAAATTATATGTTTTGAACCATCTTGAATATAAATATCCATTTTGCCATAATCTTGTATGTGATTTTTTAACATATATTCTCGCTCTATATTAATATTTTCAGTATTAAATTCTCCTATATTTATGGTTGTAAAAAATAATTTTAATATTTCTTTATTACTATTTGTCAATAAAGAATGTATAAAATTTGAATGAGAAGTTTCACTATCGATTTTGGCTACCATAGTAAAAAAATTTTCATTTTTATTTTTTATAATATTCATATTTATTTGCTCAATTTCTTCTTCGAGTCTTACTTTTATATCATCAATCATAAAATAATCCTTTTATTTATAATTTTACAAACCCGCAGAAACGCCCTGTTACTCCGTCTCGGCGGTATGAGTAAAGATGACTTTCGCAATGAGTGCAAAATTTGCTAAATGTGAATTTTTTTATGCCAAGCTCAGCAAATTCGGCTTTTAAAGCCAAATTCATATCAAATTTATCGCCGTTTTTAAAAGCATTAAATTCGCCCAAATCCATTTCGCCCACTTCGTAGCAACTGCCCCTTATATTTGCCCCCACAATCACGCTTAAATCGCAAATTTTCGTGCCGTAAATTTCGCTCATTTTAAGGGCAGTTTTTGTTACTATTTTTTGGCAAATTCCAGCCCGTCCTGCGTGCGCCACGCCCACTGCGCCGCTTTTTTCATCGAGCAGCAAAACAGGCGAACAATCCGCAACCATAACGCACAAACAAACGCCCTTTAAATTCGTAACCAAAGCATCGCACTCGGGGAAAATTTTCACAAATTCGCTTTGCGTTTTTTCGCCAAAATCTCTAAATTCGCCAAATTCAAAAAATTTATCAAATTTCGCTCCAAATTCGTGCAAAAATTCATCATCTACAACGCAAATTTTATCGCTATGAATTTGGTTCATAAAAATCAAATTTCGCAACTCTAAACCCAGCAAATTTGCCAGTTTAAAACGATTTTTTAGCACATTTTCAAATTTATCGCCAACATGAAAAGCAAGGTTAAATTTGCCAAATTTACCCAAATTTTCGCCGTTCAAATTTTTCGGCGCAGTATCCTTAAAAATTGCGTTAGCTAAACCAAATTTATCGGTAAAGCCGAATTTAAAGGCATTTAATAAAGGCTTGAAATCAAATTCACCTGATCCCACGACAAACTCTCTTTTTTCTCGCCCACAAAGCCCAAAATTCGCGCTGCGTATCTTGCGAGCAGATCGGTTTCGACATTTACTTTTCGCCCCATTTTAAACTCGCCAAATAGCGTATCTTTCATAGTTTGCGGGATTATGGTTAGGCGAATTCCGCTAGACAAGACTTCGTTTATGGTAAGACTAACGCCGTCGATTGCGACCGAGCCTTTGTTTGCGACAAAGGGCATTAAATTTTTTGGCAAATTTATAAAAAAATCATATCCGCTTTTTAGCTTATTTATTTTTGCGATTTCGCCCACGCCGTCGATGTGCCCTTGCACCAAATGCCCGTCAATGCGATCTCCCAAGCGCATAGCCGGTTCGATATGCACTCTGCCTCTGAAATTTTGCGTGGCGATGAGCGTGGCGGTTTCGCTTGAAATCTCTACGCAAAATCCGTCAGCTAAAATTTGCGTTACGCTCAAACACGCGCCGTTTATAGCGATACTATCGCCGATACGCTCAGGGCGAAATTTAGCCCGAATTCGAAGCGAATTTCCGCTAAAACTAGCAACTTCGGCGATTTCCCTAATTAGTCCGTTAAACATAAACTTCCTTTGAATTTTTTGCTGAATTTTATATAAAATCGCCTTTTTTTACTATAAATTTGAAATTGAACCCAGCCTAGCTTTTTGCAAGTTGGCACAACGATAGACGAACAAAGTCTAATCTTATGTGCCAACTTGCAAAAATCGTCGGCATAAATCGTTTAAATTCTGATTATTTGTCTGATTTATATTTTTAAAATTTAATTTTTGCTAAAATCTCTTTTCAAAAATTTAAGGGAAAATCTAATGAACTATGATATTATCGTTATCGGTGGCGGACACGCTGGGATCGAAGCTAGTCTTGCTGCTGCAAAAATGGGAGCAAAAACACTTTTAATCACGATTTTGGCTGAGCAAATCGGCGCAGCAAGTTGCAACCCTGCAATCGGCGGTCTTGCAAAAGGGCATTTGGTAAAAGAACTCGACGCACTAGGCGGTCAAATGGGTCGCACCACAGATGAGTGCGGGATCCAGTTTCGCATACTAAATGAGAGCAAAGGTCCTGCTGTGCGTGGCAGCAGGGCTCAAATTGATATGGATAAATATAGAATTTATATGCGAAATTTGCTCTTAAATACGCCAAATTTAGACATCACGCAAGAAATCGCAACCGAAATTTTAAGCGAATTTAGCGGCGACAAACCACGCGTTACAGGCGTTAAAACGCACCTTGATAATATTTACAGCGCAAAAAAAGTCATCATCACAACAGGCACTTTTTTAAACGGCGTTATCCACACAGGCACGGCTCAGCTTAGTGCGGGCAGGGTCGGCGAACTAAGTAGCACAGAACTTAGCAAATCATTAGCAAATTTTGGGCTAAATTTAGGTAGGCTAAAAACGGGCACTTGCCCAAGAATCGATGCAAAAAGCATTGATTTTAGCGTCCTTGAAGCACAAGGCGGAGACGAAATGCCTAAGCCGTTTAGCTTTCGCACGAAAGATTTTTCGCCAAATCAGCTTCCTTGCTATATCGGCTACACAAACGAGCAAACGCATGAGATTATTCGCTCTGATTTTCATCGCGCGCCACTTTTTACGGGGCAAATTAGGAGTACGGGTCCAAGATACTGCCCTAGTATCGAGACCAAAATTTACGAATTTCCTGAGAGAGAACGCCATCATATTTTTATCGAGCCACAAACGGACGCAACCAGTGAATACTACCTAAACGGGCTTTCTACGAGTTTGCCGTATGATACGCAGGTTAAAATGATTCGCTCTATTAAGGGCTTAGAAAATGCTAAAATCGTTCGCCCAGGATACGCTGTGGAGTATGATTTTGTCGATCCAACAGAGCTTAAACACGATTTGCAGACAAAAAAGGTTGCTGGTCTTTATCTAGCAGGGCAAATCAACGGCACCACAGGCTACGAAGAAGCCGCCGCACAAGGGCTAATGGCTGGGATAAATGCTACGCTAAATTTGCAAGGCAAAGAACCTTTGATTTTACGCAGGGACGAAGCATATATCGGCGTTTTGATAGATGATCTTGTTACAAAAGGAACAAAAGAGCCATATAGAGTTTTTACAAGTAGAGCTGAGTTTAGACTACTTTTGCGTGAAGATAACGCTGTTTTAAGGCTTGGCGAGTATGGGCGAAATGTGGGGTTGCTTGACGAGCCGACCTATGAGCGAATTTGCAAATTTAAAAACGACATACAAAAAGGTATGGATTTTCTTTTAGAAACGACAGTAACGCCGTGCAAAGAGACTTTACAAATGCTATCAAATTTGGGCGAAGAGCCGATTTCGCAAAATTCAACGCTTCAAAAAATCGTAGCACGAAAAAGCTTTACAAAAGAGAAGTTAAAAGCCTTAAATCCGATGTTTGGCGAATTTGATGAGGCTGTTTTAGAAGAGATTTCAACGCAGTGCAAGTATTATTTTTATATCCAAATGCAAAAGGCAGAAGTGGAAAAAATGAAAGGTATGCTAGGCGTGAAAATCCCTGCTGAGCTTGATTTTAGCAAGATTTCCGGGCTTAGCAATGAAGTGGTTGAAAAGCTTAAAAAATTTGCTCCGCCGACGCTGTTTGCGGCGAGTGAGATTTCAGGCATTACACCTGCGGCGATTGATATATTGCATATTTACATTAAACAAAAGTATAGTTAAATTTCAAATTAAATGAGCCTAGCTTTTGCGTGATTTTGTAAATTTCTCGTTCGATAGGCAAACCAGCCTTATCTCACTCGAAATTTACTGCAAAACACGCAAAATCGTCGGCATACGCAGTTCAAATTTGCAAATTCTTTGAATTTGGCAAAATTAAAATTCACAAATTTAAGCCAAAATTTTTTATAATCAAACTTTAAATTTTAAATCAAGGAAAACGAAATGCCACTTGAAACAACGACGATGCTGACTTACGATGAATATAAGAAATTTAATTATGCTGTCTTGCATGAGACCTTAGGATTTAAAATGAAAATTTTATATATCGCTAGTGCTGTGTTAATCATAATCAATGTTATTCTTATTTTTTCACAAGGTTTTATTGATAGCTATAATATTGCCATGTTTGCATTTGTATTTATTTGGCTATTTTTATTGTATTTTATTCCAAATAGGCAAATTAAAAAAACCTATAACACCACAAAAATAATTCAAAATTATAACTCAATCATGACATTTTATGACGATTATTATACAGAAAAATCGGATTTCAATTTTACCCAAATCAAATACGATGAGTTACATAAAATCATAGAAACAAATACGCATTTTTATCTTTTAGTAGGTGAAATTGGCGGTTCTATCGTCATAAAAGAAAACTGCTCTGCCCAGCTTATAGAATTTTTACAAAAAATCAAAATAGAATTTAAAAAATAGTCGGAATTTGCAAATTCTTTGAATTTGGCAAAATTAAAATTTACAAATTTAAGCCAAAATTTCTTATAATCAAATTTGCAAATTTACAAATCAATGGACACAAAAATGCCTTATAAAACCGATACGATTTTTACTTTTGACGAATATAAAAAATTTAATAACTCAATTAAAGGCAAATTGCTAGTTAAAATGTTATATTTGTTGGTTGGAATTTTGGTTTTAAACTCTTTATCTCGGGATTTTTATTTGCTCATACATAAAGGATTTTTTACCAATAATTTATTGATAGGATTAGGATTTTTCATTTGGCTTGGTGCGACTTACTACTACACAAATTTTTATATTGTCAAAAAGACCTTTTATTCGCATAAATTAGCTGCAAATCAGCACTCTTTTTTCGAATTTTATGATGATTATTTCACAGAAAAAACAAACGAATTTAACGAAAATTCTAGCTCGAATTTCGCTAAAATAAAATACGACGATTTATATAAAATCATCGAAACTAAGACGAATTTTTATCTATTTATCGGAAATATTTTAGCTTATACCATTATAAAAGAAAACTGCTCTGCCCAGCTTATAGAATTTTTGCAAAAAATCAAAATAGAATTTAAAAAATAGTCGAAATTTATTAATTTTAGACTACGAGCCAAAATTCTTAATGAGATTCTTCGCCTTGCTCTGCAAGGCTCAGAATGACGAAAAATTAAATTTACAACAATAACTTCAACTCGTTTTCAAATGCAGACTTCGGATAAAGCCCAAGCAACTGCTTTACGATTTTTCCATTTTTATCAAATATCACACTCATGGGCGTTCCCATTACGCCGCCGACCATATTTGCTAGATACATTGCAGATTTTTTGCTTGTGGCTGTCGGAAATGAAATATTTTTTTCTTTTAGCGTTTTTATATCTTTATCTAGTCCATGCGAATCGCCCAAAACGCCGATAATCCGCACATTTTCACCAAATTCTTTTGCTAAATTTTCTAAAATCGGCGCTTGCTCGGCGCATGCACCACAATCGCTAGAAAAAAAGTATAAAATAAAAGGCTTATCATGTCCTACTATTTTTAACTCTTTTTTTGAGCTATCAAATGTCGTTTTAAAGCCATCTTCATCGTTTAGCGTCATGTGGTGGCGTTCGTTTCCCCCGCAACCTAGCACAAAAAACGCAACCAAAACCAAAATAAATTTTCTCATTTTTTTCCTTTTTAGTTTTTAATTTCTATTTTATCTAATTTCCCGTGTTTTAAACGCACGATTTTATCGGCATTTAAGCCAAGTTCTTCGTTGTGCGTTACTAAAAGTAGCGTTTTGCCTTCGCTTCTTAATTCATTAAACAAATTTAGCACAATCTCTTCGTTTGCTTCGTCTAAATTTCCCGTTGGTTCGTCGGCAATGATGATTTCAGGCTCGTTTATCAAGGCTCTTGCTATGCAAACTCTTTGCTGTTCGCCACCACTTAGTTCGCTTGGTCTGTGAGAAATTCTATGAGCCAAACCCACTTTTTCTAAGGCTTTTTTGGCACTTTGCAAATCCACACAAGAGTGATAATATTGATTTAGCATTACATTTTCAACGGCATTTAGATACGGCACAAGGTGAAATGCCTGAAAAACTAGCCCTATTTTTTTACGGCGAAACTCTAAAATTTGCTCTTCGTTTAGATGACTTGCGTCGCTTCCGCCTAAAAAATATGAGCCATTTGTGAGAGTATCCATAAGGCTTAAAATATTTACCAAAGTGCTTTTTCCGCTTCCGCTTGGTCCCATTATGCTGACCCACTCGCCCTTATTTACGCTAAAAGAAATATCATCAAGTGCTTTTACTTCGCCAAAATATTTACACACGCTATCAAGTTTTAAAATTTCCATATTATTCCTTTAATAAATTTGCTAAATTTGGATTTAAAGCCCGTTTTATCGGATAATAACTAGCACCAAACGCAAAAATAAGGCTTAAAATCACAGCACTAAGAAGTCCTACAAACCTAAAATCAACTCCGCTTGAAAAAATCAAAAAGCCTAGCAAATTTGCTAAAAAATATCCAAGCAACGCCCCCAAAACTGAGCCTATCACGCAAATCGTTAAAATTTCAGCCAAAATCATTTTTAATAAATTATCTCTACTTGCGCCGATCGCTCGAAGCAATGCAAATTCTTTAATCCTAGCAAATAAAATCGCACTAAGGCTTGTATTTATGCAAATGGAAGTTATAAATAAAATCACTAGGCCGATTAAAAGCATTAAAAGTTTGATTTTATCCAAAATCACCCCTTGTGCTTTTGAAATTTTGCTAATCGGCTCAAAAACGGCGTTTTCATCGCTTAAATTTTGCGAAATTTGCTTGATTTCATCGTAATTTCCAGCGACAATCGCTTGGGCGTAATTTAGCGAATTTGGCATATCAAAAATGCGCTGTGCTAATTCAAGCGAGATGATTAAAAGCCCGTCTTCCTTGCCACCGTCATAAACTATGCCTTTGATTTTCACTTTTGTAGGCATTTTTCCTTTTGGTGTGATTTCGATACTCTCGCCAACTTTTACGCCTAAAAGTTTAGCCAAATCCTGCCCGATTAAGGCATTTTTATCGTCAAAATCTATATTTATAAATTCGCCCGATTTTAAATCCAAAAACGGCATAACTAACCTTAAATTTGAAAAATTTACTCCCATTACGACGCCGCTACTAACGCCTAAATTCGCACTTGCAAAAAGATATTTGTTATATGCTTTTAAATTTGGAATTTTTTCAAATTTGGCGTCCAAAATTTGCTCATTTATATGCGAATTTTCAAAATCTTTTGGGCTTATAATCAAATTTGCCCCATAAGAATTTAACTCGCTACCGACTTTTTTATCTATATCAGCATAGATATTTACAAATGCCGCCGTTACGGCACTTCCAAGCATAATGGCTAAAAAAATAACAAATCCCCTTAAACCACTTCCTAAAATGCTTTTAAATATTAGATTTTTAAAAAATGCGCTATTTCCTACCATAAAGCACCTCAGCAGGAAGTAGTTTTATCACACTTTTTAGCGGCAAAATCGAACCAAAAATGCAAATTAGTAGCCCAAAAATCACACTCAAAGGCAAAACCATAAGACTAATGCCAATCAGTGAGCCAAAAATTTGATAACCGATAATAAAGCTTAAAATATAGCCCAAAATCGACCCGAAAATCGAAGCTATCACACATACTATAAAAGTTTCAGTCGCAAACTGCGTATAAATCATAAAATTTCCAGCCCCCAAAGCTTTTAAAAGCCCAATCTCTTTTTTTCGTCTGTGAATTTCGCTAGATAGCAAACTCGAAATACAAATCGCAGAGATAAAAAGCGATAAAATGCTAACGACTGCCATTAAATTTTGGATTTTTTTAGTTATTCCGCTTTGAGTTTCGCTTACGCTTAAAAGTGCCTTTGCCGTGGCATTTGGAAAATCTTCGGTTATTTGATACGCAATCGAACTAACATAAGCCGAACAATACCATTTATCATACGCAACCGCATCTAAGCTCTCAAAATCTCGCCTTGCTTTTACGGATAAATCATCTTCCGGGATCGTCATTGCGCTGACTTCTGCTTTGGCGATGAGACCGGCTTTATCTGTGATTTTTTGCACCAAATTTAGGCTCGTTATGATTTTATCCGACATTTCATCGCCGTTTTTTAAAATTCCTACGACTTTTACTTCAAATTTGCCCAAATTTAGCTTCTCATTAAGCTTTAAATTTAGCCTTTCGCCGACTAAAACTTCATCTAGGCTATCATCTTTTGGAAATCTACCATCAACGACCCAAAACGGATAAAGCGTAGCAACTCCACTTTTAAAATCGCTCTCGCCTTCGATAGGAATAACCTTATCAAAATAAGTTCCAACAATCTCAAATTCATTAAATTTAGTAGATAAAAACGGCGCAAAAGCGACAATATTATTTCGCCAAAAAATTTCTTTTATCTTATGCAAATCTTTTTCATTTAAATAATCTTCATTTTTAAGCGGCGAATACTCTTTTCCGGCTATTTCGATATTTAAATTTTGCGAACTAGGCAAAACCACAATATTTGAGCCGTAACTTCGAAGCTCTTTTGCGACTTCATCTCCGATTTTAAGCGTGATATTTAGCATACAAGCGATCAAACTCACACTTAGCAAAATGGTTAGAAAAGCTAAAATTTTATTATCTTTTGAATTTAAAATCGAAGCTTTTATTATGCGAAAAAACATTATTTTAGCTCCTTTAAAACGCCGTTTGTATCAACAAATTTTTCAGGGTTTGCTTCAAATTCGGCTTGATTTTTTGCGTCTTCAAAAAAATAAGTTCGCCCGTAATACAAATATCTAAATTTTGAAGTGTTTTTGATTTTTTCTCTACTTACGGGATCGGTTACTATTTTTTCGACCACTTCGCTAAAAAAACTAGCTCCATTTTCAATCTCTTTAAGCGAGATTATTATCTCTTTTCCGTCAAATTTATATTCGAGCGGAATAGGATTGCAGCCTCCTGCTTTGCCGACACTTGGCAAGAAAATTCGCACATTACAACTAATGCAGATTAGCTCGTCAGCTTTTTTCACATAGCCCATATCGCCACAAATACTGCAAGCATCAAAAACGGCAACGGGAGCGAGTTTATCTTTAAATTTATTGATTAAGAAAAATCGCACTTTATGCCCGTCATCTGTGATATAGGCGTAGCGATGAAGTTTGTTGTCTTTTAAAATTTCGGCGTTAAATTTAAATTCATTATTTATAGGTTCGATTATGGTTGGATTATCTATTTTAGGTGGTTTTGAAGCAACTAAAATATAAAAAAGCGAGATAAAAATGATAACCCCACCACAAAGCAAAGAATAAAAAAATTCGCTAAATGCTTTAAATTTGACGGCTTTAAATTCTCTAAATTTAATTATATTTTCTTTATTTTTGCATTTTTCAAATTTAAGCCCGAACGCCCCTAAAATAATCAAAATCAAAGAAAAAATAATCGGCAAAAAGCTATTAAAATATATAATTTTTGCAATCACAGAAAGCAGTTTTGGCGTCGTTTTAATAATACCTTCTTGCATAAGCGAAAGTCCAAAAAAGCCTAATCTATCGATAATCAACAGAAAAAGAATTAAAATAAAAAAGCAAATTTTGACTTTTTTATTTACCCTTTTTAAAAGCGAATTTAAAAGAAAAAATATGCAAGTGAAAATCAAAAATGCAAAACTCGCCATAAATAAATTTGATAAACTTAGGCTATCTAAAAGCGAACTAGTAAAAATTTTAAAATTTGCACTTATAAATTTATACTCATAACCATAAGTCATAGCAAGTAAAAAAACTATCGTGGCAACTGGATAAACGCTTTTAAATTTAAATAAAATCGGAAAAATTATCAACAACAAAATGCAAATTATGTCAAAAAATATTTTTGCCGTGTCGTTATTTGCCGAAACAGCAAATGCGCTAAAACAGGCAAAACCAAAGATCACGCCACAAACAATAGGGATAAATAGCTCTTTGATATAATTTGTTCTTTGCAAAAAAGACGATATTAAAACTAACGGAAATATCGCAAGTGCAACTTGATAAAAAAATATACTCATTTATAGCCTTGTAAATTTGATTAAATTCCGTCAAGCACGGAGCTTGACGGAAAATTTGGATTACTCTTTTGGAGTTCCTGTGTATTGGAATTTATAATTTACATCAAATGCGTCCCACCATTTACCTACTCCGGTTGCTTCATCGGCATGTCGCCCAAAACCTTGAACGCTAGGATTTTCGATATGATAAGTTAGCTCATAGTTACCAACTCCGCCGTCCATTTTGATATTTGCGCCGTAGTGTGGTCCGTCGCTTGCTACCATAGGCATAAATGTGCCCTCTTTTACTTTGCCGTTATCTGTATTTTTCAATTTATATGAAACTTTTAGATACGGAATCCACTCGCCTTCGCCAAAGCCGTTTTTGTTGCCTTCTATCGCGTGAATATCAGCTTCTAGGTGAATATCTGCTAGACTTGGGGCTAGATCAATGCCTTTTGGTTCCATGTCGATTGGTTGCAAATAAACAGCAGCTATTTCCATGCCGTTGATTTCAACAGGTTCGCCGATAGGTTGTTCTCCTGCGAACGCAATACTTGAAGCAAGGCTTAACGCCAACACTGATGAAAATAATTTTTTCATTTTATTTCTCCTTTGATAAGATTTTTCTTTCTCATTATAAAAATTCCGATAATTAGTGCCGAAATTAAGAGAATTTGCGGAATCAAACTCTCTAAATATGGATAAATTCCAAGCCATGAAATGGTTGGGAAATTTTCTATAATATGTGGAACAAAAAGTTTGCCTTCAACTAGCTCCATAACGCCTTTTCCGACAAAAACAATCGACATATAGAAAATGATTGCCGAAGTGATAAGGAAAAACGGCTTAATTGCGATTTTAAGCGAGAAAAATTTAATCACAAAATATACCACAGCAAGTGCCACAAGCCCGACTGCAAACCCAAGAGCTACCATACTTAACGCTGAGCTTGATTTGGCATCAAAAATTAACGCCATGTAAAATAGCACGGTCTCAGCCCCTTCTCTATAAACAGCTAAAAACACGGTCCACCAAAGCGTTTTGCTATCCCCACTACTTAGACTTTGGCTAACTTGCCCTTGTATGTAGTTTGACCATTTTTTTGCTCCTGCGTTTGAAAGTAGCCAAAAACCGACATAAAATAGCAAGAAAACGGCTATTAGCATAACAACGCCTTCTAAAATCTCCCTACTTTGAGCTGCCATTTGCGAACCAAATATCAAATTTACAGCATACGCCGTAACTAGACTTAAAATAACGGCAACCGCTAATGAGCTATAAACTATGCCTAAATGCTTTGAATTTCCTGTTTTGATAAGATAAGCGATGACTGCCGTGACGATAATTAAGGCTTCAAAACCCTCGCGTAAAATAATGATAAAAGCATAAAGAAACAAATCCCAGTTGCTTGATTTTTTGGTTAAATCAAGGCTTTGTTCTAACTGCTCAAAAAGCCTATTTGCAACCGCGATGATTTCGCTTTTATCTGCTTTGTTTTGCATTAGGGCAACGATTTTACTAAAACTAGCTTCCGTATCTACTTTTAGTTGCGAATTTTTAGCACCCACAAGGGCTTCCATGCCGCTTGCTTCGTATTCGTCAAAATAAATATCTCCTGCATCGCTAACGGCTGAGTTTATATCGCCATCTTCATAGAGCTTTAAAGCTTCTGCCATTTTTTTACGAATATTTTCAACAACAACGCTAAAATCTGTTTGCTCTGCGATTTCTTCTTCTTGCATTTCCTGCATTATGGCTTTTGGCGCAAGAGCGTAAGATTCGCTAGGCAATTTTGCGATACTTGTGTTAAGTAAATCATCAATATCTTTTAAAGCTTGAACTACTTGTGTTTGGCTCATTTGCGTGTTTTTGCTAATAACGGCACCCATAACCTGCTGAATCATTTGATCCATTTTAGCCGAATCATATCGCCTAACGGCGATTTCAAGCTGTTTATTGCGGTAAAGATCAAATTTAGCCCTGTTTAACGCTTCCTTCATAGCTTCGCTGTCGTTTTTTTCATAAGCCTCTTTTGCGTTTTTAAGCTCATTTGAAATTTGATTATAAATATTTACCCACGGATTTGCGTTTTGCGTTAAATTTGTCTCGTTTAAATTTTCATTTTTAGGTTCGATTTTAGCAGCACTAATACCGCCGTCATCGCTTCGCTCAGCAACTAGTTTATGTCCGCTTTCAATCACAGGTAAAATTTCGATGATTTCGGCATTTAGCTTATCTATCATAGCCTGAATTTCATCGATCGGTTTTTCATTTTTTATCGCCTTGCGAATATCGCCAAACTGCTTTTCCATAGCGTAAGATTTTTTTTGACCTAAATTTATACGAATTCCGGCTTCCAAATTTTCAAAATGCCCAAAATATGCTTGTTGCGTAAGCTGCCTTGCTTCTGCGTTTTTTCCGTCTTTATAAAGCGTGATTACTTCTTTAAATTTATTTTCTATCTCTTTTGCTTCATTGGCATAATCAGCACCAAATAAAATCGTAAAAGATAAAATAAAATAAATGCTAAATTTTATAAATTTCATAAATCGCCTTTTAAATTTATGTTATGAAAATTATTTTCATATAATGAGCGTAATTTTATAGTTAAATTTCTTAAAAAGCTATAAAAATTTTTATATTATCAATTTGATTAAAAAACGATATTTAGAGATTTTAAATAAAATTTTAATTTTTTATTTAAGTATATTTATGATAATCTTATTTAGAATTATCAATAAAAAATGATTTTGAATTTAACAAAATT
>JAFUFY010000069.1 GCA_017469645.1 Campylobacter sp. | reverse complement strand
TGGCGATTGCTCCCTTAAACTTTGTTTTTCTCGCAATGACAGTGGAGAGAAAATTTGCTCTATGTGTCATTGCAAGTATCGTAGAAATATTATAGGGTGGGCATCCTTGCCCACCAAAAACAGACAAAAATTTAGCGAATTTTATCACTCAAACTAGGATTTAAGAGCTTTTCAAGTTCTTCTTTGACTGAAATTTTCGCAGTTGGCTCTAAAATTTGACGATAAATTATATAGTTTGCCAAAACTTTTTTGCCATAATCTCTGCTTTCGGCAAATGTTACAAGCTCCATTGATAAAAACGGCTCGTATTTGCCTTTATTAAACAAATCGCCCCTTTGAAGCATTCGCTTTGTAAAGCCCAAACCGCCGTTATACGCGTATGCGATAAAAACAGGGCTAATTAGGCTTTTTTCAAGATAATCTATGTGTAAATTTGCAAATTTATAGGCGATTTGCGGCTTAAACATATCATCTTGGTCAAAATTCGTCATTTTTAGCTGTTTTTTGCCTAAATCGTTTGCGACAAACGGCATAAACTGCATCATTCCAAGTGCATACGAAGTAGAAACAGAACCCGGGATAAATCTGCTTTCTTGTCGCCCGATGGCTAAAAGTAGAGCCTTTCGGTGATTATCGCCGTCGCCTATAAATTCCATAAACGGCATAGCATAAAAATTATCTTTATAGCCTGTGGCTTTATTCATAATGTAGCTATACTCGCCGATTGTGGCTTTGGTATCGAAAAATTTAGCAAATTCGATAAGCTCGGCTTTGCTCATTTTATCGGCTTTTGCCTTTGTGCGAACCCAGTTAAAAGGATCACTTATGTCGTAGTTTTTCGGCGCGTCGGCTGTGGGTTCAGGGATAATGACACTTATGCTTTTATTTCCCGTAAGTTCTTTTGCATAAAGCGAATAAATGCTATAAACGCTGCTATTAGCAAGTTCGTTTAAGATATTTTCATCTTGTGTAAGCAGATAAATCCAAAATTTGGCATTATCAGCGTTATGAACCGATTTTTCCACCTTTGTGGCAGTTTTAAAAAATTCTATCGCTTTTTGCTCTTCGCCAAAAGTCAGTGCATTTACGCCGAGCAAAAATGCGTTTTTAGGATCGCTTAGAGCAGGGTTTGCTTGCAATATAAAATGGCGTAAATTTGTGTGTTTTTTATTTATCACGCAATCGTGCAGTATCGCATAAAAATCAGAATTCGCGGCTAAATTTGTATAAAATTCTTCATTTTCGCCGCTTAGTTCGATACTTTTTGGCGAAGCATAGTTATAATATAAGATGAAATTTTTATCATCGCCCAAGCTTTCAAAATACGCCAAAGGATTTTCTTTGCTAAATCCGACTAATCTATTTGCCAAATTTGGGTGGTTTTGAGATAAATTTGAAGCTAATTTTAGTTTTGTTTCATTTGGCAGTTTTGCGATAAAACTTGGATAAAGCCGTGCTTTTATGCAGGTTAAATTTGCATCTAAAATATTTTTTGTGCCAACTCCTGCGCATTTATCTTTTGGTTTAACTGGCGGAAAAATTTTATCAAGCTCTTTTTTTAATTTGCCTTTGTTGCGATAAATTCCACTTTGTTTTAGGGCTCTTATTTGCTTTTTATCGTATTTTGTCTCATCGATCAAACGATAAATGTAATAATCTTTCGCCAAAGATTTCGGTTTGTCTTTTAGCTCTTCGTAGCTTAAAATTTCGGCAAAAATAGCACACGGAAGCAACAAAATAATGGCAAATTTAAAAACTATTCGCATACATTAACCTTAAAATCAAATTATCAAGCAGCATTAAAATAAAAAGTATTATAAGTGGCGCAAAATCAAACATTCCGACATTTGTCGGTATGATTTTTCGCACAGAGTTAAAAAGTGGTTCGGTTAAATTGCGAAAAAATCGCACGAATTTATTGTATGGATTTATCGGCAAAAAGCTGATAATACAAGCGATGAAAATCACCAAAACAGCGACCCTAATAGCCAAATGCAACAAAAACAAAATTATACTCATAACGCAACAATTTCCTTTATATCATCTTTTATATAGCCCCAAAGTTCGCTAAGCTCTGGTCCATGGGCTTCACCTGTTAAAAGCAATCTTAACGGCATAAAAAAGTTTTTACCTTTTAAACCGCTTTTTTCCATTAAATTTGCTTTAAATTCGCTAAATTCGGTTGGAATTTCATCAAATTCGGCGATTTTTTCACGCAAAATTTCAGCGTTTTCGCTAAATTCACTTGGAATTTCTTTTTTAGAGTAAATTTTTTCGACCTTTGCCTTGATTTCAGGCACCAAGCTACTTTCTTGTGTGTAAAATTTAATCAAATTTGCAAATTTTTCGCTCAACCCAAAAAGCTCAGCCAAACGAGACGGCGTGGCAAGTTTAATATGCTCTCTATTTATAAAAGATAGTTTGTCAATGTCAAATTTAGCAGGGCTTTTTGAGATATTTTTTATGTCAAACCACTCTGCGGCTTGGCTTAAAGTAAAAATTTCGCATGGCGTTTTATTTCCCAAAGTAAGCAGATAGTTTGCAATGGCTTCTGGCAAATAGCCACTTTCTAAAAGCCATTTAACCGACGAGCTATTTTCCCTTTTGCTCATTTTTTTGCCACTTTCGTTTAGGATTATGGGCAAATGGGCATATTTTATCTCTTTGTCGTATCCTAAATATTCTCTGATTAAATTTTGTTTTGGCGTGTTTGAGACATGATCTTCCCCACGCACTACGCAGGTTACCCCTTCGCACATATCATCGATCGCACAAGCAAAGTTATAAGTTGGCGTTTTATCCGCTCTCATAATGACAAAACTATCGATATTTTCAGGCTCGAAACTTACTTCGCCTTTGATTAAATCGGTAAATTTCATAGCGTTTTTTGGTTTTTTAAGGCGAATTACAAAAGGTTTATCGCACTCTAAAACTTCCAAATCGCTCATTTTTTCGCAGGTTCCGTCGTAGCGATATGCTCTATTTTCATTTTTAGCTTTTTCTTTTTTAATTTCAAGTTCATCTTCCGTGCAAAAACAGCAAAACGCCTTTTTTTCAGCTAAAAGTTTTGCCGCAAATTCTCTGTGAAATTTCAAATTTTTACTTTGATAATACAGCGTTTGCCACGAAATGCCAAATTTGCTTAAAATTTCTAAAATTTCTTTATCTTTTCCGTCTATGTTTCGTTCATTGTCGGTATCTTCGATACGCAAGATAAATCCGCTTTTATCTTGGAGCGAAAGGACGAAATTTATGATTGCCGCACGCAGGTTTCCGATGTGCATGTCGCCTGTGGGGCTTGGTGCAAAACGATACATTGTAAAATTCCTAAATAAATTTAAATTTTAAAGGCTGATTATACTTTAAAAATTCTAAGAAAAAGCAAAAACAAAGTTTAAAAGTGCTAATATCGCAAAAATTTATTTAGGAGTAAATTTATGGGTTTTATTAGCGAATTTAAAGAATTTGCTGTTAAAGGCAATGTTATCGACATGGCAGTGGGTGTCGTCATCGGCGGAGCGTTTGGAAAAATCGTAACTTCGCTTGTGGGTGATGTGATTATGCCGATTGTCGGCGTCATCACAGGCGGCGTAAATTTTAGCGATTTAAAAGTGATTTTAAAAGAAGCAGTCGGCGAAACACCTGCCGTAAGCATAAACTACGGTGCATTTATACAAAATATCATCGATTTTACCATTATCGCATTTTGTATTTTTGTGGCGATTAAGGCTATAAATAAACTAAAAAGAGAAAAACCTGCCGAGCCTGAAACTCCTGCTGAACCTAGCGAAGATATTTTGCTACTTAGAGAAATCAGAGATAGTCTTAAAAAATGAATTTAAAAGAAATTCCGTTTTTTGAAAATTTAAGCGACGAAAAGCTTAAACGCCTTGAAGAGATTTCGTTTTTTAAAAGTTATAAAAAAGACGATTTTCTCTTTTTTGAAGGCGAAAAAAGTGAGCATTTGTTGATTTTAACGCAAGGTATGGTTAAAATTTATAAAACTTCATCGAAAAACAGAGAAATTTTGCTTCATACGACAAAAGCGATTTCATTTGTCGCAGAGCTTACAAATTTCAATGAAATTCCCTATCCTGCGACCTGTTCTTTTATGAGTGAGGGCGAAGTTTTAAAGATAGATTATGCAAAATTTAGATCTGAATTTATGAGCGAAGCGAGTATCTGTTTTGGATTAATACAATCATTAACAGCCAAAATTAGGACACTATATCAACTAATCGAACGCCAAATCGTGTTAAATGCAGACGAAAGAGTTGTGAATTTTATTATGGAAAATTTTGAATTATTTAAAAATTCAAAACAATCACAAATCGCAAATATTTTAAATTTAGCGCCCGAAACGCTATCGCGTATGATAAGCAAATTCAAAAAAAGCGGATTTTTGGTTTTTGATGATAACGGCAAAGTTGTCAAATTTGACGAAACAAAAGTGTGAATTTAGCCGTTTTATGCTAGACTTGCGCTTATGAAAGTTTTATATTTGTTTCCTATTATCGCTACTACGCTGTTTTGGTTTTTAAATTATTATGTTTTTCGCTCGATAACTGCGCGTTTTAGCTCATATAAATTTGGTAAAAAAATTAAATTTTTTACGGCGATTTTTTGCTTAGCATTTTGGATTTTAGAGATGATTTATTTCATCTCTATCGGCACCAGAGCGATGTTGCCAAGCGAATTTTTTTATAAAATTTGCGTTTATGCGATGGCGATTAGCTTTGGCGTGTTTTTGGTTTGTATGATTTATGATATTTTTGAAATCACGCTAAAAACGACCAAATTTAACGAAAATAGAAGAAAATTTTTAAAAATCGCCCTTGATATTTCATTTGTGATAATCGCCTTTACTTACCTTTTTAAGGGCTTTTTTAACGCTTTTAGAATTCCAAAAATAAACGAAGTGGAAGTAAAAATCAAAAATTTAACTGGTGAGCTAAATTTGGCGGTGGTTAGCGACATACATTTGGGCGAATTTTTAAAGCGAGATTTTTTGCAAGTCATTGTTGATCAAATAAACTCAACCCAGCACGACGCCGTAGCCATCGTGGGCGATATGTTTGATATAAAAGCCGAAGAAATCGGCGATATGCTAGAACCCTTAAAGCAGATTTCAAAGCCGATCTTTTTCGTAACGGGAAATCACGAGTATTACCGCGGTGCAGAAAATTTGATAAAACTTTTGCAAAATAACGGCGTGAGAGTTTTGCAAAATGAAAGCATAGAGCTTGGGGGCGTGAATTTAATCGGAGTGCATGATAGAAACGGCGAAAAATTCAACTTTTTAGCACCAAATTTGAAAAAAGCATTAAGCGGTGCAAATCCACAAAAACCAAAGGTTTTACTGGCTCATCAGCCAAAATTTATTAACGAAAATGTAAAAGATGAAGTTGATTTGTGCGTTTGCGGACATACTCACGCAGGGCAAATTTTCCCGTTTTCGCTTTTAGTGATGATAGATCAAAAATACCTACACGGACTTTATAACGACGGCGTTAAGCAAATTTATGTTAGTAGCGGTGCGGGTTTTTGGGGGCCGCCGATGAGATTTTTAGCTCCAAATGAAATCGCACTTTTAAAATTAAGAAAGGCTTAAAATGGATAAATTTATATCACGGATTTTTGGCGTAATTGCAAAATTTGAATTTCCAAAATTTTTGCAAATTTTCATAAATAAAAAATATGTTTCGCATTTTAATATCGATATGAGCGAATTTGCCGATATTAGCGAATTTAAAAGCCTTAATGCACTTTTTACAAGAAGGCTTTTAAAAGAGAGAAAATTTGATACTTCGGCTGAGAGTTTTATCAGCCCAAGCGACGGCGTGATTTTTGAAAACGGCGTAAGTAGCGATTTAAAGGCTGTTTGCGTTAAGGGGCATTTTTATGATTTGGGCGAACTTTTGGACGAGAGTTTAAAAGAAAGTGAAAAAAATACAAATTTGGCTTATGCAAATATCTATCTTAGCCCAAAAGACTACCACCATTACCACGCTCCGTGCGATATTTTTATCGAAGAAGCACTTTATATACCAGCCAAACTTTATAGCGTGGCAAAAAAATATCTTATAAAAATTCCAAATTTATACGCATTAAATGAACGGGTAATTTTACGCTGCAAGATGCCAAATGGTGGGAAGCTGTGGCTTGTTTTTGTAGGGGCGTTAAATGTTGGAAAAATGAAGTTTGAATTTGATGAAAAAATTCAGACAAATGCCAAAAATTTGCAAAAAACGCTTTATAAATATGAAAATTTGCATATTAAAAAGGGCGAAAGACTAGGAAATTTCGAGCTTGGCTCGACGGTTGTGGTGGTTAGTGAGAGTGAATTTTTGGAATTTAGACTTGGTAGTAACGAGAAAGTAAAATTTTCGCAAACCATAGCAAAACTTAAATTAATTTAATATTAATTTTATAACTTTTTTAGTAAAATAAATCGACTTTAAATCAAAGGATTTAATATGAAAAAGTTTAGTTCAGCTTTTACGATGATTGAGCTTGTGTTCGTTATCGTTGTTTTGGGTATTTTAGCAGGTATTGCAGTGCCTAGACTAGCAGCTACTAGGGACGATGCGACTATCGCTAAAATGAGAGGCGATGTAGCTGCTATAAGAAGTGGTCTTTCACTAAAAAGATCTGAAAATTTAATGCGAGGTAATACGGTTTGGCCAGATATAAACAACACTGCTGCTATGTTTGGTAATATTTTACAGCAACCACTATATGCAGGAAATGATAGAAATGGTTGGCAAATCGAAGGAAATGATAATTTGAAATATAAAGCTTGTGTCGCAAGTAAATGCACCACTTTTACTTATTACAGAGTGGCAAGCGCTGATGGAAGACATCCTGCTGGCTCATTTGATTGTGATCATAATGATGCAGTTTGTAGACAATTAGCCGAATAATTTATGCCATACTACAAAACAGCGGTTTTAGGTTCAAATCTAAAACCGCTTTTATATTTTAGCCAAAAAAAAATTCCAAATTTTAGCATTGTTAAAATTCCGCTTGGAAAACAAAGCGTTAAAAATGCCGTTGTTTTAGGCATTTGCAATGAGCCAAATTTTCAAAATGGCAAAAAATTTGAAATCAAAGAAATAATTGAAATCACAAATTTACATTTCACGCCGTATCAAGCGAATTTAGCCGAATTTATCGCATATTATTATGTTTGCGAAATCGGTATGGTTTTTGATATTTTTACGCCGTGCGAAAAAGTAGAGCAAAATTTGCAAATTTGTAAATTTGCAAATTTGCCAAATTTAACCGACAAACAACAAAAAGCTTACGAATTCGCCGACAAAAACGAAACTTCACTCATTTTTGGCGACACAGGAAGCGGAAAAAGCGAAATTTATATAAATTTAATCGCAAAAACGCTGGAAGTTGGCAAACAATCTCTTTTTTTAATGCCCGAAATCGCCCTAACACCGCAAATGAAAAAGCGATTAGAGCGATATTTCGGTGATAGCGTGGCGCTTTGGCACTCAAAAATCACTCCAAAAAAAAAGAAAGAAATTTTAGAAAAATTTACCAAAGGTGAAATTAAACTCGTCGCAGGGGCGCGTTCGGCGCTATTTTTACCTTTTACAAATTTAGACTTAATCGTCGTCGATGAAGAACACGATGATAGCTATAAATCAAATCAAAAACCCCGTTATAACGCAAGAGATTTAGCCATTTTTATCGGCAAAAAACTAGGCATTAAGGTAGTTTTAGGAAGTGCAACCCCAAGTCTAACAACCTATGCCAAACAGCCAAATTTTCGCCTAAAAGGGACATTTTTTCAAAGCGAGAAAAAATTTATCTATGATATTTGCGAAACCGCGCTTTCTGATACGATACTTTCGCAAATTTCAAAAAGCCTAAACGCAAATCGCCAAGCTATCGTGTTTTTGCCAACAAGAGCAAATTACAAATATATCATTTGCCAAAATTGCAAAACGATCCAAAAATGCCCGTATTGTGCCGTTGCGATGAGTTATCACGAAAAATCAAATTCGCTAAAATGTCATTATTGTGGATTTAGTAATTTTTACAAAATTCCTTGTGCTAAATGCGGCGGAAGCCTTATGGAGGCTCGTAAAATCGGCACTAGCGAAATCGTAAAACAGCTTGAAAATAAATTTCCAAACGCAAAAATAGCTAAATTTGATCGCGATGAAATCACGACGCAAAAAAAGTTAGAAAATTTGCTGAAAGATTTCAATGATGCTAAAATCGACATTTTAGTCGGCACTCAAATGCTTAGCAAAGGGCATGATTACCATAATGTCGATTTAGCCGTTATTATGGGAATTGACGAGCAGTTAAGCTATGCTGATTTTCGCTCTCGCGAAAAAACTCTCGCCCTTGTCATGCAAGTTGCTGGTCGCGCCGGTCGTGCAGGGGTCGGCAGAGTGGTTTTGCAAACACAGCATTACGAATTTTTTAAAGATTATATTCAAAATTACGATGAGTTTTTAAGCGATGAAAGCACTATGCGAGAGCCGTTATATCCGCCGTTTGCTAGACTTTTGCGAATTTTGATTTCGCATAAAAATGACGGCACGGCAAAAGATACGACGGGGAAAGCCGTGCAAATTTTAAAAACTGCACCAAATATCGAAATCATCGGGCATGGCAAAGCAGGAATCGAATATATCGCTTCAAAATATCGTTATGAAATTTTGCTTCGTTCAAATTCGCCAAAAGCACTCATAAACGCAGCAAATTTGGTGCGAGATTTGCCAAATTTAGAAATCGATATGGACCCTATAAATTTTAGTTAATTTGATAAGGAATTTTATCTTTTAATCCAGCCATTTCAAAGCCACGAAGCCTTAAACGACAGCTGTCGCAACGCCCACAAGCCTTGTCTTCGTTTTCGTAGCAACTCCAAGTGTGTTCGAGTTTAACACCCATTTGACTGGCTTTTTGCACGATTTGCATTTTGCTTAAATGCACGAGCGGAGTTTTGATTTCCACGCTAAAATCGCTTTTGGTGCCTAAATTTAGTGCTTTTTGCATACTAGTTATAAAATTTTCCGAGCAGTCAGGGTAGCCGCTACTATCTTCTTCGACCACGCCGATAAATAACGCTTCGCAGCCCCAAACTTCGGCTAACGCAGTCGCAATGCTTAAAAAAATTCCGTTGCGAAACGGCACATAGGTGTTTGGGATTTCCTTCCCCAAACCACTTTTGCAAATTTGCAAATTCGTATCGGTCAGGGCGTTTCCGCCGATACTGGCTATAAACGAAACATCTAAAATTTTACGCTCTTTTACGCCCAAATCATCACAAATTTGCTCAAAACACTGCCTTTCTTTTTTCATAGTTCGTTGATTGTAATCAAAATGCAGTGCGTAAATTTCATACCCTTGTGATTTCGCTATATAGGCACTTGTGGCGCTATCCATACCGCCGCTGATGATACATAAAGCTTTTTTCAAATTTAATCCTTTTTTTGGTAGAATTATACGAAAAATTTGATTTAAAGGGCTTGAATTTGATACTTTGTGATGAAAAATATCCTGCTATTTTGGGCGAAATTTTGGCTGAGCTTAGCCATGACGCTATCGAGCTTGTCTTTGTTCGAAGCGAAGAAATGCGAGAAATCAACAAAAATGAGCGTGGCATTGACAAAATTACCGATGTGCTTAGTTTTCCGCTTGAAAATGTGCCGTTTGGCGGCGACATTAAGCTTATAGGCTCTGTTGTGATAAATTTGGATTTGGTAGAACAAAAATCGTTAGAATTTTCGCACTCAAATGACGATGAAATCGCGCTTTTATTTACGCACGGACTTTTGCATATTTTGGGCTTTGACCACGAAATCGATAACGGGCAAATGCGCGAAAAAGAGTGCGAAATAATAGAAAAATTTAACCTACCAAAAAGCCTAATTGTGAGAACGGAGAATTCGTAAATTTTGAGTAATAGCGATTTGGTTTTTGTCGTTATTTCAATCATTGCGAATAATCTCAGAATTTGCTAAATTCGTCATTCTGAGCGAAGCGAAGAATCTTGTGTTTAAATTTACGATTTAATTATTTTGCAAATTTGAATTGAGATTCTTCGCTTTCTGACGAAAGCTCAGAATGACAAGATAGGCAAACCGCAAATTTAAAAACAGACTTCGTATCGTGGATAAACGATACGACCTGAATTTGAATTTGACAAAAAATAAATTTTTAAAAAGGATTGAAATTGGAAAAGTTAAAAGAAAATTCGGAAAATAATCAAAATTTAGATGAAAATGTAAATTTACATAATAATAAAAAATCTAGTAAATTTAAAAAAATATTGGCTATTGTTTTAATTGCTTTGATTATCGGTCATATCGGTATGTATATATCGCAAAGAAATACTTGGCTGTATAAAGACCAACCATATCCAAAAGCAAAAGAGTGGCTAATCCCTGCAAATTTTATGTTAGTGTATGGAAATTATCTTACAAAACTCCCGTTTATTGATGAGAAAAGTTTTATAATGAAGCCTATTTTAAAGGCACAAGATTATTTTGTAGAAAAATGGAAAGCGAATTTGCCAGATGATGACGCCGAGAAATATTTGGATTGGTATATGTTTAAATTCCAAATTTATACTATAAATAAGGCAAAAAGTATATATCTCTACAAAAAATACTCACTAAACGAAGTTAGAGAATTTAATGAAAAAGCTTGGCAAACAATAGAAAATTTGGTTAAATATGAAGCCAAAGACAAAGAATTTCAAGAGATTAGATATTCAGCCTTTAATAATTTATCTGTTATATTTACAACAAATTTTTTAATGTATTGGTATGTAACGCCAAACATAGGCTATATTGATTACAAAACAATGTTTTATAATGAAACAAATAAAACTATAAAAGATTTTGGTCTATCCGTGAAAACAGATGATTATTTTTCACATAATTCTTATATAGATACAAATAGCAGACTAAAAGATACTATGCAACATGAAAGACTTATAAAACTATATGATTATATAAAATATATGGATAACTTATATGCTACAAAATATAAAAAAATTTATTCAAAATCAATAAACGGAAAGACAGCAGAATATTTAAAGAAAAAAAGATTGCACGATATTTTAAATAATATTTTATATTGGCAAATTGAAACAAATAGATATTCAAATTTAGATAGTTTTTGCAATTTAGAAAAAAATATCTACCTAAATGAATTTTTAAATGTTAGAGATTGGTTTATAAAAAATGAAAAAAAACTAGAAAATTTAAAATTATATATTAGCGATGATTTTAGAATAACTACGCTAGATAAAATAAAAAATGTATGTCAAAATTTAAATTTATAAAATTTCTTTATAAGGAGCAAACATGTCAAAAGTTATTATTGACGGAGTAGAAGTAGAGATTAGTATCGTAGGGTGGGGATCCTTGCCCACCAAAAAAAGATAAAATAATTCAATAGTCAATTTAAATAAAGATTCTTCGCTTCACTTCGTTTCGCTCAGAATGACGCAAAAAAAAACAATTTGTAAATTTAATTTCGTAGAAAAATTCGGTAACCTTATGGTGGGCAAGGATGCCTACCCTACAAAGATTGTTTAAATTTTGAATTGAATTTAAATTTGAGATTCTTCGCTTCGCAAAGCTTCGCTCAGAATGACGAAATAGTGGTAATGTCGAAAAAGAATAACAAATGCCGACGATTTCGTGCGTTTTGAAGTAAATTTTGAGCGAGATAAGGCTGGGTATGCCTATCGAAGCGAAAAATTTACGAATATCGCACGAAAGCTAGGCTGAATTCAACTTACGAAAAGAAAAACCAAAAGCTAGGCTCGTTTCAACTTACTAACTCTCTCTTTTGCGATTTGTGTTAGGTTTTCTTCATAGTTATACCACACAAAACTCGCCCCATGCTGAATACTTCCTTCTAGCAAATCCCCGCCTTGGCGGTTTTTAAGGTCGATTTCAGCGACCTTAAATCCGTCAAGCGTTCGTGCGAATTCAAACAATCTCTCAGGCGGATTTTTTAGCTTCGTATAAAGATAGCAAAAGCCCGTCCCACCGTTTCGCCCGACTCTTCCACGCAACTGATGAAGACTAGCCAAGCCCAAACGCTCAGCCCCTACGATTAAAATCGTCGAAAGTCTAGGAAGCGAAATTCCCACTTCTACGACGGTCGTAGTCAGCAAAAGCTCTCCGTTATCGCGAAACTGCTTTAAAACTTCTTCTTTTTCTTTGTCTTTGCCATGCGTTACAAAAACTCGCTTAAATCGCTCTTTCCAAAATGGCTCGGCTTCTTCAAGGCTTTGATAGACGAGCTTTTCGCTTTCTTCAACGAGTGGATAAACGATGATAGCTTGATTTCCTTTTGAAATTTCGTTTTTTAAATGCGACATAAAGTCAGCAAAGCCCGAATTTTGCAGGATTTGCGTGTGAATTTCTTTTTTGAACGGCATTTGTTTTAAAAAACTAAATTTGACAAGTTCGGACTGGATCATACTAAGCGTTCGTGGTATCGGCGTGGCTGAAAACTGCAAGAAATGCGCCTTAAATTCGCCATCACTCGTCAAGCGGTTGATTTTTTCTCTTTGGTTTGAGCCAAAGCGGTGCTGTTCATCGACCATGATGAGATTTGAGGGCTTTAAGTCCTGAAACAAAAGCGCGTGGGTGCCGATGACAAAGTCGTATTCGTCAAAATTTATCTTTTTATCGCCACTTTTAACAAGCAAAACTCGCATCCCTTTTGGCAGAAGTCTAAGGGCTTCTGCGTAAATTTGTTCGCACAAAATGGTCGTTGGTGCCATAAGATAGCTAATTTGCGGATAATTCATCAAAGCCGCTGCTAAAATAACAAGCGTTTTTCCGCTTCCAACATCGCCCATAATCACGCGTCTAGCGGCAAATTCGCCTTCTAAATCCGAGCGAATATCATTTATCGCATTTAGTTGGTCGTTTGTAGGCGTAAAGGGCAGGGTGCTTAGCCACTGCGAAATGTCGGCAACGGGGAATTTCTTGGCTTTGAAATTTAGTTTTTTATGAGAAAGTTTTTCAATATAATTGTAAATTTCAATGAATTTTAGAATTTGCAAATTTGCTTCATTTTGCTCCAAATTTCTAATAATTTCCACACTTTTTGCCGAATTTTCGTGAATTTGCATTAAAAAATTTGCTTCGTTTTCATTTAGTCCGCTTTGCAAAAGTGCGTTAAAGCTCACATATTTTTCTATGAAATTTTGCACTACGCCGTCTTTTAAAAGGCTTTTGTAGTGTGGCGTGATACCGCCTGTTTTGGTGATGATTTTCGGATTTGAAAATTGCCAAAGCCCAAAAGCGTATGAACTTTTGCCGTGAATAAACATTTTTTTGCCACTTTTAAACGCCCCAAAATGCCACGCTTTGGCGTTAAAGATGACAATTTTGACATCGCATTCCCAGGTGTGGCAAAAAGCAGTAATAAATAAAATCGAGCCTTTTCGGTGATGAAACCTGCACTCGATTTCTACGACATTTTCGCCTTCGTTTGGCTCATCTTTTATGCTTAAATCATCAAAACTTTTTGGCACGAGCAAAGCAAGATCCAAAAGCGAGACAATCCCGCATTTGGCAAGTTCGGCTCTGTCTTTGCTCTCAAACACGATTTGTCCTTATTTTTTGCAAACCACGCAAAAACTAAGTTTGCAAATTTCATCGTGAGATTTTATAAATTTATTCAAATCATCTAAATTTAGGGCTTTTATACGCTCTAAATTCCGCTCAAATTCGCCGAATTCATAGCCCCTTAAATACTCATCGACTAAAATGCTAACCCTTTTAAACATCGTTTCTTTTTGCAAAACTGCGCTTCCTAAAAGGAATTTTTTGGTTTGTTCTAGCTCGTCAGAATTTACGCCAAATTTGACAAATTTAGCGATTTCATCACGCACGACGGCGATTGCTTCGTTTTTGCTTTCGTTTTTGGTTTGCAAATAACCTGAAAATTTTCTAGCAAATAGGCTAAAATCGGCTCTTGCATAGGCTGAGTATGCCAAACCTCGCTTTACGCGAATTTCTTCTAAAAGCCTACTTCCAAAACCGCTACTTCCTAGCACGAAAAGTGCCGTCTTAGCGATAAATTCTTCATTTTTATCCACATAAAAAGGCGAACCAAAGTAAATGTAGGCTTGTTCGCTATCTTCGTAAATTTCTTTACTTTCGCACTCGTCGTTTGCTTCGTAAAACGGCAGTTTGTGTTTTTTTGAATTTGGCAAAATTTGCAAAACTTTTTTTATATCATCTTCGCTAAATTCGCTATCTCCACACAAAACAACGGCTAAATTTTCTAAACATAAATTTCCTAAAAAATCTTTTATATCATCAAGCGTGATTTTAGCGATACTTTCTTCATTTCCGTTTGAGTCATTACCAAGCAAAGTGCTTTTAAATAGCATTTTTTGCAAATTTATATTTGCTATGTAGTCAAATTCGGTTTTTAGCATTGCGATTTCGCCGAGCATTTCGGTTTTTATTTTTTCTAGCACGGATTGCGTTAAATTCGGCTCTTGTAGCAATTTAGTAAGCATTTCAAGGCTAAATTTAAAATGCTCTTTTAATGAGCTTAAATTTATGACAAATTTATCGTTTTCGCAGTAAGAAAAAATCGAACTTGCTTTTATATCAAGAAGCCTTGCAAATTCGCTACCGCCGAGCGTTTTTGTCCCTTCTTTTAGCAAATTTGAAGTTAGTTTTCCTAGACCTTCGATTTTTTCGCTAAGTGAGCCAACATTTTTAAAAATCAACTTAAACTGCACCACAGGAAGCGATTTGTCAAATTCATAAAGCACATCAATTTTTGTGTTTTTTACCGAAATTTCATATTTTTCCATAGTTTTTCCGTTAGTTATAAATTTCTAAAATATCATAGTTTGTGTTGCGTTTGGCTGGGATTTCGCCGATGTCTTTGATGAGTTCTATCATTTCGTTTTGGCTCATGCGAAATGATACACCGGCGGCTTTTACGACATTTTCTTCCATCATGGTCGATCCCAAATCATTTGCACCAAATTTTAGTGCGAGTTGCCCTATGTAGCTGCCTTGCGTAACCCACGAGCTTTGGATATTTTTGAAATTATCCAAAAACAGCCTTGCCACGGCTAAAAGCCTTAAATAGCGATTTGAGCTTGTTTTTTTGATTTCTGGGTGCTGGGCGATGAGTTTTGTATTTGCTGACTGGAAGCTCCACGAGATAAAAGCGCGAAATCCGCCCGTAATATCTTGCAGATTTCGCAGTTTTTCCCAGTGTTCGATGATTTCTTCATCTGTTTCGACCGTGCCAAACATCATCGTAGCTGTGGTTTTCATGCCTATTTCGTGGGCGGCTTTATGCACGCCTAGCCAAGTATCTGCGCCGATTTTTTTGGGCGAGATTATATCCCTAACTCTATCGCTTAAAATCTCAGCTCCGGCTCCGGGAATGCTATAAAGTCCCTTTGCTTGAAGCCTAGATAAAACTTCTTTGTGCGTTAAATTTGAAATTTTAGCGATATAATCAATCTCGATTGCAGAAAAGCCATGAATCGTGATTTGTGGGTATTTTTGGGCTATGTGAGCCACTAAATTTTCATACCAATCAATTTTTAGTTTCGGATGGACGCCGCCTTGAAATAGAATTTGCGTCCCGCCGATTGCGATTAGCTCATCGATTTTTTCATCAATCTCATCAAAGCTCAAAATATAAGCATCTTTTTCATTGATTTTACGACAAAACGCGCAAAATTTGCAATCCACAAAGCAGATATTTGTGTAATTAATGTTGCGATCGACGACAAAAGTCGTGATTTTTTCTGGGTGCAATTCTAGCTTTTTTTCATACGCCATAGCTCCAAGCTCGTATAAATCAGCATTTTGGATTAAATTTAGAGCTTCTTCCTTGTTTAATCTACTCATTTTCGCCCTTGTTTTGGGTGGCTGGGCTGTTTTTGTCAGCGACCGAGCCGTCGGTATTCGAGCCGTCAAATTTGCTATCAATTTCAAGCACGATTTGTCCGTTTTTTATGCCCCTTACTCGCACTTTTTCGCCGTCAGCTAAATTTGCTATTTCATCGCTTTTCCAAAATGTGCTTTTATAATAAACCATGCCGTTTTTGATCTCGCCAACGCCACTTTCATCTAAAAAATTGTCTTCTAGTTTTTCTTTTGATTTGAAAAATGCTGTTTTTATGCGTTTTTTAAACATTACTAAAAGCACTATCGAAAGCACAGCAGCGCTTAGGAGCTGAATTTGCCACGATAAATTTACAAAAAAGCTTAAAATTCCAACGCTTAAAAATCCAATCCCAAAAAATATAAGCGTAAAGTCCATAAATAGGACTTCTGCTATAACACAAACAATGCCAATGGCTATAAAAATCCACGCACTCATTTCGTCTCTTTTTTGTTACTTAAAAATTCTTTGATAACGCTTAGCGAGCCGATAAGTTCGCTAGTTTCGTAAGGCACTAAAATTTTATCTTTTGAGCCGTTTTTGGCTAGTTCGTTAAAAGCTTCAATGCGACCTTGCGTTAGCAGGTATTCGGCTGCAAATTTCGAATTTGCCATAGCCATATTGATATTATCCATAGCGTGTTTTTGACCCTCTGCTAGGGCGATTTGCTCGTATTTTTTCGCATCTGCCATGCGTTCAATCGCTTCTGCTTCAAGGACTTTTTCTTGTTTTAGAGCTTCTGCGTTTCGGATGAGAGCGGCTTTTTCGGCTTCTGCTTTAAGCTCGATTGCGCGTTTTTCGCGTTCTGCTTTCATTTGCAAATTCATAGCGTCCTCTATGCCTTTTGGCACGGAGATTTCTGAAATCTCCACTCTCATTATCTTTACGCCCCAGTTATCTGCTGCGTCCCCAAGAGCGATTTGAAGTTTTGAGTTTAACTGATCGCGACTTGATAAGGTCTGATCTAGGCTCATTTCGCCGATTGCCGATCTTAGTGTAGTCATAGCCAAATTTGAAATAGCTTTTCGGTAATCTTCGACATTATAAAGTGCCATTTTTCCGTCGATTACTTTTAGAAATACGATCCCATCGACTGCGATATTGACATTGTCTTTGGTGATGACTTGTTGTTTGGAAATATCGACAAGCTGTTCTCTTACGCTCATTCTGGCTCTCACACTATCAAAAAACGGCACTATGACATGAAATCCGCCATCAAGCACCTTGTGAAAGCGACCCAAGCGTTCTATAATCATAATTTCTGATTGTGAGACGATTTTGATACCTAGCTTTAAAATAGCTACAACCAAAAAGACGATTAAAACGACAAATACTGCAAATCCTTCCATAATTTTTCTCCTAGTGAATTTAAATTTGGAGATTATACCATTTAAATGCTTATTGCAAAATTTTATCAAAAAAATTAAGCCAAATTTGGCTAAAATTGCCTGAATTTAAAAGGAATTTGATGATTAAATACATTGCGCTTTTGCGTTATAGCCGAAATTTCAGACTTTTTACCATTGTTAGTTTTATTTGTAGCTTTGGCGTTTGGTTTTCGCATACGGGCATTTTTACGCTTTTAATCGAACTTGGTGCGCCTGTTTGGGCGATTACGGCGTGTGCTGCGTTAGCTTTTGTGCCAAATATTTTTTTAGCTCCGATTAATGGCATAATAGTCGATAAATTTCGTCCAAAACCCCTAATGGTAAGTATGTTTTTAATCGAAACTATCAGCGTTTTGCCTTTGATTTTTATTGATAGCCTTGATTTGCTTTGGCTTTTATTTTTGATGATTTTTTTGCGCTCGGGAGCGGGGACGCTCTATTTTCAAGCAGCGATGAGTATGCTTCCAAAAATTTTAACCAAAAAAAATCTCAAACTCGCAAATGAGATGTTTGGTATGCTTTGGTCGGTTTCATATACTATCGGTATGGGTATAGCGGGGATTTTTATACACTATTTTGGCGTGAAAATGGCGTTTATTTTTGACTTTGTGCTTTATTTTGTGTCGTTTTTTATTTTATTAAATTTAAATTTAAAACATATCTTGCCAAAAACAGGCGTAAAAATCGCACAAATGCTAAAAGACGGGCTAGTTTATCTGCGTAAAAATCCCGTCGTGGTGCATTTTATGGTGCTTCACGCCTTTGTCGGAGTTACTAGCTATGATGCTTTGGTTGCGCTTTTAGCAGATTATAAATACAAAGGCATTATGAGTGCTGCTCTCATAATCGGCTTTATAAATATGGCAAGGGCGGCGTTTTCTATGGTCGGGCAGGTTGTGTTGTCAAAATATCTAAATGATAAAATTCTTTTTTGGCTTTTTATCGGGCAGTTTGTGGGAATTGCCTTGTGGGCGACATTTCAGTTTAATTTTTATATCTCATTTATCGGTATCGCAGCGGCGGGATTTTGTATAACGGCGCTTTGGTCTTATACTTTTACGCGTTTGCAACACCACTGTGATGACGAATTTTTGGGACGCGTAATAGCGTATAATGATATGCTATTTTTTATCGTCTCAGCCGTAACTTCGGCGGCAATCGGATTTTTATTTGAATTTGGAGTTAGTTTATCTGCGATAACGATGATTATGGCTAGTTGTTTTTTGGTAGCCGGATTTTACTATAAATTTGTTTATGATAAATATTTGCAAAACTAGATCGAATTTGATAAATTTTTTAGTTTTTTATATTTTTTTGGAAGGTTGCAAATATAAAAAGTGCGCTAAGGGTGATAATATAAATTATATTAAATCCTTTTGCGCCAAAAATTTGCATTGCACTTCCTAAAATCACAGGCGATATAAATGAAGCGGTCGAATACCCAAGCATTAGTGCAGCCGAAGCATCTGCAATTAGTTTTTTATCTTTGATGACATCGTTTGCTCTTGCAAGAGCTAGGGAGTAAAGCGGAAAAACTCCGCCGCCCAAAAAGAATGCTAAAATCCACATAACGCTTAAATTTTGGCTAAAAAATAAAGATAAGATCGAAGTTAAAATTCCTAAAACGCAAACGCCCATAATGGCAAATTTTCTGCCAAATTTATCACTAAAAAATCCAAAAAATATGTGCGAAACAAGACCGCCGATGGTTGCAAGTGCGATAAAAAGAGAGACTTCTTTTACGCCAAAACCCAAAGACAAAATAAAAACACTTGCCATACTTAAAAATCCGTTGATCAAAATTCCACCGCTTAAACTCGTCGCTAAGGCAAGCGGAGCAATTTTAAAAATATTTGGAATTTTTATTTTTTTAGTTTGTGGGAGTGGCGGTTGTTTATTTTTAAAAATATTTAGCGGAATAAGTCCTAAAATTATAAAAATTCCGCTAAAAATAAAAATTGCCGTAGGGCTTAAATTTAGACCTAAAATAAGCGTTCCAATCGCAAAGGCTGAATAAAAAACTACCTCGTAACAAGCCAAAACACGAGAGCGAATTTGATTTGAAATCTTTGAATTTATCCAAATTTCAATAATAATAACCAAACTATAATACGATAACCCAAGCATAAAACGCAAAAATGCCCAGTAAATAAGATTTTGATTTAAGGCATGAAGTAGCGCACTTATAGCAAAAATCGCCGAAAATATCGTGTAAGCGCGAGTATGTCCGATTTTAGAAATGATATTACTTATAAAAAAAGTGCAAAAAATAGCACCTAAAAAATAAAAAGATGAAACCAAACCGATAGTGAATTCGCCGATATTTGAAGCTTTTAAAATAATTCCGACAGAAGCTAAAACTATGGCTTCTCCGATAAACATTAGCTCAGCGCTCAAAAATAGCGGAGTTAAAATTTTTATCGCTCTTTTGCTACTTTGCAATATTTTCCTTTGTAAATTTTGGCGAATTTTAGCATAAATTTGGGTTTAAATTTCTTTGCTTTTTAATAAAAAGATGAGCGTTCCGATTGGAATTATGCTAGTTCCTGCTAAAAATCCTACAATCCAAAAAAGATTAAATTTAGCAAGAATATAAATGCAAAGTGCCATAAATGCGTAACTTAGCATTTTTAAAGGTGCAAAAAATGTAAAAGAAAATCTAGTTTTTTTCTTTTCTTCATCATCGTCAAATTCGCCTAGATTGTCGTATTTTCCGCTTAAAAGTTCTAAATTTATCCGTTTTTTGTAGCTTTTATGTGCTGCAAAAATGATAAGCAAAGCGCAAACAAAGGCGATTTGCGAATTTAAAAGCCATTTTAAGCCTAAAAACGGCGTAATTAAAACAAGCAACAAATCCAAAATAAGATAAATTTTTAAAACTTTTTTTATCATTATTTTTCCGAATTTTGCGAATTTTCGCCCCACTCATCGTCGTCAAATTCGGCGTTTTGAGTTTTATAGTTTTTGTATCTTGGATCGTTTTCAAGCTCTTTCATATCGACACTCAAAGCTTTGTAGGCTTTGTAAATGTTTAAAATAGCCGCTGCGATTCCAAATAAAACGCAGACTACAAAAGCTATATTTGAGCCTGTTAAATTTCTAAAATAAATCCCTAAAAATACGCCGATTAGCACCGCAACAACAACGGAAATTCCGACACTTAGTGCGTTTGCGCCACGAACTACTTTGTTTAAGTTTTTTGTTACTCTCATAAAATTTCCCTTTTTTGACTTTGTTTTTTCGGCTCTTTTTTGAGAGTTTCGCTTATGCTTCACCGCCACGGGCGACAAAGCCCGTCTCATTTGCATTTCGCTCACAACTCAAAAAATAGCTCGAAAATACTCGTCAAAAATTTTTCAAAATTAAACGAAATTTGCAAATTTTGTATTTTTAAATTTGCAAATTCAAGCAAATTTTTATAATTTGTCAAACGCTTTTTTTGCTTTTTTCAAAGCAAATTCGATCTCTTTTTCGTTCATCCTAGCGCAAATAAAGCCTGTTTCAAACTGGCTTGGGGCTAGAAAAACGCCTTCTTTTATCATCACTCCGTGGAATTTGGCAAATGTTTTTGTGTCTGATTTTAGGGCGTCTGCGTAGTTTAACACAGGATTTTCAGTGAAAAAATATCCAAACATAGAGCCTCTTACGCAAGTTTGCAAAGGAATTCCTTTGTTGTTAGCGATTTCTTTTAATCCGTCCATAAATAAATTTGCTAAATTTTCTAACTTTTTGTAAAGATTTTTTGAAGCAAAAATTTTACTTACAGAAGCGATTCCTGCTGCCATAGCGACAGGATTTCCGCTTAGCGTTCCTGCTTGATAAACTCCGCCAAGCGGACTTATTAAATTCATTATCTCCCCGCGCCCGGCAAAAGCAGCCACCGGCATTCCACCGCCGATAACCTTGCCAAAAGTTACCAAATCAGCCTTAATGCCGTAAATTCCGTAACTTCCAAGCGCGCTAGCTCTAAATCCGCTCATAACTTCATCGAAAATCAAAACGATTTTTTTCTCATCGCAAATTTTGCGAAGTTCCTTTAAAAACTCAGCTTTTGCAGGAACCAAGCCCATATTTCCGGCGATTGGCTCGATGATGATTGTGCCGATTTCTTCTTTTTCGACAATCGCCTTTACGCTATCAATGTCGTTATAAATCGCCAAATAGGTATTTTTTGCAATGCTTTCTGGAACTCCAGCACTACTAGCATTTCCAAAAGTTGTCGCACCGCTTCCTGCTTTTACCAAAAGCGAGTCGCTGTGTCCGTGGTAACAACCTTCGAATTTAATAATTTTATCTTTTTTGCTAAATCCGCGAGCTAGGCGGATTGCGCTCATCGTAGCTTCCGTGCCGCTTGAAACAAAGCGAATTTTATCCAAATAATCAAATTTTCCAAGAACTAGTTTTGCAAGTTCGGTTTCTAACGGACTTGAAGCACCAAAGCTAAGCCCGTTTTTAGCTGTTTTGATAACGGCTTTTTGAATATCTTTATCACAATGTCCAAAAATCAGCGGTCCCCAACTTTGAACAAAATCTAAATATTTTTTGCCTTCGATGTCATAAATATAGCTTCCTTTTGCTTTTTTTACAAAAAACGGCTCACTTCCTACATTTCCAAATGCACGAACGGGCGAATCAACGCCACCGGGAATAAATTTTTGTGCCTGAGTAAAAGCCTTGTGGTTTGTCATTTTTTCTTCTCCTTATTTAGATTTTTTATAAATTTGTAAAGAATTATAATCTCATCTTTGGTTAAAAAATAGCTTGGCATTACCCCTTTTGAATTTGTTACCCCGTCTGCAAATTCTTGCAAAGAAAGCTTGTTTATAGGCGGTGCGACAAGCTCGGTGTCATAGTATTCGCCCGAAGTTTTATTAAATTCTGCGTATTTTGCTATCAAGCTTCCTTCGCCTTTTGCTCCATGACATTTATTACAACCGATACCGCGTGGATTTTTGTATAAAAGTTCGCCGTATTCGGCTTCGGTTATAAAATTCTCACCAAAAATCGCACTTAAAAAAATAGATAAAAATATCAAAATTCGCATAAATTCACTTTTTAAATTTTTTTAAAATATTATAATTTTTGAGTTTAAAAGTAGGTAAATAACTCTAAATTTGTTAAATTTTATGAATTTAATTTTAAAAATTCAACTAGTTTTATTATAACTTTGGGTATTATATTAAGTTTGTAAATTCTAAAAAAGGTTAAAAATGACGATAATCGACGGAAAAGAAATCTCAAAAAAAGTCAAAGAAGAAGTTAGGCTTGAAGCACTAAATTTAGCTTCAAAAGGCGTTAAACCAGGCTTAGCGGTTATTTTAGTCGGGGACGATAAAGCAAGTCAAACTTATGTCGCAAGTAAAGAAAAAGCATGTATCTCATGCGAAATAAATTCAATCATGCACCGCCTTGATAAAGACACAAGCGAAGAAATGCTTTTGGATTTGATTGCAAATTTAAATGAAGATGACGCAGTAGATGGCATTTTGGTGCAACTTCCTTTGCCAAAACATATAAACACAAACAAAGTTTTAGAAAAAATCGATCCCAAAAAAGATGTCGATGGCTTTCATGCCGTAAATGTGGGTCGCTTAGTAAGCGGATTAGATAGCTTTGTGCCTTGCACTCCGCTTGGCATTATGCGACTTTTGAAGGAATATGGCATCGAAGTAAGCGGTAAAAACGCCGTCATCATCGGACGAAGTAATATCGTCGGTAAGCCTATGGCGAATTTATTATTAAATGCAAACGCAACCGTTACGATAACGCACAGCAAAACTGCAAATTTAAAAGAAATTTGCGCTAATGCTGATATTTTGGTTGCAGCTATCGGAAAGCCGTTTTTTGTAACTGCCGATATGGTAAAAAACGGCGCCGTGCTAATCGATGTTGGGATTAACCGTTTAGATGATGGACGCCTTGTCGGGGACGCTGATTTTGATAGCGTTAAAGAAAAATGTTCTTTTATCACGCCGGTTCCAGGTGGCGTTGGACCCATGACAATTGCTATGCTACTAGAAAATACGATTACTTCGGCAAAAAATCGCCTAAATAAAAATCGTTAAGAAAGCAAATTCATGGGCGTTTTAAAGAAAATTTATAATTTTGCAAGTAGCTGGACAGGGACGGTTTTAATCGTTTTATTTGTGATATTTTTTGTGGCACAGGCTTTTGTGATTCCAAGCGGTTCGATGAAGTACTCGCTTTTGCCGGGAGATTTTTTATTTGTGAAAAAATTTAGTTACGGAATTCCTACGCCACATATCCCGTGGATAGAAAAGGCAGTTTTGCCTGATTTTAAGGGTAATGGGCATTTAATAGACGGCGAACGCCCAAAAAGGGGCGATATAGTTGTGTTTAGGTATCCAAAAGATACAAAAAAGCATTATGTAAAGCGAAATTTTGCAGTCGGTGGCGATGAGGTGATTTTTGATCTGAATAACTTTTATCTTCGCCCACACGAAGGCGATGAATTTATCGAAAAAAACTACGATAAAAACGACATTGTAACGCTCATGGGGCAAAAATTTGTAAAAGAGCCTTATAAATTTAAAGGGATAAATTATAATCCAAATAGCAGAAATAAAATGTTAGCAAATGTCGAAATGTCGCTACTTAACGGCTCGTTAGCTATGAAGCCGATTATTGTGAAAGAATTTGGCGATAGTTTTAAGATGAAAAATTTGGAATTTAACGCTTTTTATATAAAAATTCCACAAGATGAGTTTTTTATGATAGGCGATAATAGAAACGATTCGGCAGATAGCCGTTTTTGGGGTTGTGTGCCTTATAAACTAATCGTCGGCAAGCCTTGGTTTGTCTATTTTAGTTGGGATAAAAATAAGATTATCCGCTGGGAGCGAATAGGGCGATTTGCAGATACTTTACAAACCGATGAGAGTTTGATTTACGAGCAAGATTAAGGGAGTTTTTATGCAGATTAAAAAGATTTTTATAGCAGGAGATCACGCTGCTTTTGAAGCAAAAGAAATTAGTAAGAAAATTTTAGAAAATTTGGGCTTTGAGCCGATAGATTTGGGTGCAAATTCGCCTGAAATAAGCGTTGATTATCCTGATTTTGCAAAGGCTTTGTGCGACGAAGTTTCAAAAGACGAAGGAAATTTTGGGATTTTAATTTGTGGCACGGGTCTTGGAATTTCAATGGCAGCAAATCGAAATCCGCAAATTCGCTGTGCGTTATGCCATGATCGCTTTACGGCGACGATGAGCAGAGAACACAATGACGCAAATGTCTTAGCTTTTGGGGCTAGGGTTGTTGGAAATGGCGTCATTGAAGATATGATAAAAGCGTTTTTTAGCACCGAATTTGCAGGCGGCAGACACGAAAGGCGAGTTAATAAACTTGGGAGTTGCCTATGTTAAGCTGGGTTTTAGCGGTATTTTCTTTGTTTTGTTTATTGCTTTTGATTTTAGCATTTAGAAAAAATAGCAAAATGTTAGATGAGATTTCAAAGAAAAATCAAAAAATAACCGAGCTTGAAAATATAATCGTAAAGCTAAAATCAAATTTGCAAACAAGCATTGATGCGCTTCAAAAGGCAGATAGTGCAAATATGGATTTGAAATTGCAAAATACAAAAGTTAAATTTGAAAACAAAATTCTAAAAGAAAAAGAGGAAAAATGAAAGAACTAAACGAAAATGATAAAAAATATCTTTTAAGCACCATTAGAGAGATTAAAGATTACCCAAAAGCAGGGATTTTGTTTCGCGATATTACTACTTTATTAAATGACAAAAAGGCGTTTGAATTTTTAATGTCCCATTTAGAAGCAAAGTATAAAGACGCAGGGTTTGACTATATCGCAGGGATTGAAAGTAGGGGTTTTATATTTGGCGCAGCACTTGCTACGCGCCTAAATTTGGGTTTTGTGCCGATAAGAAAACCCAAAAAACTCCCATATACAACGATTTCACAAAAATACTCGCTTGAATACGGCTTTGATCAAATCGAAATTCATATTGACGCATTTAGAGATACAAAAGACGCAAAAGTTTTATTAGTAGATGATTTAATCGCCACAGGCGGCACGGCATTTGCAGCAGCCGAGCTTATACAAAGAGCAGGAGCGATATGCGCCCAAGCGTGTTTTGTTATGGATTTACCAGCTCTTGGCGGTTCTGAAAAACTTGGCAAAATAACAAAAGTTTATAGCGTATTAGAGGGCTAAATGGAAGATTTTTTAAAAGAACTTCTTTTTGAGTATAAAAATTACGCTTACGGAATTTTGTTTGTTTGGTGCTTGTTAGAAGGCGAAATTGCGCTTATTTTGGGTGGAATTTTAGCGCACGAAGGGCATATAAATTTAGCACTTGGAATTTTTATTGCAGGACTTGGAGCGTTTTGTGGGGATCAATTTTATTTTTATATCGGCAGATATAATCGTAGTTATATAGGTAAAAAATTAGCTAAACAACGCAGAAAATTCGCAATAGCGCATTTGCTACTTAAACGACTTGGTTGGCCTATAATATTTTTGCAACGCTATATGTATGGATTTCGTGTGATAATACCTATGAGTATCGGTTTAACAAGATATAGTGCAAAAAAATTTGCTTTTATAAATTTAATAAGCGCTTGGTGCTGGGCAGCGATTACGATGATTTTGGCGTGGTATTTTGGAAAGCAAATTTGGCGCTTTATAAATTGGGCGGAAGAACATTGGTATTTGGCGATTCCGATAATTTTAAGCATCGTTTATTTAATTTATTTTGGATTTAAAAAAATGGAAAATTACTTTATGAATTTAAGAAAGGATAGATATGCAAATCAAACTAATCAATGAAAAAATCGATGAAATTAAAGCTGATTTTGAAGTTATTTTGGTTGTAAATAAAAATTTAGATCACGAATTTATCAAAGACAAGGATAAATTTGAGTTTTTCGGATACGACGGAAGCGCAAATTTGCTTTTAAGTGAGAGCAGACGACTTTATATAGGCGTAAAATCGCTAGAATTCGATAGAATTCGCTCAGCGATCGCCACTGCGTATAACACGCTAAAAAGCTATAAAATGTCAAATTTTAAAATCGCTTCGTATCTTTGCGGTTGCACTACAAAAAGCTTTATGGCGATGGCTGAGGGCGTGTTTTTGGGAAGTTATGAATTTAACAAATATAAAAGCGAAAAGAAAAAATATAGCCTAAATGAAATTCTAATCTCAACACAAGAGTATAATAACCACGAAATCAAGCTCGATAAGGCGCAAAATGGACTTAAAAAAGGCGAGATTATGGCAAATGCTGCAAATTTCGTCAAAGACGGCGTAAATGAAATCCCTGAAATTTACACGCCTGTAAAAATGGCTAGTGAAGCTGAAATTTTAGCGGCAAATTATGACAGCGTAAGTGTAAAAATTTATGATGAAAATTTCTTAAAAGAGCAAAATATGAACGCATTTTTGGCTGTCAATCGCTCTTCAATCCACCCGCCACGCTTAATTCATCTAACTTATAAGCCCCAAATTTGCAAAAAACGAGTTGTTTTTGTCGGCAAGGGATTGACTTACGATAGTGGAGGACTAAGCCTTAAACCAAGCGATTATATGCTAACGATGAAATGCGATAAAAGCGGCGCAATGGCTGCAATGGGTATCATAAAAGGAGCCGCCGAGCTAAATTTGCCGTTTGAAATTCACGCCGTCATCGGTGCAACCGAAAATATGATAGGCGGAAATTCATACAAGCCTGATGATGTGCTTATTTCTCGTAGCGGTGTTACTATCGAAGTGCGAAATACAGACGCAGAAGGTAGGCTAGTTTTGGCTGATTGCTTGGACTGGGCACAAGAGTTAAAGCCTGATATTTTAATCGATATGGCAACTCTAACAGGAGCTTGTGTAGTGGGTCTAGGAGAATACACAATCGGACTTTTAGGAAACAATGAAGAATTTAAACTAGAATACAAACGCCTTACAAAGCCAAGCGGTGAGCTTTTTGGAATTTTAGAATTTAATGATTATTTAAGAGAGCTTATCAAATCAAATATAGCCGATGTTTCAAACACAGCTTCTAGTCGTTATGGCGGAACGACCACGGCAGGGCTTTTCCTTGATAAATTTATAAAAGATGAGTATAAAGATAAATGGCTTCACCTTGATATTGCCGGACCTGCGTATTTAGAAAAAGCATGGGGCTATAATCAAATCGGTGCCACAGGCGCAGCCGTCAGAGCAAATTTATACTATTTAGACGCTATTTCAAAGGAAAAATAATGGGATTATCAGTAGGCATAGTAGGACTTCCAAATGTCGGCAAATCAACGACATTTAACGCACTAACCAAAGCACAAAACGCACAAGCGCAAAACTATCCTTTTTGCACGATTGAGCCAAATAAAGCCGTAGTTGCCGTGCCTGATAAGCGTTTAAATGAATTAGCAAAAATCGTTAATCCCAATCGAATTCAAAACTCGGTTATCGAATTTACCGACATTGCAGGGCTTGTAAAAGGAGCCAGTAAAGGTGAAGGTTTAGGAAATAAATTCTTAGCAAATATCCGTGAATGCGAGATTATCTTGCATATCGTTCGTTGTTTTGAAGACGGAAATATCACGCATGTCGAAGGCGGTATCGATCCGTTAAGGGATATTGAGATTATCAACACTGAGCTTATTTTAGCTGACATCGAGCAACTAACTCGCAAAATAGAACGCCTAAATAAAGAAGCAAGGGCAAATGCAAAAGGCGCAAAAGAAAGCTTGGATATGGCAAATTTGCTTTTAAAACATTTAAACGACGGAAATTCTGCGTCAAGTTTTAGCGAATTTGAAAATGAAATTTTTACAAATTTAAATAAAGAACTTCGCTTGCTTTCGGCAAAAGAGGTCATTTATGGCGCAAATGTCGATGAAACAGGGTTAGAGACCGATAACGAATTTGTTAAAAAAGTCAAAGAATTTGCAGGTCTTAGCAACCACGAAGTCATCAAACTAAACGCAAAAATCGAAGAAGAGCTAATCGGTCTAGATGATGATGAAGCAAAAGAATTACTCCAAAGCTTGGGCGTAGAAGAAAGCGGACTTGATCATATCATAAGGACGGCATTTGCGAAGCTAAATTTGATAAGCTATTTTACAGCCGGTGTCATGGAGGTTCGTGCTTGGACGATTACAAAAGGCTGGAAAGCCCCAAAAGCGGCAAGTGTTATCCATAATGACTTTGAACGAGGATTTATTAGAGCAGAAGTCATTGCTTACGATGATTTTGTCAAATTCGGCGGTGAAAATGGCGCCAAATAAAACGGCAAAATGCGACTCGAAGGCAAAGACTATGTCGTAAATGACGGCGATGTGATGCATTTTAGGTTTAATGTTTAAATTTATAGTGTAAATTTGTTCTAAATTTTATAAATTTAGAAAAGGATTTTTATGTTAAATAGCAAAGACTTGGAAATTTTGCGTAGAGAATTTATCGATAAATTTGATTTTAGTGATGAAGATAAAAAATTGATTGAAGAAAAGTGCATTGATAAAATTTTGGGCAAAGATAAACTTACATATTTTAATCACGAGTGTTTGGGCTTTATTATCGTCAAAAGCGGACTTTTGCGCGCCTTTATAACATCTGAAAATTTCAAAGAAATCACCGTTTTTATGCTAAAAAAAGGCGAAAGTTGCGTTTTGTGCGACTCTTGTTTTATGGGTAGTTTTGAAACAAAAATCAATATCCAAGTTAAAGAACAAGCCGAAGTTTTGCTGATTCCTGCTGAAATTTTTATAAAAATGAAAGATAAATATCAAAGTCTTACAAATCATATACTAACGCTTGTTGCAAAACGATTTGCACAGTCTATAAAAGTCATGGAACAAGCACTTTTTTCGCCACTTAGTGAGCGAATTTTGGCATTTTTAAAAAAGAATTCTCAAAACGGAAGTATGAAGATTACGCACGAAGAATTGGCTTCGCATTTAGGAAGCGCAAGAGAAGCTGTTTCTAGAATTTTAAAAGAGATGGAAAATGATAAACTTATCTCTCGCAAACGCGGCGTGATAACTATTTTATAGACTTTTACAAATTTGTTTTTATACAAATGAAAAAAGGAAAAAAATGGCGAATTTGCTTGTAAAAATCGTAATTTTTGCTTCGCTTTTTATTTTTGCGATTTTTTGTGCCGAGTTTGGCGACATAAGCGTTTTTGCCTTTTTTGTATTTTGGACTTTTATTATTGCAAAAGAGATTTTTGATTATATTTATGCTCGTAAAATCGCCTTACACAGGGGTTTTTACAAAAACGAAAGCAAAATTCGCAAACTTCTTTCGGGCAAAATTTTAAGTGCGATTTTTGCGTTTTTTTCTGCCGTTATTTTAGCTTTTTCATTGATTTTGAATTTGCTTAGCATTTTGCCTTTTGAGTTTGCTTTTGTTTTTACGATACTGCCTGTTTTGTTTGTTTTGGTGCGATTTTTTATCTTAAAAATTTTCAAAAACGAAGTGAAAAATTTGCATTTTGCTACCAAAAAATGGGTGATTTTGATTTCAGCTTTTTTGGGCGTTTTGATCTTTTTTATTTTGAATTTGGTTTTTGATTTTAATGCAAATTTTACAGGCGAAATTTCGCAGCAAACTTCGCTGTGGTCGTATTTGGCTTCACAAAGCGTTAATGCAGGTTTTGCTTCAAGGATTTTAAATGAAATTTTTGTTTATTCGTTTTACATAAACGAAGCGCAAAATTATCTGCAAAATGCCTATTTTAGCGATAAAAAGGCATTTATTTTGCTTTTTATCAGTCTAAATAAATTTCTGTTTTTTGTCGCCATTTTGCATTTTATTTCGTATTTTTTTGGCACGAAACAAAGTGAAAAACTACCTAAATTTGGACTTTTTATCGCCACGATTTTAACTTTTGCTTATTTTACTTTGATATTAAATTTAGCCCCAAAAACACAAAAGAATTTGCAAAATTTTAATTCACAAGAAACGATAAGCGCAAAAACCTTTGAATTTATACTTAAAAATGGCGTAAAATTCGAGCTTGAAAGCAAAAAAGTTAGCGAATTTATAAATGAATTTAACGCTACAAAAACTAGCGCTAAAAATATTACGATAAATGCGCTAAATGCTTATATAGACAGCGTTTTTGAAAACGGCGCAAGGCTTGTTGCGAAAAAAACGGCAGATTTTAACTACTCGGTAATGAGTGATTATTTGGTGCTATTTCACGGCGTGGTTGATAAAAACTCAACCAAATTTTTAAACGATAAATTTACGCAGTTTTTAAACGAAAGTTTTCCGCGTGATTTCAACGAAAATATCGAAAAACTCGTTATTTCGGGCATTAGCGAATATGAGAAAAATCTAAATTCGCTTTTAGTTAAAACTAGCGGAAATTTAAGTTTTGACCTAAATATCACCAATGAATTTTTGCTTCAAAACAAGCTTACAAGAGTGCAAGGAAGTGCGATGGGAGCGGGTTTTGTGGGAAGTGCGATAACACTAAAAATAATCGCAAAATCCCTAGCCAAAACAAATGCTAAACTAGCAGCCAGTGCGACCACTGGCAGTAGTGGCATAGTGTGTGGCGCAGGGGCGATCGTGTGTGTGCCAGTGCTAGCAGTGGCGACTTGGTTTGGGTTTGATTACATTTTTGCAAAAGGCGATGAAGCGTTAAATCGTGCCGATTTCGAGCGCCAAATTTACAATCAAATTCTACAAAGCAAAGATGAATTTAAAAATTCGCTAAATAGCGATATAAACGCTTCTTTTGAGCAAATTTCAGACGAAATTTTTCAAAGTATAAAAGCAAAGTGAGTGAAAAATTTTTATAATTTCTTTTGGGTATAAGTATAAATTTTAGCTCTAAAAACGGCTCAAAAATGAATTTAAATTTCCCAAAAAAGCAAATTTAAACTCAAATTTGCTAAAATGGGGCTTTAAAAAATAATTTTGCGTAGCTTTTCGCAAGAAAAACGCAAAATTCGCATAAAAAGGTTAAAATGACATATATTTCGGTTCTTTGCTTTATCGTTTCATTTTTTCTAGCTAAATTTTTACACAAAAAATGGCTTTTGGGCGTTGCTTGTGTGGGAATTTTTGTGTATATTTTATTTATGCTTATAGATTTTCTTTTTGTGAAATATACAGGGAATTCTATGACATATTTTTCGATAAATTTTTTTAAAATCAGCATCGATGGAGCCCCTATTTCAACTTTTATGAAAGAAATACTGCTTGGTTTATCTGTTTTTTTAGCACTTATTTTATTTTGCGTGATTTTTTATAAAAAAATAGCACAAAAATTAACTAAAAATCTTAAATTCTCATTTTTGTTTTTAGTTTTTTTTATTATTGCCTTTGTTTTAAATCCAACAATCATAGCGATTTATAAAATTTATATGCTTATAAATCCGCCTATTATCGTTTTGAAAGCTTCTATTTATCCGCATTTAAAAGTCCCTATGCCAAAACCTGCAACAAAAGATAAAAATATCGTTTATATTTTCTTAGAAAGTTTTAATAAAAGTTATACAAATCCGCAAATTTTCCCAAATCTTACGCCTTATATATCAAATTTAACGCATAAAATCGAATTTACAAATATCTCGCAAAGCCCCGGTGCTTCTATAACGATAGAAGGCATATTTTCTGCAAACTGTGCTTTGCCTTATGTTTTTAATTTTAAAAATGCCGATAAAAACGCATTTTATACAAATATTAAATGTGCTAGTGAAATTTTAAAAGAACAAGGCTATCATACATATTTTATGAAAGGAGCTCCGCTTGATTTTCAAAAAACACAAGATTTTTTGAGGGCTACTAAATTTGATGAGATGAAAGGCAAAGAGCAATTGGTAAAACAAGGAGCGACAAATCTAAACGAATGGGGTGTCGATGATGATGAAATGTTTGAGATCGCTTGGGCTGATTTTCTGCGATTATCAAAGAGTAAAAAGAAATTTTTCCAAAGCATTTTAACGGTTTCAACACATGTGCCAAATGGTTTTATTCCAAAGGCTTGTCAAAATTTATCGTATGAAAAGTATGACATACAAATGCTTCGTGCGGTTAAATGCACCGATATGCTTCTTAGTAAATTTATCGATAAAATTCGCTCATCCGAATTTAGTAAAAATACCATCATAGTTCTACAAAGCGATCACAAAGTGCCGATGATAGAAGAAAGTAAAGAAGTAGGAAAACTTGCTAGTTTGCAAGGCGGACTTGTTTTTACCATTTTAGATGATGACATTAAAAAAGATATTTTTATAGATACAAAAGGTTCTAGTATCGATACGATGACTACGCTTTTGGGATATTTTGGAATTTTAGATGAGCTAAATTTGGGTAAGAATTTATTTAAATTTGATGGATTTTATAACGCAAATGAGCCGATTTTTGTTAGTGCGGCGAAACTACTTCCGCATATTGATTATGACGAAGTGCAAAAGTAAATTTTATGAAGGCAGATAAATGATAATACGATTATTTTTTCATTGCAAGAATTTATGAAACAAATTCGAAGCAATCTGGCTCACTGTCATCGCCAGATTGATGAAGTCCGTTGTAGTAATCGCAAAAGGTAAAATTTTTTGTCATTGCGAGAGTTTGAAAAACTCGAAGCAAAACAGCGAAGCGGTAGCTCACGCTTTGCGTGAGACAGGTTTCATAGAAACATTTTTACTTCGTAAAAAGCGTTACACTTGTTTTGGACGAGCCGTTAGGCGAAGTCAATCGCAAAGTTTAAATTACGAAATCAGTCTATGTTATTCTGAACGAAAATTTTCCGCCATTCTGAGCGAAGCGAAGAAAATTCATAAATTTAGATTAAAGTTTCCTTTTGAGATTCTTTGCTACACTCCGTTTCGCTCAGAATGACTATTATTTTGTCATTGCGAGAGAGTGTAGCGAGTATGCAATCGCCAAAGCTTAAATTTTAAGAAATGCAAAAGCCGAAATTTAGGATTTCAAATTTAGACGATAGATAATTTGATCAGAAATAAAAAAAGGCTCGAACCGAAGTCCGAGCCAGTTATTATTTTTTAACTTAGTAAGAAATTATCTTACAACTGAAAGACCTATTAGCGGAACACCATTTGTAGCTGATGTATCTTGCTCCCATTTGCTATCAGTAGCGTTATAAGTTTGTCCAAAGAAGTTACTGTCTTTATATTTTTGAACCGCAGGATCATTTTGAACCTTTTTACAAAGAGCACTAGTATCACTACCATCTTCAACTTTCATATAAGCAGCAGTCTTTTTAGCTGATGTCTCTACCGCACCAGTTAGCGTAAGTTTAAGACATTCTTTGCCTGCTGATGCCAAAGCTACATTTCCGCTTAGTGGATCACCACTCAATGTACCATCGCCATTGACAGCGACATTTGTCATATCTTTAATAGCACCAGCAAATGCAGCTTGTGATGTATAGTATGCACCTATATCACTAATAATAGTGCTAATATTTGTAGCTGCTTTTGCAACTTCTGCATCATCTCTAGTTGCAGCTAGTCTTGGGATAGCAACAGCTGCCAAGATACCTAAAATAACAATAACGAAGATCAATTCGATCATAGTGAAACCTTTTTTCATGGCTTACTCCTTGTAAATAAATTTCACCTTACATACCTGTATGTAAAATGTTAGTCGAATTATATCCAAAATTTTTAAAAAATGCAAATTTTTTGCAAAAAAATTTTAAAAAATTTAGTTTTTATAGTAAAACACTGTGTTTTGTGGGGTTTAGTTGTTTTTGATTTTATAAATTTTTTAATTTCGAAATTCAACTATTGGCGATTGCCGCGATTTTGCTACGCAAAATCTCGCAATGACAAAATAATAGTCATTCTGAACGAACCAGAGTGTAGCGAAGAATCTCAAAAGAAAAATCAAAAAGTGAATTTTAAAAGAGATTCTTCGCTTCGCTCAGAATGACAAAATCTATTTTATGATTTAAGCATTGGCGATTGCTTCGACGGTTTTAACCGTCTCGCAATGACAAATAAAATAAATTTCAAATTGAATTGTTGGCGATTGCTTCGACGGCGTTGCCGTCTCGCAATGACAATAGAAGCGAATTTGTTTAATTTAAGTCAAATTTATAGCTTCATTGCCTTATTTAAATTTCGTAAATCCGATCTGTTTTCTAAAAAATGGCTATAAACTCTATTTATCATATCTAAATTTGAGTGTCCCAAAGTATGCGCGACAAGTGGCGTCGGAACGCCACCATAAAGCAAATGCGAACAAAACGAATGGCGCGTGGCGTGAAGTCCGCGTGGTGGTAGCCCTAAAAGTGCAAGAAGTTTTTTGAATTCATAATAAATTTGAAAATAGTCTTTTGCGAATATCTTTCCGTCTTTTAAATTTAGGCTTGAAATATGCTCTTTTAGTGGTTTTAGCAAATTTATCGTGCGAGATTTGCCGTTTTTGGGCGTGGTTAGACAAAAGCGAGTTTGATTTTTATTTATGTTGATTTTATCCGCGCTAAAATCAAAATCATCTTTGCAAAGGGCGAGAATTTCGCCACTTCTAGCACCTGTGTAAAAGGCGATATATAAAAATGTTTGCAATTCGCCGTCTGCGGAATTTAATAAAAGTTTTATCTGTTCTTTTGTGAAACAATGCTTTTGTTTTGGGAAATTTATCGGTTTTTTGATTAGCGAAAATGGATTTGTTGCGATTGCGCCGTGATTTATCGCTATTTTGAATACGCTTTTTATATATGAAAAAATCAAATTTATGGTTGTGTTGCTTAAATTTGCCCTTTTCATCGCCGTTATGACATCTTGCAAATGGCTTGTGCGATACGCTTTTATCGGTAAATCAAGCGAAAAATCAAAAAAGCGATTTATAGCATAAGTGGCGATTTTGATGGTGGAAATTTTGGCATAAATTCTAAGGTGCGAAAAATAAATCGCACAAAAATGGCTTAAAAGGTGTGGTTTGGACGGAATTTGGGTGGATTGGATTTGAAATTTAGGTTTGTTTGTGGTGGTTTGAGCTAAATTTTGCGTGGTTTTGGCTGAATTTTTTGTTTTTGTGTATTTATTCGCCATATTTGTGCTGTTTAAGCCAAATTCGCTAGATAAAGCGATTTTTTCAAAAATCGGCAAAAGCGTTTTTGTGGCGTATTTGAGATTTTTTGCGTTAAAATCGAGTTTTAGCGAGTGTTTGACGATTTTATTTTTGCTTTGAAATTTAATATAAATTTTGTCATTTTGATTTATTATTTCCATTTTTTATGTCCTTTATTTGGGTGTTTTGTTGAATTTTGGGCGGGAATTTTACAAGTGGAATTTAAATTTTTTCTATTTTTTTGTGATTTTTTTAGACCATAGCCAAATTTTTTAAAAATTTTAATTCAAATTTTGCTTCAAATTTGACTTAAAATTTGCTTTATGAATGTGAAATTTTGTGTAAATTTATTTGTAAATCTAGGCTAAATTTAGCCTAAATTTCGTGCTTTTCTTTGAATTTTTAAATTTTATTTTACATACAGGTATGTAAGGTGAAATAAATTTTAAGGAGTAAGCCATGAAAAAAGGTTTCACTATGATCGAATTGATCTTCGTTATTGTTATTTTAGGTATCTTGGCAGCTGTTGCTATCCCAAGACTAGCTGCAACTAGAGATGACGCAGAAGTTGCAAAAGCAGCTACAAAT
>JAFUFY010000068.1 GCA_017469645.1 Campylobacter sp. | reverse complement strand
TATGTTTAGAAAAGGCGAATTTGCAAATGAGTTGATAAGCGATGTCATCGCGCAAGGCGCAAAAACGCTTTGGTTACAGCTTGGCATTTTTAACGACGAAGCAGGAAAAATCGCCGAAAATAACGGCGTAAATTTCGTTCAAAACAAGTGTATAATGATAGAATATAAAAATTTGAAAGGTTGGAAATAATGGTTGATTTAAACAAAATAGTTCAAGCAAAACGCACTATTTCGGGCTTTGTAAATAAAACGCCTTTTGCGCTATCGCCAAAAATGAGTAAAGCTTACGAAGCAGAAATTTATCTAAAAAATGAAAATTTGCAAAAAACGGGAGCTTACAAAATTCGCGGTGCTTTTAATAAAATCGCTCATCTTAGCGAAGAGGAAAAGGCTAAGGGCGTAATTTGTGCTAGTGCCGGAAATCACGCACAAGGCGTTGCAATCAGTGCTAGACATTTTGGCGTAAGGGCTGTCATCATAATGCCAGAAGCTACTCCGCTTTTAAAGGTAAGTGGCACAAAGGCTCTTGGTGGCGAAGTTATACTAAAAGGCGATAATTTCGACGAAGCTTACGCTTATGCTCTTGAATACGCAAAAGAGCAAGGGCTAACTTTTGTTCATCCATTTGATGACGAATTTGTCCAAGCGGGTCAAGGCACAATCGCACTTGAAATGCTTGAAGATGTCGCTGATTTAGAGTATTTGGTTGTGCCTGTGGGCGGCGGCGGACTAGTAAGCGGCGTTGCAAGTTGCGCTAAACAGATAAATCCTGATATAAAAATCATCGCCGTTAGCGCAAAAGGCGCCCCTGCAATGTATGAAAGTTTCAAGAAAAAAGAAGCAATAAATTCAAAAAGCGTTCGCACGATCGCCGATGGAATTTCCGTGCGAGACACAAGCAAAATCACGCTAAAAACGATATTAGAGTGTGTTGATGAATTTGTGCAAGTCGATGATGAAGAGATAGCTAGTGCGATTTTATATCTGCTTGAAGAGCAAAAAATCATCGTCGAAGGTGCAGGTGCTGTGGGAGTGGCTGCCTTGATGAACGCTAAATTTAACTACCCAAAAAACGCAAAAATCGGCATAGTGCTAAGCGGTGGAAATATCGATGTGCAAATGCTAAATATCATCATCGAAAAAGGTCTAATCAAATCGCATCGCAAAATGACAATCATCGTAACGCTTGTAGATAAACCGGGAGCTTTGATGAATTTAACCGAAATCTTGCGAAAAGCAAATGCAAATATCGTTAAAATCGACTATGATAGATTTTCAACTAAGCTTGATTACGGCGATGCTGCGATTACTATCACGCTAGAAACCAAAGGCAAAGATCACCAAGAAGACATTGCCTATGCGCTTAAAAATGCGGGATATGATTTTAAAGAGATTTTATAAATTTAGTTAGAATTTGTGGAAATTTGCAAATTCTAACGCCGTTTTTATTTAAAATTTGTCGCAAAATTCGTGGTATAATAACGCAAAATTTAAAGGTTGAAAAATGGATTTTTTCTTACTTATTGCTAATGTTATTTTGATCGCAGGTATTGTTTATTTCGCTTTTTTCAAAGACAAAAAAAGCGAAAAACCACAAAAAAACGAAGTTACAAATAGTCTTTTAGAACTTAAAAACATAGGCGAACTTAGTGTTTTTAGAATTTATTCAAAAGAGATAGTAACAAGCACTTCAAAGGCATTTGACGACGATTTTTTGGGAAAAATTCTAAATTTTCCTATGACAGAGAAAAAAATCGCCGTAATTTTTGAATTTGAAATAGATTTTATATATGATTTGCTAAGTCCCGAGTTTAAAATTTCGCCTTTGGGAGACGATAAATACGACATTTTAATGCCGCCTTGCAAATATAAAGTTTATATGGAAAATATCAAATTTTACGACGAGCAAGAAGCAAAATTTATGCCATTTTTCTTGCCTGAATTCATTAGTTCTAAATTGACCGGCAAATTTAGCGCAGAAGAAAAAAACTCGCTCATCAAAAAAGCGCAAGATGAAGCAAAAAATTTATCACTTAAAATCATAAACGATCTTGGCGGAAAAATTCATAAATCTGCCACAGATACACTTGAAGCCATAGCAAGAAGCTTTGGTGCAAAAGAATTGGTTTTTAAATTCCAAGATAAAACTATCGATAGAATCGATGTGCAAAATGGCGAAATCGCCATTGTAAATACGACACAAAAGCAAATCGAATAAGATAAATTTTGAAAATTTTAATCAGTTATTAAGCAAATTTTACTGATAATTAAATTTATTTTTTACAAAGGAAGGAAAAATGAGAAATATTATCTTAGCACTTTGCGTTTTGGCTTTGATAGCCGGTGGCGGTTATTATTTTACCAAATCCAATGACAACAAATCAACAGCTAATTCATCTAGTCAAAGCGTAAGCAAGAGCAATCCGATAGATGAAAAACCTATGGTTACGCTAAATAAGCAAGAACCCGTTCAACCTAGTGCGCCGGTAGAGCAAAAACCTGAACCAACACAAGAGTCTGCACCTGCTACGCAAAATCAAGCACCTGAAAATCAAGCAGACAAGCCGGTTCAAAATCAAAATGAACAACCTACGCAAAACACAGAAAGTCAAGCAACTCCTGCAAATGCAGAACAAGCAAACGCTCAAAATCAAGCCAATCAAAACGCCAATGTTGCAGCAGAACAACCTGCAACACAAACTGATGAAGCAGCAAAAGAAGAGCCAAAAGCTGATGTAAAAGGTATTGAAATCGATCCAAGTGGCGCTAGAATCAACTTTTTAAGCTATAAAATGCCAAATAAAATGAAAGTTCCGGAAACAGGCACTCCTGCCACATTTAAAACCGTGGAATTTAATTTTGCTAACCAAAGCGGAAGCGTTGCTGAAATTTTAACAAATTCAACAGCAAAAATTGATTTAAATTCTATCGATACAAATAAAAATGCCATTCGCGATAACAATGTTAAAAATAAATTTTTTGCTCACCTTGCTTCGCAAGAAGTAAGTGGAAAAATAACAAGTGTTAAAGGCGATGATATAAGCGGAGATTTAACTTTAAGTCTAAATTTCAACGGTATCGAAAAAGAAGTTCCACTTAAATATGAAGTAAAAGACGGCAAACTAACAGCCACAGGCGAAATCGATTTGGTCGAAGGAAATTTGTTTAACACGGCAGAAGCCTTTGAAAAATTTGCTTCTGAACCGGTTATACAAGGACTTCACGGCAAAAAAAGCTGGTCAGATATACAAATCGGCTTTGAAGTGCCTGTAAAATAATTTTAAACTACATTTTGGCGAATTTGCGAATTTCTACATTTTGCAAATTCGCCTTTTTTATGCAAATTTAATAAACAAAAAAGCTAAATACTACAGAATTTGATAAATTTTATTTCGAAATATATTAAAAATTTGATTTGTAAAAAATGGTTGCAGAGGACGGATTTGAACCGCCGACCTTCGGGTTATGAGAAATTCGTGCGTTATAATTTGGCATTTTATACCCTATTTTACGCCTTTTAAGTTGAAATTTAAAAAAATATTGTATCATACTTTTAAAAAAAGAAAGGGTATCCTATGACTGTTACTATAAATAATCCTAGTGTTGATTTTATAAAAGTTCTTAAATCTCTTGTTAAACTCGAAAATGGCGTAAAAATGACTATTAAAAGAGATAAAAAGATTTCTGAGCTTGAAAAATCAATTAAAGAATTTGAAAATGAAAGAAAGCTCGGTAAAACTAAGGTTTATGATAGTTTGGAAGATTTTAAAAGAGATATAAATGCCTAAGTATAAATTTGAGCCGTCATCTAAATTTTCAAGAGAATATAAAAAACTTTCTCAATCTGATAGGGATTTGACCGATGAAGTTATCGATTTACTTTTAGATGGCAAAAAATTGCCAGACAAAAATAAAGACCACGATTTAAATGGTAATTTAAAAGGTTATAGAGAATGCCATATTAAGCCTGACTTATTGCTAATTTATCAAATTCAGAAAAAAATTCTAGTTCTTTCTTGCGTTCGTGTCGGCTCTCATAGTGATTTATTTGGTTAATTGTATTATTTTTTCATTTTTTACTATTTGAATTTAACTTACTCATTTTAAATTATATGTTTATGTATATAGTTTTAATTTTATTTATTCCAGTATGTATCAACTTTTTTAATATTTTTTCTATGTCCTATACAAAGTGGCTCACTATTTTTATTTAATCCGAATTTGTAATGTGTAAAATTAATGTATGGATTCCAAAGGCTAAATTCCATTTTTAATTCAGTGTAAATCGCCGCTGATAACAAAGGCTCTTGACAAACTAATTTTTCTACTGCATTTCTAAATTCTGTTGTTGTATATTTCTTATTTTCATCTACTTTCATTTTAAAAATAAATTTGTTATCTTTATAGTTATAATTATAGCTATATGGTGTTTTTAAATCTAGTTTGTTAAATAGTCCTTTTTCCGCTCTTTCAAAAATGTATTTTGCTACTTCGTTTGCTGTTTTTGTTTTATACCAGCCTTTAAATCTTTTATATTCATAATCAAATGCTTGATTAGCAAATGATGAAGTTAATATAAATATAATTATAAAAAATATTCTTTTCATTATTCGCCTTTTTCTTTTAAATTTATCTTTTTTGATGAATATTTTTCTTTTATGCTTTCTAATTTTTTTAAATATGCTTGTGTTTCTTTTATTTGTTCGTCTAATGCTAAACCTTGATTTATTAGCCTTATTAGTTCTGGTTTTTCTTTTTCCCAGTTATTAAGTGTTCCCCTGCTTATGTTTAATAATTCTGCAAGTTCTTGTCTATTCATTTTTTACACTTTCTTTAAAAATTAAGGATTTTTGTTTAATTATTAGACAAAATAAGAATTTTTTAAGTTATTTTTCATTACAATTCTTTTGTGATTTTGTTTAATTATTAAACAAACAATCTAAAATTTTTAAACTATTGTTTATCTATTGCACGATAATTTTACAATAGTTTTTTTAAATTTTAGCTTTTTACGACTATACCGCAAGATATGTGTGTTCTTATGGGTTGAAGTTAGCGTAAATCTGAATTTGAGCTAAGTATCTCAAAAAACTACTTCGGAGCGGTTTTAGAATATTTCTCTTTCTTTCCGCTCTGTCTGTTTTAATTAGAGACAAACCAAATTTAACTAAAAAAAGGAAGAGACTATGAATTACATAGAACAAAATTTAAAAGTGAATTACGAAATTCACAAGGCTATCGCAAAAAGTTCTGCAAAAGGCGAATTTAACGGAAGAGCTTACTCTGCAAGTGTTCGTATAACTGCTAGAAACCTTTTCGAAGAAGAAAACGAAACTACAAACTGCGTTGATGTTAAAGAAACTGAACTTACAATCAAAATACCTTGCAAAGATGATTTAACAGCAGGAGTTTTAACAAACAAATTTAATACTTACTTTCGCAATGGTGGCATTTTAAAAATCGTTGCTGGGCTTCCGTCTTACAATATGGGCTCTTATGTTCTTACAACTGATGAAGATGACGCATATTTTATCAACTTTTTAAACAATGTCGATAAATCAAAATCTAAATAGTTTAACAAAGCCGATTTTAAAAAAGTCGGCTTGATTAAGTTATGAGATTTATTCTCGTGTTCCTTAATTTATCGAACTTTATGTTTAAAAAAAGAAAATCTAAATTTTTACATAATGATAAATAAATAAATGGGGTATGGGGCAAAGCCCCATAAATACCAATGCAAAAAGCGTAAAGAAAATGCGAAGCATTTTTAGCTTTTTAGCATTTGTTGCAACTCTACAACTTGCAGTTAGTTCATAGCGTAAGGCTTCTTTAATTGCAGTCGTAGATTTTTCGCCCCTAAAAACAAATTTAAATGTTTTGGTGTTCTGATTGGTTTTTCTCCTAAGTATGAGTTTAAACTGCTTAGGCTCTTTTTGTTGGAAACCTTTAAGAGCCTTTAATTTTTTTAGTTCATCGTTCAGAGTTTTCATTATTAAAATTTAAAAATTAGCTATGCGAAACAATTTACGCCTAAATTTGCTGAAAATTTATTGAAGCAAATTTAGTGTCGCACGGGGCAAATAATATGCCTTTGGCTTGTTTTTTTGCCCCGTGCGAAGCGTAGCTCGTATCTCTTGTTGAGAATGGCTAATTTTTAAATTTTAATAATGAAAATGATCCATTCCAAATACTATAAAAAATTTTTTGTGAAATTTGTTTCAAATTTGACAAAAGGTTTCCTAAATTTTTACAAGGAGTTCTTTATGAAAATTAAAGAATTTTTGAAAACTGGTAAAGCAAAAGTTTTAGCAGTTGCTGGTTTTGGTCTTGTTGGTGCAAGTAGTGCATTTGCTGACATTACATATACTGCTGGTAGTGGTTTTAGTGGAACTATCGATAGCGTTCCTTTTACTTCTATGGCTGGTATCGTTGTAGGTCTTATGGGTATAGTTTTTGCTGTTAGAGCTGGTTTAAGACTATTACGCTAAAAATTTCAGCTCAAATTTTTGGTGAGACGATAGAAAATACTTGTATTTTCATCGTATCGCCAAAAATTGAGCCGACAAACGGAGCGGACTATAAAAATAAGTCTATGAAATAGGCTTATTTTTATAGTTCAATGCGAAGTGCGTTCAGTCGCTTTGCGTTTAAGGTGTTTAAAATGCAAATTGATTTAATTAAAGCAGGTTTGATTTTGAATTCTTTTTTTGTTTTGCTTTTGGTTGCTTTTATGGTCGTTAAATCAGTTTTGCTTGGACTTGATATTTTTAAAAGGTAATACTATGCAAGGCTTTAATATACACGAAATGTATTCAACTCTCGGTATTAGTTTCCCTGAATATTGCTATTTTATGGCTCTTTGTGGTTGTTTGTTTGGCTTTGCGTTTTGTATAGCCGTTTTTATGTTAATACTTAATTTAAGGTAGAAAAATGGAATTTGTAATTATTCCGCTTGTCGGTTTTGAAGCGTTTGACTACTTCTTTTCTATTTTCTTTTGGCTTACTTTGCTTTGCGTTCCTATACTGCTTGTTTTCGTGCTTTTTACTCGCAAATGGTAGCTAAAATGAAAAAAGAAAGAGAAACAAAATGAAAAAACTTCTTTTACTCCCATTTCTGATTTTAAATTTCTGTTTTTCTATCGGTATTTCTTTTATGGAGTATGATTTAACTTCTCGTAATCATACTTTGATTGAAAGTAACGCCGTTTTGTGGGTTGATAAATATAAAAATGGCTCTGAATTTTGTGCTTACACTCTAAAAAGTGAAAATTTAAAACAAAATTCTATCGGTTTTAATGGCGATGAAGGCAATTATTTTACTAATTTTTTTGGAACTCCGCCCAATATAAACGCTGATTTCTCATTTGTCTATCATTTTTTAAGAAAATATACTGAAAATAGCAATACT
>JAFUFY010000067.1 GCA_017469645.1 Campylobacter sp. | reverse complement strand
GAAAGGATAAAATAAGAAAAAAATAAAAAAGCAAAAATAGACGACGGCGGGAGTTGAACCCGCGATAGCACCGCAAAACAAGCGAAGCGCTCGGCGTAGGCGATGTTTCTGTGAAAACAAGCGAAGCATTTTTCGCAAAGCGAAAAATGTTTTCCCCCAAAAGCGGTGTAGCATGACCCCGTAGCATATCTATCGTCTATTTTGTGCTAATTGTATCAAAATATGGTTTAAATATTAAGTACAAATTTGCTAAAATTTACAAGTTTTTATAATTTCAAATCAAAAGCGAGAAAATTTGAATATTTACGAATTAGAAACAATGCGCAAAAGAATTTTGCAAAAAATAGAAAAAATAAAAGCATATATTATTTTTGCTATTGTGATTTATTTTATATTTCTTATTTTCGTCTGGTATATGGGAAATCGTGATATAAATGCTGTTTTCGTAGTAATTGCTTTTAGTGCTATTGCGATTATAAAAACTTTTAAAAATATTGAATTTTTTAATAAAAAATATCTAAGTAGTAAAATATTTTTTACTTTGCTTATTTTGCTAGGTTTAAATTCAAATACAAAAGCCCATACTTCTTTTATTTTGTTTATTATTATAATATCATGTTTAGCATTTGGGGCTATTTTTGGCTTTTCGGCAGTGGTAAAATATATGAAAAATCACAAAAGCAAAACTTATAGGAGATTGTTTAAAGAGCGATATTTAAAGCCATACATAGAGAATTTTGGTTACAAATACGAAAGTGATGGCATCGTTGAAACACAACATTTTTATGATAGTAATCTATTTTTTAAATCTAGCACTATATTTAATGCAAACGATAAAATTACCGGTAAATTTGAAGGTGTTGATTTTGAATTCTGCGATATAGCATTTTTTGCCACAGATGAAGAAAAAAGAGTAGATACTTGGGGGATATTTTTCTATGCCAAATTTAATAAAAAAATCAAATCTCCAATACTTGTTCTTACAAATAAAAAGCAGGTTGTAAAAAATTTAAAAAAAATCACAATGGACGATAGCGAATTTAACGCTAAATTTAGCGTTTATTCAAATGATTTACAAAATGCAATGTATATTTTAAGCCCTGCGTTTATGAAGCGACTTTTGGATTTGAAAAGACGGCTAAATTTCCCAATCAGCGTTAGTTTTGTGGGAGATAAAATTTACATTTTTTTAGATACAGGAAAAGATAATTTTGAACCAGACATCGATAAAAGCGTTTTACATGCAAATCCTGCATTTACCATAAAACGCGAACTTTCGCACTTTTTGTCAATAGTAAAAACGCTAAATTTAAACACAAAAATTTGGAAAGTGTGAAATTTTCAAATTTGGCTCATAGCTCAAAATTTACAAAACGGCGATAAATTTATTTTTTTGTATAGTATTTATTTTGCGAGTAAAATTTTCAGCCATAAAAAAACCACAAGGGCGAAAAATTCGTACCTTGTGGTAAAGGATTTATGAAATTTACCAAAATTATAATTTTGGAATTCTGATTTTTTGACCTGGATAAATCAAATTTGCATCTTTGATGACTTCGCGATTTGCTTCGAAAATCACAGGATATTTATTTGGATCGCCGTAGAATTTTTTAGCGATTTTTGAAAGATTATCGCCTTTTACGATAGTGTAGTAGTTATCGCCTTCATCTTCTCTGACGCCTTCGATTTCTACATTTTTGATACCTTGAACATTTCCTGCGATTAGGGCAGCTTTTTCAAGTGCTTCCGGACTTGCATCGCCGCTGATTTTTACGGTATCGCCTTCGACTTTGATTTCAAGGTTTTCAACCGGCTCTGAGCTTAGGCTAGTAGCGATTTCGCTTTTGATATTCTCTTCGTCTTTGCCTAGACCGAGTAACTTTTTACCTGCGTTTGCAACAAATGATAGTAATCCCATTTTTGGACTCCTTAAAAGTAATTTCTTAAAAAATTAAGATTATGAAATTTTAGCACTTTTGAGTAAATATTTGCAAAATTTGAACTCAAATTTAACCACGAATTTGTTTTAACTCCTGTTCGATTTGCGTTAGCTTTTCTATGCGATCGGCCGTTGTCGGGTGAGTTGAGAACAAATTCGTAAGCCCTTTTAATCCGCTAAATGGATTTATTATAAACATGTGCGCTGTTTGCGAATTTGCATTTTGCATACGATAATTTTTAGCGTAATTATCAAGCTTTGATAGAGCCGAAATCAGCCATTCAGGGTGTCCTGTGAGTTTGGCAGCACCTGCGTCGGCTTTAAATTCGCGTGTGCGTGAAATCGCCATTTGGATAACACTAGCAGCAAGCGGCATTACGATAGCTGCTAGTAGCATAAAAGCTCCGCCGCCGCGGTTGTTTGCGTTGTTTCTGCCTGTGGCAGCACCCACTTTGGCGAAATTTCCTAGCATAGCAATCGCACCTGCAAAAACAGCCGCGACCGAGCCGATTAAAATATCATAGTGATTTACATGGCTCATTTCGTGAGCTAAAACGCCTTCTACTTCTTTTTCGTCCATTAGTTTTAAAAGACCTTCGGTTACGGCAACGGCGGCGTGGCTAGGGTTTCTGCCTGTGGCAAAGGCATTTGGCACTTGCTCAGGAATTATATAAACCTTTGGCATAGGCAAATTTGCTCTATCTGCTAAGCGTTCTACTATATTATAAAGTCCTGCTGCGTTTGCTCTGCTTACTTCGACGGCTTTGTAGTGCTTTAAAACTAGTTTATCGCTGAAAAAATAGCTGAAAAAATTCATTCCCGCTGCCACCAAAAATGCGATCATCATGCCTGTTTGACCTGCGATTAGATTTCCTACAAACATAAATAAAAGCATTAATCCAGCCATCAAACCGGCAGTTTTTAATTTTTCCATTTTTTCAACCTTTCTTATTTAAGATTTCTCTTAATGACTGCAAATTTTCATTTTGAAATTCATCGGTTTGAATTTTATCAGAATTTTTGGTTAATATATCTTTACTTTGCGTTTGCTTTTTAAATTTGTTAAATTCAAGCTTTGGAAGTGCGAATTTTGGCTTGAAACTCGGTAAAAAAGAGTGCGATAAAAAGCGAATTCCATTTTTGAAAATCGCCGCATCGACGCCGATTTCGGCTAAATCTTTTAAATGGCGTTCGCTTGAAATGATACAGGCGATTTTTGCGTCAAATAGATAATTTTGCGCCAGATCCTGCGCTGTTTTTGCAAATTTTTTATCTACCACGATAAAACTAGCTCCGCTTGCGTTTGCGAGTATGATTTCTTGGATTTTATTTGTTCTAACGCTAAATTTTTTGCCTAAAATTTGCGAACTTTCGATAAATCTTGGATTGAATTTAAAAAGCAAATTATCGTATTTTGCCACTTCGTCAAAGTTACTAACAGCCGTAAAAGGCTCAAATTTAATAAGTCTATGTCCGATAATAATCATCTATTTTTCCTTTTTTTCGCACTCATTGCAAATTTGTTGTTTGTTTTTTGTATGAATTTCATCTTCGCTCACAAAAGCACCGCAACACTCGCAAAGCACCAAATTTTGGGTATTTTCATCGTTTTTATTTTTTTTGGTTGAGCTTTCGCTTTTTTTTGTGCGAAATCTTGGCACGATAAAAAAATAAATTAACGCAATGATAATCGCTAGTGATAGTAATTTTCCCATTTTTCGCCTTTTAAATTAGCTCTGAAATTTCACTTATTAAAAGATAATTTCTGGTTTTTTCATTAAAAATTTGCGTTTTTGCAAATTTAAACTTTTCTAAAAATTCGCTGATCTCGGCTTCTACGCTACTACCTTTATATAGCAAAAAGTGCGTTTTTTCATCATAAAATCCATCGCAAATTTCAACTAAATTTTTAGTTCTCATAACCGCCCTTGAAGTTATCAAATCGGCTCTTAATTTTAGCGAATTTTCGATTTTTTCTCTATGAATTTGGATATTTTGCAAACCCAAATTTACCTTTGCGTAGGTTAGAAACGCCGCTTTTTTTGCATTTGGTTCGTAAAAATGCCACTTTGTGTGATTTAAAATAATCGCCAAAAACATAGCAGGAAATCCTGCCCCGCTACCGATGTCAAGTGCGATTTTTGGGTATTTTGGGATAAATTCTGTGCCTTTTATGCTATCAGCGATAATCTCTTTTAAATCATCATAGTTTGTCAGACTGTGAATTTGGTTAAATTTACGCAAACACTCGCCGAATTTATCGCATTTTTCATCAAAATCGCTAGGTAAGACTAAATTCACAGCAAATGCCCCATTTTATCTTTTTTTGTTTTTAGATAATTTTCGTTAAATTCATTTGCCTTTATGATAATCGGAATTCGTTTTACAATCTCCACACAATGCAAATTTGAAAGCTTTTCAGGGTTGTTTGTTAGCAAATTTATCTTTTTGATTTCATAATGTTTTAAGATAAAATCAACAATCTCATAAGTTCGCTCATCTGCTTTGAAGCCCAGCTGATGATTTGCTTCGATTGTATCAAAACCCTTATCTTGCAGTGCGTAAGCGTTTATTTTATTTAAAAGTCCGATATTTCGTCCTTCTTGACGCAAATAAATCACCATACCGCCGTTAGATTCAATAAATTTAAGACTTTCTTCGAGCTGATCTCTGCAATCGCATTTTAAGCTTCCTATCGCATCGCCTGTTAGACACTCTGAGTGAATTCGCACATTAACTACTTCGCTAAACGGCATTTTAGCGATAACCAAATGCTCTTTTTCGTTTTCTTTAAAAGACTGCACTTTAAATTTACCAAAGCGTGATGGCAAATTTGCAATCTCTGAAATTTCAATTTTCATATAAAATTTACTCCAAATATGATAAAATTATCGCTTGTATTGTATCTAAAAAAGGAAAAACAATGTTTAAACGATTTAGAAGATTACGCATAAATCCGAATTTAAGGGATTTGGTGCGAGAAACTTCATTAGAGAGTCGCAACTTTATCTATCCGCTTTTTGTCGTAAGTGGCGAAAATGTGAAAAAGAGATTTCTTCGATGCCGGGTGTTTTTCAAATGAGCCTTGATGAAATTTTAAAAGAGTGCGAAAATTTGGTAAAT